>NZ_CP112998.1:6742840-7058010 GCF_026625565.1 Dyadobacter pollutisoli
GGAGATGACGACGAGTATGTGGATGTTGATATCAGACTGGCGGGATATAGCACGACAACTGACAGCATTAAACTTGACAAAACATTACATGCACGTGGCAAAAGCCGCCAGGAAGCGGAAAAGAATGCATCGGGATTGGTGTATAATGTTGATGTCAAAGATTCAGTGTTTCTTTTTAAAGAAGGCCCATTGCTGGCTGGGCATGGACCTTACCGGGACCAACGCATTGACCTGACTGTCAACATTCCCTATAATAAAAAGTTTGTGATGACAAGCGATTTTTATTTTTCCCTTAATCATTGGGAAACTAATCAGCGAAACCTCGAACATTATGATCTTGGGAATAACCCGGACATTATCTGGAATAACCTGATTTGGGAAATGCGCCGTGATTCGGGATTGATCTGTACCAATATCCCTGCCAAATACATACGTACTGATAGTGAGGAAAGTCAGGATAATTCAGGATACTCATTTGAGTATGACGACAATAGCGACCTCGAATTGGGTGAGCGTGGCAACTATAGCAAACAATTCCCTGTTGGAGATTTCAAAAAAGTAGACATTGGCGGAGCATACTCTATCATCATTCGTCAGGGAACCGAATACAATGTAACTGCCGACAGCGAGGAGTCTCAGGAAGTGGATGACCTGAAAGTATATGTGGAAGATGGTACATTAAAAGTAAAACGTTCGACCGAGTTCAGCCTTTTTGACAGCAATAAATGGAAACGGATCGGACTGGTGATCACGATGCCGACTGTGGAAGCGTTGTCATTGTCGGGCGCTAATAAAACGCTGGTTACCGGCTTCAAAGGACTTTCCAGGTTGAATGTAGATATTTCAGGTGCATCGAAATCGGAGATCAATGTAGAAACGGACCAGCTTACTGTTGGAGTTTCGGGAGCTTCGAAAGCTACTTTGAAAGGTTCCGCCAAGTCGGCTAATCTCGACGCGCACGGAGCCTGTAAAGTGACAGCCACCGAAATGAATATTCAGAATGCCGATGTCGATGCATCCGGTGCATCCAGGGTCGAACTTGGAAGGGTACCTAATCTGAACCGTCACGCCAGCGGCGCCAGCAAAATTAATGTACAGGAATAGTGGCACCTCATGCAACTTTTGAGATTGTGTTGTCATCTTTTCAAAAATCTAATTAATACCATGAAAAAGTCACTCGTATTTTTCGCTGCGGTTTTCACGCTGGCAATATTGTCAATGAACGCAAATGCGCAGGAGTCCCGCAAATTCTCGGCCTCCGGTTTCACCAAGTTGTCAATGGGCAGCGCATTCAAGATCGAAGTAAAACAAGGTTCTGGCTTCAGTATCACTACTTCCGGACGCAAGGAAGACCTGGATGATTTGGAGTCGTCTGTAAAAGGTGGAACATTTCACCTGGGTTACAAAGGCAATGGTTGGAACAAGAACAGAAAAACGGTGAATGTCGATATCATAATGCCTGCGCTGGAAGGAGTTGACTTTTCGGGAGCAAGCAAGGCTAATGTTTCGAAATTCACCGGTGTGAAAAGCATGGATATTGAAGTTTCCGGTGCTTCCGGGGTAACAATGGCGCTATCAGCCCCCAAAGTAAGCTTCGATTTGTCGGGCGCATCTTCCCTGACTTTGGTTGGACAAGGCGACGTACTAACAGGCGAAGTGTCAGGAGCATCCTCATTTAAAGGAAGGGAGTTTTCAAGCAAAACCGTTAACATCGATGCTTCGGGAGCAAGCAGTGCAGCAGTAGTAGCGAGTGCAACCGTCAATGCAGAGGCCAGCGGTGCAAGCAGCATCCGGTACTCAGGCGGAGCAAAAGACATTCATTCCAGCACCTCGGGAGCTAGTTCAGTGAAAAGAGATTAATGATTTAATATTCACCATGAAAGTCAAACGGACCTGCATTTTTGTGGGTCCGTTTTTTTGTTACTGGCAATCCTGGTACCGGTAGGTAGTGACGCGGGCAACGTTCTCCTGAGCTGTATTCACATTAATCGTAGTAGCCTCAGGATATCCCGAAGTGTTAAGTAACCCATGATAACTTTCACAATTTGGGATAAATCAGTTTCTTTTACAACTTGCAACGTTCAACAGACGACAAAGGCTCACGTTATGATCAGAAAATATATACTTTCCATTGCGCTACTTCTGACTTTTTTCCAAAACGCTGCCATTGCTCAGGGTAGGAACAAGTTCGGCAGCCGCTATACCAATCCTTTCGGGGTTTTGAGCGTTACGGCTGGTCTTGGTATCGCTTATTATACGGGTGACCTGGCTGATGGGGTTAATATGAAGCACCTTGGTTTGGGGCCGTCTATTTCCCTGGGTGCGCAGTATCGCCTGACTGAGCATGTGAGCGCGCGCGGAGAACTGAGGTTTTATCAGGTATCCGCTGATCAGAAGTATTCCAAAAATTTCCAGAATAACCTTTCATTCAAGACATTCAATCCTGATCTGAACCTGGGCTTGCAGTTCGATCTGTTTTCTTTTAATCGTCAGGCTCCTATCAATCCCTACATTTTCGGTGGAGCCGGGGTTACCTTATTGAATCCAAAAGCCAAAATTGATAATGAATGGGTTAGCCTTGCCCCATTAACGACCGAGGGCATCAAGTACAGTCGCCTGCCTCTGGTGTTCACAGGAGGTATAGGGGTTTCATTTAAAACATCCCAGCGCCTGAGCCTTGGGGTCGAGCTTTGTAATAATTTTGTCAATTCCGACTACCTGGACGATGTTAGTACGGTGTATCCAAACCCTGATCAACTTCCAAATGATCTGGCGCGCAGGCTTTCTGACCGTGCCCCCGAAATAGGCGAGCAGCCCCGGCAACCGGGATGGAACCGTGGCAGCGCAAAAAGCAAAGACAGTTACCTGTTCCTGCAGGTTCGGGCGACTTACCTGATCGGGAACAGAATGCAGGCCATTGAGAGACGGAAAACCCGTTGTCCAAAGTTTTAATCCATTTGAATGCATGATGATGTTGAAGCCGAAAAAAACCCACCAGTCCGAAGTAACCATGACCGAAATGGTACTTCCCAATGATACCAATACACTTAACAATCTGATGGGAGGGCGGCTTTTGCACTGGATGGATATTTGCGCAGCCATTTCCGCACAAAAGCATTCCAATCGCATCGTCGTGACGGCATCTGTGGACAATGTATCTTTCACCGAACCGATAAGGTTAGGCAACATTGTCACGATGCGGGCCAAGGTAACCAGGGCATTCAATTCCTCCATGGAAGTATATCTGGAAGTATGGGCTGAGGATATTCCGGCAGGCCAGCGTGTGAGTACCAACAGGGCTTTTTACACATTTGTAGCTGTTGACCAGAATGGTCGGCCCATTGAAGTTCCGGCATTGGAACCCGAGACGGACGAGGAAAAAGAACTGTTTCTGAGCGCACTTCGTCGTCGACAGCTGCGACTTGTGCTGGCCGGGCGTATGAAAGCCGCAGAAGCTACCGAACTGAAAGCACTTTTTCAGGCCGATTAAGGCGGTAGGAACACCATAATTTGGTAATTTTACCGGATAATCCCATTTAACATATGTCCAAGGAAATCATATTTTCAGATAAAGCGCCGGCACCGATCGGACCTTACAGCCAGGCTGTTAAAGTAAACGGAACTGTTTATGTTTCAGGACAGATCGCCGCAGAGGCATCGAAGTCGGGCGACATCAAAGCTGAGACTGGCCTGGTCATGCAAAATATTGGCCATATTCTGGGCGCAGCTGGCATGGGCTTTCCTAATGTCGTGAAAGCGAGCATATTTTTGAAGGATATGAATGATTTTACGTCCGTGAATGAAATTTACGGAAGCTTTTTCACCAAAGAACCTCCTGCCCGTGAGACCGTACAGGTTGCGCGCCTGCCGAAGGATGTGAATGTAGAAATATCAGTGATTGCAGTGGAGTAGAAGGAAGGTCAGGTTGGTCATTTATTGTCAGGTCATTTATAGTCAGGTGTGGTCACTTATTGTCAAATTTTGTAAAAACAACAAATGACAATCCATGACAACAAATGACGATCAATGACTAAAAATGACGATCATGATAACGAATGACAACTAGTTATATTAAGTAAAATAGTTTCAGCATAAATGAATAGTCAACCCGTTCGAGTAAGATTTGCCCCCAGCCCAACCGGCCCGCTTCATGCAGGTGGTGTGCGTACCGCTTTGTATAACTATTTGTTTGCACGCCAGCAGGGTGGCCAGATGTTGCTTCGTATTGAAGATACAGACCAAAACCGCTACGTTCCCGGCGCGGAAGAATATATACTTGATGCTTTACAATGGCTGGGTATTGAAATTGATGAAGGCCCGCAGCAAGGCGGCCCGAACGCACCGTACCGCCAGTCGGAAAGAAAAGAAATGTACCGTGAATATGCGGAAAGACTGATTCAGGAAGGAAAAGCGTACTATGCTTTCGATACGCCCGAGCAGCTTGACGATATGCGTAAGCGCCTCGAAGCGGCCAAAGTAGCCGCCGCGCAATACAATGCGATCACCCGCACTGAAATGACCAATTCGCTGACTTTGTCCGCCGAAGAAACAAAAGCACGCATTGATAGCGGGGACCCTTATGTGATCCGGATGAAGATCATGCCAAAAGAGGATATCCGTTTCAATGACCTGATCCGTGGGTGGGTAGTAGTGCATTCATCGCAGATTGATGACAAAGTATTGTTGAAATCTGACGGCATGCCTACCTACCACTTGGCCAACATTGTGGATGATCACCTGATGGGCATTACCCATGTGATCCGTGGCGAAGAATGGCTTCCATCGGCTCCATTGCACGTTTTACTATATCGTTACCTGGGCTGGGAAAGCACCATGCCTCAGTTTGCGCATTTGCCTTTGCTTTTAAAACCTGATGGAAACGGAAAGCTATCTAAACGCGATGCGGACCTGGGCGGTTTCCCGATCTTCCCGCTGGAATGGACTGATCCTGTAACCGGCGATAAAGCCAGAGGTTTCCGTGAAGAGGGATATCTTCCTGCTGCTACGGCTAACTTTCTCGCATTGCTCGGCTGGAATGCCGGTACGGAGCAAGAAATGTTCAGTATGGAAGAGCTGATCAGTTCTTTCAGTTTCGAACGTGTTCATAAAGCAGGTGCGAGATTTGATATTCAGAAAGCAAACTGGTTCAATCAGCAATATTTGAAACAGTTGGATGACTCGGCCATTATTGCGTCATTGATACCACTTTATCAGGACAAAGGAATTGAAGTAAGTGAAGCGCAAATTGTCCAAATCGTTCATTTGCTGAAAGACAGGGTACATTTCGTCAAAGAGATCGTCACAGAATCTGTCTTTTTATTCCACGCGCCGGATACTTATGACCAGGATGTGGTGGCTAAGAAGTGGAATGAAGAAGCTGTCAATGCTATTTCCGGGTTTAAGGATGCATTGGCGCAATTTGAAGGAGATTTTGTCGCACATGACATTAAAGAATTGCTTTCGGCTACAATGGAATCCCTGGGTATCAAAATGGGCAAGATCATGCAGGCACTGCGTCTTGCGGTAACTGGTGCCGGAACAGGCCCGGACCTGATGATCACCATGGAGATTCTGGGTAAAGCTGAGGTGATCGAGAGGCTGGAAAATGCAGTTGACCGTTTACCGGCGCAAATTCGCCTGGCATAATCCTAATATTACCGCATGATCAAATTACTTTGAAACCGGATTGATCATTGCATAATTTCGTAATCATTGAAACACTCCCGTGGAAACGGCCCCCGTGGAAACGGCTTATTTCGATCAGACACATGGCTAAGAAAAAACAAGCAGATACGTCCAAGCCAGCAGCGGAAAAACCCCGCGTTCATAAGGATCTGGACGGTTTTGACATTCAAATCAATTCATTCGGTGAAATTACCACCAGCTTTGATATGGACCGTATCAATGAATTTTTGAATAAAAATGTGGATGACAAAAAGCTACGCGACCGGGAAGATATACCAGGCAGAAAAACACGGAAGTCCAAGAAAAAAACGTCTGAAGAGGAAGAAGAGGAGGAGGAATAGCAAGCCGTTACTGCAGTTCAAACTTACTATCAATTAAACCTTTTGCGTAAAGATGATCTCACACGAAATTGATTACAAAATTATTGGCGACGATATCCAGGTCGTAGAAATTGAGCTAGATCCGAATGAAACAGTGATCGCGGAAGCTGGTGCAATGCTTTTTATGGAGGACGGCATTCAGTTTGAAACCAAAATGGGTGACGGCTCAGAGGCTAATCAAAGCATTATGGGCAAGATTTTCCAGGCTGGTACGCGGTTGATCACAGGAGAATCGCTCTTCATGACTCATTTTACAAACCGCGGGGTAGGGAAGAAAAAAGTAGCTTTTTCGGCTCCATATCCAGGTACCGTAATGCCTATTGATCTTTCGAAAATCTACGGCAATGAGCTGATCGTTCAGAAAGACGGCTTCTTGTGCGCGGCAATGGGAACGAGCATGAAAATACATTTTAACCAGCGTTTCGGATCTGGTCTTTTTGGCGGAGAAGGTTTTATACTTCAAAAGCTGAAAGGCGACGGCCTTGCTTTTGTGCACGCCGGAGGAGTCGTGATCGAAAGGCAGTTGAATAACGAAACATTGCGTGTCGATACGGGGTGTGTGGTTGCATTCGAGCAATCATTGAGCTTTGATATACAGCGTTCTGGTGGGTTGAAATCAATGGTTTTTGGTGGTGAAGGAATGTTCCTGGCTACATTAAGAGGTACTGGTCGCTGCTGGATCCAATCCATGCCGATCTCCAAACTGATCCAGAGACTATCTATCGCCGGCCCTAATGCAGGAAAAGAAAGCGGTTCCGTGATCGGTGGATTAGGAAGGTTGTTTGAAGACTAATAGTTGAATTTAAAGCAATAGATAAAGGCAAGTGCACGCGCGCTTGCCTTTCTTTTTAGTCAAACTGGGTGTTTCAGATCTATTTGAACAATATCCTCTGCGTAGTACTACCGGTATCTGTCACGGTTTTTAAAATATAAACACCAGAAGGCAAATGATACACCGGTCGCACAGTGATCAGTCCAATCGCTTCCCGGTCGGAGGTATAGACGGGATGCTCATTCCCCGAAATGTCAAAAAGCATACATTGGATGGTCGTACCGGTTTTCGCTTTCAGGTAAAACTGCTGATTGGCCACTGGATTTGGAAACACCAGGAGATCCGGCGGCGCTCCATTTAGGAAAATGGTGACAATGGTGGAATACGCCACGGTACCATTGGCATATTCCATTCGAAGCCGGTAAAAAATGCTACCGCCACCGGGGTTATTATCCTTGTAGCCATAAACCTGTGAAACCGTACCTGCACCCGCGAAACTTTGCAGATCATTGTAATTGGTACCGTCCGTGGTCTTTTGCAAGATCATTTGCTTCAATTCCGGGTCAGCAGCGAGCAGCCACGAAACGTAAATGCTTTGACTTTCTATCCTGGCCGCAATGGTGTTGACAAACTCAACTTCTTTATAGTTACTGTTTACATAAAATTCGTCCGATACGCTTCCCGGGAGTACCGGTTTACTGGCAGTGAGCCTGAGCCTGTAATCACCATTGGGAACGTTGGGCGGAATGGTAATAGCTAACGGGCTTTTCGTGCCGGAGCCTGCATTGGCTACATATTTGCCGGTTTTATCCAGTAGCTCCGCTTGCATTGAAATGGTGCCGCTTGCTTCGCCGGTGAGCTCATAAGGAAGGGTAAATGATGCGCCCGGATACAATCGGGCAGGGGTGACACCCGTGTGAATGAAGTATGCGGGCTGAATAGGGATGATCTTTTTTACAATAGAATCTGGCAAACTGCGGTTCCAGGAGGTTGCGGCCAATGTCAGACCTTGCAAACCGCCTGTGACATTTTCAAAGTGACCCGAAACCGGTCTTGGAATTTGAATGGTATCGAGGTAGGGGCCTTTGAATATATTGAAGTTTTTGATCTCGGTTAGCCTGTTCTGTGCATTCAAGATGGGGAGATAGGGCTCCTTTTGTGTATTGCTGGCCGAATTTCGGGCAATTACCCATGGAATGTTGTAACCGGTGTCCAGCCTGCTGTTGGCTATTAGCGTTCGGATGTAATTGAAATAATCGTCTTCTTTGAAACGAAGCTGGGCATCATTTTCACCGTGTGACCATAGCACCGCTCTGATCCCGCTCCATGAAGCAAAGTACCTGATCGTGTTGACGATATTGCTGTAAGGTTGTCGGTTTGGCCAGAATTTGCCAACATACAAATTATAGGCATCCTTGCCCGAAGCAGCGTCGCGGTAGTTTTCGGAATTCGCCGCCGCCCAGGCCGCATTGAAAAAGAGTACTGGGGTGTTCCACCTTTTCGATAGCATTTCGCCCAATTTTCCCCAGTACCAGGCAGTTTCGCCATTGGGAAAAATGTAATTGTCACTTTTGAGTATTTCAAATTGTGGTGGCTGCATAGGGTCGTCGGGGGCCACCGTAATGTTTTCCGCATTCAGGGTTTTGTTGACCATATTCATGGAAATCACCTGTGAGGACATACTTTTCGCGCCCAACCCAGGCAAGCCCATTGCATTGGAATTACCGGTTACCATCAATACTTCGCCCACACCCACCCGCGGCACGGTGACCGAATCGGTAATGCCCTCGTCAGAATACCCGATCAGTTTTAACTGGTACCAGCCTGTTTCAGCTTTTATTACGGTATTCAAAAACCCTTGTTCTACCTGTTCCTGACTGAATGACCATTGCTTCGCCTTATGTACATTTCCTTCAATGGGAGTAAGCAAAGCGGCGATGCTTTTGTAGGGAAAGTGGGCATATCCCGTCACCGGGATCGTGGCGTTACCATCCGCGTCCCGCTGCATGATCTGGTTGTTAACTGGTGAAGTGATGACCAGCTGCGCATAAAGATTAACTGGGCCAGTGAACAGAAAGAACAGGATTTGTAGCCATTTCACCATTTGCGGGATTTCTTGTCAGAATGTTTTAACGAATGAATTTAACCGAAAATTGACTTCAATGCGAAAAGAGGTGACATCTTAAATAAAAAAAGCCCGGCCCGATCACAGTTTATGCGATCGGGCCGGGCTTTTTTCTCTAATTCTAATACTTAGTAACCTGGGTTCTGAGTTTTCAGGCCTGGGTTGTTGAGCATTTCCTGTACGCCAAGCGGGAACAGCAAATGCTTCTCCTGCAAGGTTGCTCCTGTGCTTATGTTCAGGTTGACGTGACCTACGAAGTTATCAAACCCTTTGGTTTTTTCGTTGAATACCTTGCGCAGACGAACCATGTCGAACCAGGTAATACCTTCATAGGCGAATTCGTACCAACGTTCTCTCCAAACCGCCTCACGGAAGGTTGCTGCGGTGAAAGTTCCCAGTTCAGGCGTGGTAAGCTTAGCCCGGTCACGAATCCTTTTGTAAGCGTCATAAGCTTCCTGATTAGGACCACCCACTTCATTTTGCGCTTCCGCATAGATCAGCAATACTTCCGCATAACGGATCAGGTTCACGTTCAGGTTATTCAGTTTGGTAGGCGTAATACCTGGTCCGCCCAATGCAGCGATGTTGAAGTATTTGAAGACATACGGTGCATCCAGGCTGAACTCCGCTCCGGTACCGTTGATATAGTACGAAGTATAGAACCATCCTTCCTGGTTTTTGGTACGTAAGTCCCCCGTTTCATACGAATTATAGAAGGAGAGTGTCGGTACAGTACTACCAGTTCCACCCGGACCTGAATAGGTTACCGCTTTGAAGTTCGGGAAATAATCGTTTAGCGGGAACCCGCCAACACCTGCCGCGGCAGCATTGTACTGGATCTGGAATAAATGCTCAACCCTGTTTTTAAGGTTTTCCTGGTGTAGCTCCTTATAAGTCGGGAAGAGATTTACAGTTGCGGGATTTGCTTTTGCATAGGTAATTACTTCCAGGGCTTTGTCCGCAGCAAGTTTGTAATAAGCTGCGCCTTTGCTCAATGGAAAGCCTGCCATGGTCAGATACACTTTCGAAAGCAATGCTTTTACAGCCATTTGGCTTGCGCGACCGTTTACATCTGTCAACGGAAGACCAGCTGCTTCTGCTTTTTGCAGATCTGCAACGATCAGGGCATATACTTCTTCCTGAGGAGCGCGGGTTGCGAAGAAATCCTCAGATGTAGCTGTTTGAGGCTTTGTAACCAAAGGAACATCTCCCCAAAGTCTTACCGCATTGAAGTAGGCCCAAGCACGAAGAAAAGAAGCTTCTCCAAGGAGTTTCGTTCTTTGTGCTTCGGTTGCAGGTGCCTTATAATCGATCGTAGGAATTTTATCCAGGGCCAGGTTGGCATTCGCGATCAGGCGGTAAAGACCATTCCACCAGTTTACGACATGTCCTGTGTTTCCGTCGTAAGTAAGGGAATAGAGGTTGTTCAAATCCGAATTTTGACCTGTTTGCGTCGACGCAGTTCCGGTTACTGCTTCCAGCATCTGCCAGTTGGCAGAGAAAATACCTGCGCCGTCTCCGTAAAAGCGTAAGTTAGCATAAGTTGCAGCTATGGCAGCTTCGGCGTGATCTGGAATCGTGTAGAAACTCTCAGGTGTAAGGTTCACCGGATCTTTTTCGTCCAGAAAATCGGAGCAGCTCGTTGGGCCAAGCAATATAGCACCGCAAAGCATGGCCTTTCCTATATTTTTCAAATGATATATCTTCATATTAAATGTCTGTTTATAAAACTATGTTAACCTGTTCATTAAAATGCGATCTGCAGACCAGCCAGGTAAGTGGTTGGTTTAGGATAGCCATGCCAGATCATACCTTGTGAAAATACGTTGTCCCCGTCTCCACCGCGAAGAGGTGTCATTTCAGGATCACCAAAAGGATATTTGGTTAGCAAAAAGAAGTTCTGTGCTGATACATACACTCTCAGTTTGCTTAGCTTGATCTTGTTGACCATTTCCGACGGGAAGTTATATCCCAATAGCAGGTTTCTGCCGCGAAGGAATGAGCCGTCGAAAATCCAGTGCGTATCCACGTTGGTTACATAACCTGCTTTTGTATCACGCAGCTGTGCAATAGGTGTATTCTGGTTCTCAGGAGTCCAGGCGTTCAACACGCTCGTGTAGCTGTTTGCCAATGAAACACGGTCCTCACTGGCGTGCAGGTTCATATCCATTACATCATTACCATATGAAAACTGCATATCGAATGTAAGGTCAAAGTTGCCGTAACGAACTGTGTTGGCAAGTGTTCCCCAGCCTTTAGGGCTACCGTTTCCAATGATGCTGCGGTCTTTATCAGTGATAGCGCCGTCGCCGTTAACATCTTTGTACTTGATATCACCTGGCAACATTTTAAATGCGCCACGATAGGTGGTAAATTTGGCTGCCTCGTCTCTTTCAGCCTCGCTCCATGTTCCCAGACGTGTAAGTCCCCAGAAAGCACCAGCTGGTTGTCCGATACGGATAACACTGGTTGGGTTAGTAATACCCGGTCCACCCACGTTGAAGATATCCGAAGGTGTCGCAAGAGATAGTACTTTACTTCTGTTGAAGGAAATATTGAAAGTAGTGTTCCAGCTAAAATTGCCTCTTTCTATGTTAGTTGTGTTCAAAGCTAGCTCAACACCCTTGTTTTCCATAGATCCAATGTTCTTACGAATTACAGCATAACCGCTGGTACGTGGAACTGGCGCATCCAGAAGCATATCCGTGGTTTTTCTGTAATAGTAATCTGCTTCAACCGAGATTCTGCCTTTCAGGAAGCTAATTTCAAGACCAGCGTCGGTCTGTGCTGTTTTTTCCCATCTCAGGTCAGGGTTAGCAAGTCTGTTGATACCTGTTCCACCAACCCTTGTGTCGCCGTAGACGGTAGCATAGCCAGAGCTCAAAAGTGACAATGACGAGTAAGAAGGGATTTCAGAGTTACCTGTCAAACCATAGCTGGTTCTCACCTTCAAATTAGAAATCAATGTGTTTCCTTTTAAGAACTCTTCGTCAGAAACTTTCCAGGCAAGAGCCGCAGAAGGGAAGAACGCAAACTTGTGGTTGTCTCCAAATTTAGACGATCCATCTGCGCGGCCAGTTACCGTGAACAGGTATTTGTCCATCAATGTGTAGTTCACACGACCAAAATAGGAATTGAACGCGAAACGTGATGCACCTGAACCAACAGCCGGGAGCGTTGCACCTGCTCCAAGGTTATTAAAGGTGAAGTAATCCGTTGAAAAGTTACGAACACTGGCACCGCTTGTTGCGATATTGGTTTCCTGCCATGAAATACCCAGCAAAGCGTTAACGCTATGGATACCTCCGAAGGTTTTGTTATAAGTAAGGTAGTTTTCAAAAGACCAGAACGTCTCTTTTCTGTTGTCTTTACTGGCTGTACCAGACTCGCCGATCCGTAGCGTTCTTGTTTCCGACTGGTTCACTTCCTGCTGTACCACATTGATACCCAGTACTGAACGCATTTCAAGACCAGGAGCAAGTGTTATATTAGAATACAAACTTCCAAGTGTAGTCTGCGTATTCAGGTTGAACTTACGGCCCATCAAACGGTGAACTGAGCTGAAAGAGCCTTCTGCACCAGGATAATCCCGGTTGTTTGCATAAGTGCCGTCAGGGTATTTTACCGGAAGAAAAGGGAAGTCTTCTACCATTTGACGTGGCACAGCGTCGTTGATATCCACAAGGTTTTCAGCCTGGTTGTTGTAGCTCAGGGTTGCACCCATTCTTAGCCACTTTTTAACCTGGTCATCAATGCTGAATCGTGTCGAATAGCGTTTCAGGAAAGAAGTTTTCAACAGGCCCTGGTCATCGCGGTAATTGAGCGAGATTGCATAGGTTGTTTTATTGTTACCGCCGCTGATACCAAGCTGGTGATTCTGAGACAATTTGTTTTGAGTTGCTTCTCTAAACCAATCTGTATCGTAATTCGGTGCAAATTTTTTCGTACCGTCCGGGTTCGTGGTAACCGTGAAAATATCAGGGTGTGCGGCCTGTAACGCTGCACGGCGGATCTGAGGATTGTGGGAGGCATAGCTACCTGCTGCCCATCCGGTCGGATCGTAAATCGCCATGTTTTTATACGAAAGGTCTTCCACGTCCAGATACTGCTGAGCGTTGAGCACGTCCGCTCTTTTTGGGCCGACAGTAGGCACGCTCAGGTCCAGATTGTAAGTGATTACACCTTCTCCCGCTTTTCCTTTTTTGGTTGTAACAAGGATTACGCCGTTAGCACCTCTGGCACCGTAGATCGCAGTTGAAGAAGCATCCTTCAACACCTCCACCGATACGATATCGTTCGGGTTGATGTAGTCGATTGCCTGGCTTTGCTGATTCTGGTTTCCTTGTGGAAGCATTACACCATCCACTACATACAATGGGTTGTTTGATGCGTTGATCGAGCTGAAACCACGGATACGAACGTTACCACGTCCACCTGGGCGTCCTGAGTTTACGTTTACCTGTACCCCGGATACTTTACCCTGCAGAGCCTGGTTCAACGAAGGAGCTGGGCGCTCTTTCAATTGATCTTCTTTAACGGAACCAACAGATCCTGTTAAGTCAGATTTCTTTGCGGTACCGTACCCGATAACGACTACTTCACTTAGTGCTTTGGAATCGGATTCGATCGCAACGTCCAGAGTTGAGCGGTTTCCCACTTCAATTTCCTGGCTTACATATCCTACGAAGCTGAAAACCAATGTAGCGCCATTGTCAGGGATCGACAGGGTGTAGCTTCCTGTTCCGTCCGTAGTTGTTCCCGTGCTGGTTCCTTTAACCACAACGTTCACGCCCGGCAGGCCGTCTCCATTTTCTTTGTCGGTAACTTTACCTTTGATTGTTTTATCTATTCTGGTGAAAGAAGCAGTCGCGTTTCCAACGTTGTTGTGAGCGGCTGCTAGCAGGGGGCACGAGAGTGCCGGCAGTAACAGTAGGGAATTCCGGATGCCCCTCATTCGGAGCAACCACTGGTTGGTATCGGTATTTTTCATGTAAAGGTCGGTTTGTTAAACGTTTTTCATGCGTTAGATTTAAATTTTAGCGTTTAGGATTTTCGGGTTAACCAGGTTTCTTTTTTGTTCATCATAGATAAATTGTTTGAGGTTAAATTGAGTAGTTTGAAAAGTTATAAGTAATATTTGTTTAATTCTATTTGTTTTCGATCATGAATTGGCATCTGCGTTTTGCCAACGGCATGGACTATATGACGTCCTGGTTTAAATTTAAGAGGGAGACTGCTGCAACAATAAGTTTTCTGACGTAGCTGGGGTTGACGGATAATGAACTCAGAAAAGCAGGAGACCTGCCTAAAAATCACTCAAAGTTGTTTGGTGTCGGTTGCGATTAATTAATATGTCTTAAAAATGCCTTGCAATATTATAATATTAAACACTAAATTTTGAATGAGGGTCGGAGAAAAAACATAATTATTTGTGCAAACGTTTGCATAATTTTAGCTTAACATTGGAGCTTAGTCCCGCCTGATCAGGCAGTTAGTTTCCATTTAGATACAAAAAAACCGTTTTGCACCTGAATTTGGCAAAACGGTTTCTTCTTAAAAAATCAACTATTTCTGGATGATCAGTATCAGCTTTTGCAAAAATACTACATGTAAGGCATGAGATTTGTTGCTATAAAACTGCCTTGGCAGTGTTAAGCGAGGTCCACAGTGCGCCCTGAACGTACCGATTCGTCGCAGGCAAATGCGATTTGTAAACTCGTCACGGCATCCTGCAGGTGATCTGTCAGATCGAGGTTTTCACGGACTGCTTTCAGAAAGTAACGCTGTTCGCGGTTACATAGCTCCTGGTGGTCCGGCTCGTCTTCCAGATTGATCCAGGTATCCTCCTGTACAAACTCATCCTGATCGTTCAGGTCGGCATGATGTATACGAATGGATTCTGTTTTGGTATGTGCTTCCACGGACGAAGACTTACCACTTCCGCCCGCATCTTTGGCAACAATGGAAGCAGATCCTTTCGGTCCGATCACATCTTTTACGAAGAAGGCAGTTTCGCTGATCATGGGCCCCCAGCCAGCCTCATACCAACCTACTGATCCATCCTCAAACCAGATTTGAAGTTGTCCATAATTGTAATTTCCGGCAGGGATATCTTCCGTCAGGCGCGCGCCGATCGCATTCACACGAAGTGGTTTTGAACGCGTCATCTGACACATTACATCAATATAATGTACACCGCAGTCCACGATTGGGCTCAGGCTTTTCATCAGGTTGCGGTGAACTCCCCACATGTACCCGTGACTTTGCTGATTCAGGTTCATACGCATAACGAGTGGCTTGCCCAGGTTTTGAGCTTCTGCCACGAAACGTTCCCAGGAAGGGTGAACGCGCAAAATATAGCCCACAACTACTTTTTTGTTAGCCTTTTTCGCAGCTTCTACCACACGCTTCGCTCCTTCTACGGTGTCAGCCAATGGTTTTTCGATAAACACATGTGCTCCCGCTTCCAGCGCCTTAACCGCGAAATCCTCATGCGTGTCCGGGTAGGTCGAAATACAGACAGCATCAGGCTTGGTTTCCAGCAATGCAGCATCGTAATCGCTGAAAAGGCTGTAACCACCACCTAGCTTCTCGTTCAGGGTTTCCTTGCTTTTTCCTGTGGAAACGATCCCGCAGATCTCAAAACCGTCCAGTAACTGATAGGCAAATGCATGGGATGCGCCCATATTGCCACAACCGACTACCAGTACGCGAAGTGGGCTTTCATTTTCAAAAGATGACATAATAAATGGGTAATGTTAAGATTTTTGGGTTAGTATGGAATAGGTAATGAAGCAACAACGCGGTGCTTCATTTCGTGTCAAAATTAGGGATTTAAATCGTTTTTCGCGGGGAGACTTTTTTGAGTGAAAAAAAATCTCCGATCAGTTACAAATATTTTTTGAAATTAAAATTATAGCTGCAATAATGCAGCACTTTATACCCCTTCACTATTTAGTTTTTTTTATGGCTTACTCTTTACTTCGGCAAAGAAAGCTCTGCTTTGCGAACCTCAAAGTGTTCATCCTTCCATTATTATTCATTTCATTCACTGTTTTAGGCCAGGACGATTTCAAGCCAACATTTGGTGTGATAGACAAAGCTTCGCTCGAAATGACCGAGTTTCCAGGAGACAGTACTGCCGACGCTGTATTTCTTTACGACTATGGCGAGGCGACATTTGCGCTTGACGCTTACAAAGGGTTTGTTATTAAAATGAAAACCTGGGTAAGGATAAAAATTCTCAAAGAATCAGCCCTGAATCGGGCGAGTGTATCATTACCTTATTACGAGGGGTCGAAGTTATCTGAAAAAGAAAAGCTGGATGATATTGACGGGTATGTTTACAATCTTGATAAAAATGAAATAGTCGCCACCGCGATGGACAAGAAGTCTATTCAAATTGAGAAGGCAGCTGACTTTTATTTAATCAAAAAATTTAATCTTCCCAATGTAAAGAAGGGATCAATATTAGAATATACTTATACACGCAGCACTCCTCTCGCTGTCCAAAATGCTCCTGAGATGTGGGCTTTTCAAGGGACCGCCCCTATCAAATGGAGTGAGTATCGCGTGTCTATTCCCAACTTTCTTCAATATCACATCACATTGGGAGGTTACCTTCCATTTCATATCAATAGATCTCAGTCGGTCGACATGTCCTTTGGGGAGAAATTATATGATGGTACAGGTACGGCCTACAGGTTGGTAGTTAAGGATTCGCCCGCATTCATTAATGAACCTTACATTACCACGGACACAGACTACATTTCTAAAGTAAGCTTTGAGCCGTCGGGATATAAAGTTGCCGGGATTATTACGGAACAATTTACGGAAACATGGGATCAGGTGGATCGGGGACTTAGAAACTCACCCTGGTTTGCACCGGAGACCAATAAAATGCCATTTGGAAAAGAAGTACCTGAGTCTTTTTGGGGGAATAAAATAAGTAAGGTCGAAAAGATGAATATTGGGTATAACCACATAAAAAGAGCTATGAAATGGGATAAAACCAGTGGCTTGTATCCCATACCCGAACTAAAAAAAGCATACGAAAATAGGAAAGGGAATGCAGCTGCCGTTAATATGTTGCTTCTTGGGTTATTGCGCAAGGCCGGATTGGAGTGCGACCCTGTACTGTTGAGTACACGCTCCCATGGACGGATTTTTAAGGAATTCCCTTCTCTTGAAAGTTTCAACTACATCATTTGTCGGGTCAAAATAGATAGCATTGAATATTTGCTTGATGCTACTCAGCAGTATATGCGACTAGGATCTGTACCGGAGCATGCATTGAATGGTTTGGGCCGGCTTATTCCTAAAGAGTATCAGGGCGAGTTCCTTGAAATTATACCAAAGGATTCCAGAAACAAGTTGGAAATTATCGAGGCAGAAATAATACCTGATGAAGGTAGTTTAAAAGGTTGGTACAGTGCCTCATTGGGCGGTTATCAGGCATTGGATTGGCGGGAGCAATATGCGGACGAATCGGAAAAAACGCAACTTGATGATGATTTTAAAAGGGAATTTCCCGACTGGAAAATCGAACAGCTGAATGTGTCAAACAAGTCGGAAAAGTTGGAATTGCCGGTGAGTTTGAAATGTGAATTTGAAACTGATGTTGAGACAGCTGCTGCCGGATTATTTTATTTTAATCCAATGCTGGCAGGTAAAATGGAGGACAATCCTCTTAAATCAGTAAACAGAATATACCCGTTAGACTTTACGACCAATATCGCGACCTCTTTTCTTGGAAAATATACATTACCTGATGGGTATGTTATTGAGGAAATGCCCAAATCGGAAGTAATCAGTCTACCTGGGGGTGCGGCTAAGTTCTTATATCAGGTAAAGCAGGATGGTAACATTATACAGGTCAGTAGCAAAGTGACCATTAATAAGATTAAATTCTTGCCGACGGAATATGCGGGTCTCAGAGAATTCTTTGACAGGGTCGTAAAGAAACACTCACAACCTCTGGTAATTAAGAAAAAGGGCAATTAATACATCTCCATTTGTGATGCGAATCAAGTTATTGTTTGTTAAGACTGCATTTTTTTGGGCGATGATTATTTCATCGATCGTAAATGCTCAATCGGATTTAAGTGTTAGCAAAATCAAACCGGATATTGTTAAGGAAGCAGATGCAGTAGTGCGTCTCAGCGAAACAGTTTGGGAAATAGAATCAATAGGAGAAGCTCGACTGAGTGAACATTCAATTGTGACCATATTTAATGAAAGAGGAGAAGCATTGTACGGCCAGTTGAGCATTGGATATGACAAGTTTACTAAAATTACAGATATAAATGGCAAACTGTACAATGCAGACGGCAAGCTAATCAAAAAGCTTAAAAACGCTGACATTCAGGATTTTGGCTATGGATTAGGCAGTGATGACATTACTGATGCACGGATCAAGACGGCCGGGTTTGGAAAAAAGGCTTATGCATATCCCTATACCATTGAATTCAGCTACGAATCGAAGAAAAGGAACATGATGTTTTATCCTTCGTGGATGCCACTTGCCGATGCCAGTGCCGCAGTGGAGCATGCATCTTACACAATTAAAACGCCGGCCGGATTTAGATTTAGGTATAAGGAGTACAATGGCGTCGCAGCAGTTGTGAAAAAGACCGAAGCGGGTAGCGATCTCTATCAATGGGTGATGGATAACAAACCTGTTGTGAAGAAAAACGATCTCTACCCCTTACCATTAATGGATCAGTCGCCCCTGGTTATGGCGGCGCCGACAGACTTTGAGATCCAGGATTACCAGGGGAATTTCAATAGCTGGGAAGATCTCAGTAAATTTTACTACGCATTAAATGCGGGTAGGGACGCACTTCCACCAGCAACGGTGGCGGAAATTAAGACGGTTATCAAAGACGCCAAATCGGACCGTGAAAAAGTGGAGCTGATCTACAAATGGATGCAGGCTAGATCGCGCTATGTGAGCGTTCAGCTGGGTATCGGTGGCTGGCAGACGATCGATGCTACAACGGTAGCAGGCAAAGGATACGGGGATTGCAAAGCATTGACCAATTTCACATTGGCAGCACTTAGGTCTGCGGGAATAACGTGCCATGCAGCGCTGATTCGTGCGGGGGAGGAGGAAAAAATTAAGGCTGATTTTCCCAGCAGCCAGTTCAACCATGTGATCGCGTGCGCCATTATTGCAAAGGATACGGTGTGGCTTGAATGTACCGATCAAACCTCCCGTCCTAATTTTATGGGCACGTTCACAGGTGGTAGGCACGCCTTGCTTGTGATGCCGCAGGGAGGAAAACTGGTTTCAACTATAGATTATAAGTCGCCACAGAACATTCGAAAAAGCAAAGCCAACGTTAATCTGGAAGAAACCGGCGATGGTATCGTGGACGTGCAGGTGCTCTATACCGGATTACAGCAGGAGTCCAGATCGAGTGTACTGCACAATGGAAACAAAGAAGAGCAAAAGAAATGGCTCATCAATCACATTAACCTGCCAAGTCTTGATTTGCAACGTTTTGAGCTGCTGGAAAATAAAGAACAGGAGCCGACGATCACTGAAAAGCTGACGTTGAATGTGCGGAACTGTGCAACGAAAACGGGGACACGCTTGTTCATCAAACCGAGCCTGTTAAGCCGACCTTTTGAACTACCCGCTGTTTCTGAGCGCACAAGCGATTTTTACCTGCCATTGTCTGAGTACAACTTTACCGATCTTGATACAGTATCTTATCAGGTTCCAGTGACTTATAAAATGGAAACAACCTTACCTTCGGCTCAAATCAGTTCAATTTTTGGTTCCTACGAATCCCGGGCCGTTTTTGAAAATAACAGGCTCGTTTGTTCGCGAAAAGTAATAATGAATGGCGGAAGGTATGATGCCAAAGATTTTCCTGCGTGGTTAGACTTTCTTAAAAAAATCCGAAAAGCGGACCGCGCGCAGGTTGTATTCGTCGAAAACAAGCCTTGACAGAAATGCTGTTTATGTTAAAATTGGTCAGTAAATGATTAATACATGAGAATGTTGGCATTGCGTAATCAGTTACTTTTGAAATAAATTGAGATCCTGTATTTAACTATGACTACATCAAAGCATACATTGGAAAGCATTCTTGAAAAATCACAGGAAGCGTTTAACATCATCAACACCTATTCCATCTCAAAACGAGTGGCTTTCATGCGGGTTGTTGCGGATGAAATTGAAGCCCTTGGTCCGGAACTGATCCAGACCGCCATGGCAGAATCGAACCTGCCCGAAGCACGTCTGGCTGGAGAAAAAGGAAGGACCATATTTCAATGGCGCAGCTATGCCGATGCTGTAGAGCGTGGCCAGTCGCTGGACGCCAGCATTGATACCGCCAATGCAGAGCGTACACCGCCCAAGCCGGATATCAGAAAAACCAATGTCGGACTAGGCCCTGTGGCTGTTTTTGGAGCGAGTAACTTCCCGTTTGCATTTTCGACAGCGGGCGGTGACACGGCCAGTGCCATCGCCGCGGGTTGCCCGGTGGTGGTAAAAGCACATCCGGGCCATCCTAAAACTTCGCAGATCATGGCTGACGCGATCAGTCGTGCGGTGGAGAAAAGTGGTTTTCCAGAAGGAACATTTGCTCATATTTTTTGTGAAACCAATGAAGAGGCTCAGGCACTTGTAAGTCACCCGGTGATCAAAGCTGTTGGATTTACGGGATCAAACCGTGGCGGACTGGCGTTGGTGGACATTGCCAACAAGCGTCCTGAACCGATTCCGGTTTTCGCCGAAATGGGCAGCATTAATCCGGTATTTCTCTTACCCGGAAAACTAAATACTTCTGCCAGCGAGACAGCCAAGCAATATGCCGCCTCACTGACTTTGGGTGTAGGCCAGTTCTGTACCAATCCCGGATTACTGATAAGCCTTGATGGACCCGGACTTGAAGAATTCGCGGAGGCATTGACTGAGGAAATACTGAAAATAGTGCCTGCTCCAATGCTCAATGCAGGTATAGCAAAAGGATACACGGGCAATCGCCAAAAAGTGATGACCCAATCTGGGGTAGAATTGCTCGCTGTCGCGACCGCCGAAGCAGCGGAAGGCCAGGGTGCTGCTACTGTCGCGACGGTTTCAGGAATTGACTTTTTGATCAATGATGACTTGCAGCAGGAGGTTTTTGGGCCATTTGCGTTAATTGTTAAATGTAAGGATGCCGAGGAGCTGCTGGCAGTTGCAGGTAAAGTACATGGGCAGCTTACCGCTACATTGCTGGCGACTGGTGAAGACCTTGCGACCTATCAGGAACTCGTTGCAGTGATTCAGACTAAATGTGGACGGATCATTTTTAATAATTTCCCTACTGGCGTGGAAGTTTGTAAATCCATGCACCACGGCGGGCCATTCCCATCGTCGAGCACCAGCCAGTTTACATCTGTCGGTGCCGATTCGATCAAGCGTTTTGTGAGACCATTGAGTTTCCAGAACTGGCCGGATGAATTTTTGCCTGACGAATTGAAAAATGAAAATCCGTTGGCTATTTTCAGAACAGTAAATAATGAGGTAACGAATGGGGCTGTCGGCGATCGGCCGTCGGCTGTCAAGTAAAAAATATCAGAGGCCGAAAGCTGATAGCCGACGGCCGAAAGCCAAAGTTATGCGTAAAACATTTTTTTGCATTGATGCCCATACCTGTGGCAATCCCGTGCGTGTCGTAGCGGGCGGCGGGCCACTTTTGCAGGGTAATAGCATGATGGAGCGTAGGCTTCATTTTCTCAAAGAATTCGATTGGATCAGAAAAGGGCTGATGTTCGAGCCACGCGGGCACGACATGATGAGTGGTAGCATATTGTACCCACCCGTTGATCCTGCCAACGATATTGGTGTATTGTACATTGAAACCAGTGGTTGCCTGCCGATGTGTGGCCACGGAACGATCGGTACTGTAACTATTGCGATCGAGGAAGGCCTGGTAACACCCAAAATTCCGGGCAAGCTACGGTTGGAAACACCTGCAGGACTTGTTTTAGTAGAATATGTTCAGGAAGGTAAAAAAGTTAAATCAGTCAAGCTGATTAACATTAAGTCGTTTCTGGCTGCTGAGAATTTGCAGGTGGAATGTCCTGATCTCGGTACATTGACTGTGGATGTGTCTTACGGAGGTAACTTTTATGCTATCGTCGATCCACAGGAGAATTTCAAAGGCATTGAAAACTATACTGCCGATCAATTGATCAGTTGGAGCAGGGTTTGTCGTCAGCGAATGAACGAGCAATATAAATTCGTCCATCCTGAAAACGAACATATCAACGGCCTGAGCCACTTCCTCTGGACAGGGGCGACATTAGACCCGACATCTACTGCACGTAATGCGGTTTTTTATGGAGATAAAGCCATCGACAGATCTCCCTGCGGCACCGGTACTTCGGCCAGAATGGCCCAATGGCATGCCAAGGGCAAACTGAAACAAGGCGATCAATTTATTCACGAAAGCATCATTGGTTCCAAATTTACAGGCACAGTGGAGGAGGAGGTTACCATCGCAGGCAAACCTGCCATCATTCCGGGCATCGAAGGTTGGGCAGTCGTGACGGGCTACAATACGATTTTTATTGACGACGAAGAAGATCCGTATGCGTTCGGGTTTCAGGTGTTGTGAAATTGACGATTGACGATTGACCATGGTCGACTGTCGATGGTCAATCGTCATCAGCTAACAAACAATAGTCAATGGTTGGCGGTTATTGGTCATTTTCGCGCACCTGCGATAAAATATTGGCTGTGGAATTATAATATTGTAGCTTAGAGATATTAACACCTGACAACTAACTCTTAAACTTTTTATGCCTTCGGACAGCAATTCCTTTAAACCCACATTGGGTCTTGTAGACGCTACAATGCTCGTTGCCGGTAGCATGATCGGATCGGGCATTTTTATTGTCAGCGCAGACATCGTGCGAAATACCGGAAGTGTGGGCTGGCTGATGTTTGTCTGGCTGATCACGGGATTTATGACGCTTACGGCTGCATTGAGTTACGGAGAGCTGAGTGCCATGTTTCCGAAAGCGGGCGGCCAGTATATTTATCTCAAAGAAGCATACAATCCGCTGATCAGCTTTCTGTACGGTTGGAGCTTTTTTACGGTGATCCAAACGGCGACCATTGCTGCCGTGGCGGTTGCATTTGCTAAATTTACCGCCTATCTGCTACCGCAATTCAGCGAAGACATTGTGGCGCTTGATTTAGGTTTTCTCAAAATTTCCCCCGCCCAGTTACTGTCCATTGTAGTCATCGTTTTGTTGACGTTTATCAATACACGTGGTGTCAACAGCGGAAAAATCATTCAAACTACTTTCACGCTGACCAAACTGTTAAGCCTTCTTGGCCTGATCGTATTCGGCTTGCTTTTCATGAAACCTGAAATATGGGCGGCCAACTGGGATTCGGCCACCATGTGGGATTTGCACAAGCTGAATGTGGACGGAAGCGTGGCTTCCCTGACAACCATTGCGGCTTTCGGAGCGATAGCAGCGTCCATGGTGGGCTCAATTTTTAGTAGCGACTCGTGGAATAATGTAACTTTTATCGCTGGGGAAATTAAGAATCCGCAGCGCAATATCGGGTTGAGCCTTGCATTGGGAACAATCATTGTGACCATCATTTATGTGATGACCAATGTGATGTACACCGGCGTTTTATCATTGCAGGAAATCGCTTCTTCGGATAAAGACCGTGTGGCAGTAACGGCATCCAATGTGATTTTCGGAAGCTCAGGAACGATCATTATTGCAGTCATGATCATGATTTCCACATTTGGCTGCAATAATGGATTGATTATGTCGGGCGCCAGGGTTTATTACTCGATGGCCAAAGACGGATTGTTTTTTAAGAAAGTAGGGGTTTTGAACAAAAACTCAGTTCCTGAATTCGGACTGTGGATCCAATGTATCATCGCTTCGTTGTGGGCATTGAGCGGCAAGTATGGTAACTTGCTGGATATGATTTCTTTCGTGGTAGTAGTATTTTACATGCTCACGATCATTGGAATTTTCATACTTCGTAAAAAGCGGCCGGATGCGGAAAGACCTTACAAAGCGTTTGGCTATCCATTTCTGCCGATCATTTACATTGTAATGGGTATCGCATTTTGTGTGCTGCTCATCATTTACAAACCTGAGTACACCTGGCCGGGACTGATCATTGTGCTACTGGGTATTCCGGTCTATTATATGGTCGCTCGCAAAGAGATTTCTGCCTGACGGAATTATAGAAAGTATAAGCCTGCCTGTAACGTTTGCATGTGTAACGTTACAGGCAGGCTTATTTTATTTCTGAAAAATTTCGTCCAAATTTTCCATTGCGGCAAGAAACCCTTCTTTAAAGCCCATCTGAATAATTTGTTCCAGATCCGCAAGGTTATCATACTGAATGCTGATAGACACCGTGGTGGAATCAGACGCACCTGTGAACTCGTTGGTCCAGGTAGATCTCCCAAAGGCAGGGTTAAGATTTCCTTCTGCGTCGCAGAATGCGTCTATCCCTGTAAAACTTTTCAGTGGAGATATGGATTTGTAATCGAGTCTGGCCCAATGCTCTTCGCCTTCCGGCCCTACCATTGCGTACAGCCAGTGACCGCCTTCCTTGAAATCCATACTTTTTGTTCTGGCCTTCCATGGTTTTGGAGCCCACCATTGATCGAGAATATTACTCTGGGTCCATGCAGCCCATACATTGGCAACAGGTGCCGCGAATTCTCTTTCTACATTGATTTTGTTATTTTCCTTGTCGACAGAAAAATTAACTAACAGGTCAGTTTTCATTGGTTATTTGAATTTAGGTTGATTAATACTTGATCCAGTTGATTGAAACGGTCTTCCCAGTGCTTTTTGAACTGAGCAAGCCAGTGGTCTAATTCCTTCATTTTTACACCATTGAAATAATAATGAATTTCTCTCCCGGTCTTGGCCTGCGTGAGCAGCTCACAATCGGCCAGGACTTTGATGTGCTTCGAAACCGCCTGTCTGGTTGTGTCAAAATGCTGAGCCAGCGCGTTAGGCGTCATAGATTGAGCGGCGATGAGTACCAAAATCGCCCTTCTGGTCGGGTCTGCAATTGCTTGAAAAATGTCTCCTTTCATTATGTTATTATATAATACGCAACTCTGTGGTTGCAAATATATATGCAACTTTTGAGTTGCGCAATTTTTTGTGAAAGTTTTTTTGGAAAAAATGTAAAAATCGAAAGTGGCGCAGGGTCGCTTAGCCCAGGACTTCAGTCCTGGGTTGCGGGATCAAGCCGGATCAGCCATTAAGCCCCAACACCCCCATACCAATCAAAACCCCCACAACTACCCAACCCGCCACCTGCAATGCCAATGGATGTTTGTAGCTTCCTACTAGTCGGGATTTGCGGCTGGCGATGAGGATAATGGCGAGGGCTATCGGTAAAACGAAACCGTTTAACGTCCCCACGAATATCAAAATCCTGACAGGCCGCCCTACCAAAAGGAAGACAACTGTTGAAATTAGAATAAAAACAATGGTAAGATACGTGTGGTACTTATCCAGAAAAGGATGAAATGACCGCAAAAACGAAATGGAAGTGTAAGCCGCGCCGACCACCGAAGTAATGGCCGCCGCCCAGATCATTAGCCCAAATAATTGCTTTCCAAAACCACCAGCCGCATTTTCAAAAACCGAAGCTGCGGGATTGCCGGGATTGATTTTCGCACTCGCGAGTAGTATGCCTAATGTGGCCAGAAACAGCAGGTAGCGGATGATAGCCGTGACCAGAATACCGGTGGAAGCACTTTTGTTAACCTGTGAAAGAGAAGATTCTCCGCGTACGCCTGAGTCGAGCAGGCGGTGGGCACCTGCGAAGGAAATGTAGCCGCCCACGGTCCCGCCTACGAGGGTAAGCGTGGCGATAGGATCGAATTTTTGAGGAAAGAATGTATGTGTTATCGCCTCGCCGAGGGGAGGGTGAGAAGTGAATGCAATGTACAGGATCAACAGGATCATCAGAAATCCGAGGATTTTGGCAAAGGTATCCATGACCTTACCCGCTTCCTTAAACAGAAAAACGGTGATCGCCACGCCCGCACTCACTACCGCGCCGGTCTGCACGGGAACTCCCGTCATCGCTTCAATTCCCAGTCCGGCACCAGCCACATTGCCAATGTTGAACGCCAGTCCGCCGACTACTATCAGCAAAGCCAGAAAATATCCGAGGCCGGGGAAAAGTTCGTTAGCGAGATCCTGAGCGCGTTTGCCTGACACGGTAATGACCTGCCAGATGTTATACTGCACACAAAGATCAATGATGATCGATAGCAGGATAATGAAGCCGAAGCTGGTCATGAGCTGTTCTGTAAACACGGTCGTCTGCGTCAGGAAACCTGGTCCTACTGCGGAAGTGGCCATCAGGAAAGCTGCGCCTAGCAGGGCTTTGGAGGATTTAGAGGACATCGTTTTGCTTTTTTGTTGCCACGAATTAATAAGGCTTACTCATTCCCAAAGCCGCCGCCGCCCGGTGTTTCAATTGTCAGAATATCACCTGCTTCGACCATTAAACTGGAAATTCCCGGCAATTCTCTCACTACCTGCCCCGAAACCAATGTATGTTTGCCACATTGCCCGTTTGCCCCGCCATTCAAACCGTAAGGCGCAGATCGGCGATGTTGTCCGAGCAATGTTACTTGCAAAGGCGCGAGGAATTCCACTTTTCTTACGATGCCGTCGCCTCCTTTGAACTGTCCTTTTCCGCCCGAATTTTTGCGAACGCCGAATTCCAGTAGCCGTACGGGATACTTGCGTTCCAGTTGCTCGGGATCGGTAATGCGGGTATTGGTCATATGCTGGTGCACGGCTGACCTTCCTGGGAAAGTTTTTCCCGCGCCTACTCCGCCACCAATTGTTTCGTAATAACCAAACTGATCATTTCCGAAAAGAAAATTGTTCATCGTCCCCTGGCTGCAAGCCGCGAGTCCGAATGCTTTCAACAATGTATCCACCAACCGCTGGCTGACTTCTGTATTGCCGCCCACTACGGCAGGACAATGTTGCGGATCGTCTGAAAAATCGGGATGGAGGAAGCTGTTTTTGGGAAGTTGGATCTCCACATTTTTCATTAAGCCATCATTCAATGGAATTTCTTTATCGACCAGCAGCCGCAAAACGTACAGAATGGCGCTGTATAAAATCGAAATGTTCGCGTTGAGATTATTGGGATGAACTGCCGATGTTCCGGTAAAATCGAAAATCTGCCTGGTCGGTGTGACATTGATTTTTACCTGAATGCAATGGCCGTCATCCAGGTATTCAGTGGCCTCAAATGTTTGGTTATGCAGTGGCAAAAGTGCGGTTTGCAATTGTTGGACGGTACTTTCTTTGAGGAGCGACATGTACTTCTTTACTTCTGAAAGACCGTGAATTTCTACCAGTTTCAAAAGTTGCTGGCTCCCTTTTCGCAAGGCCGACAATGCTGCAATGATGTCGGCTTCATTGGAAATAAACGACCGGGTAGGATAGGGGCCAGTCATGAAAAGTGCACTGATCGTATCCCATTGAAATTCATTGGCGCGCACCAGGTATTGCGGTAATATGACCACACCTTCTTCTGCGAGGTAAGTAGCATCCGGCGGCATAGAACCAGGAGTTTTTCCACCGATTTCCGCGTGGTGCGCCCTGTTGATCACGTATCCGATACATTGATTTTCATTGGTAAAAACACCGGAAATCAATGTGATATCGGGCAAATGCGAACCGCCGTACCCTGGGTGATTAGTGATAATCACGTCACCCGGGCCAATAGGAATCGCCGCCCTCACAAGCCTGCCACAAATTCCCATACTACCCAAATGCACCGGAATGTGTTGCGCATTCACAAGCAATTCACCTTCCGCGTCGAGCAATGCACACGAAAAATCCAGCCTTTCCTTTACATTCACCGAAAACGCTGTCCTTTGCAGCTGCACGCCCATTTCTTCGGCTATAGCATTAAAACGATTGGTGAAAAGCTGCAGCGCTACTTCCTCCCGATGACTATCCGCATCCATTTTCGAAGAAGTATCCCTGAATGCAATGGCATCTTTTTTATCCTGAATGACCAGTTTCCAACCTTTTGGAATAAAGGAAGTTGAAGTATTGTTCAGCAAAATCGCCGGACCATTGATCTGTCCTCCGGGTGTGACAGTATCCCACTCAAAAATTCCAACCGGGTCGTTCTTATTTTCTATTTCAAAAAAAGGAATAACCTGTCTGGTAGGTTGGATCGTCAGTCCGTCTTTTTTGATTGATTCAGTTTCCCTAAATGCTGTTTTTTCCTGGACTTTCAGTTTAATGCTTTCCAGTTCAATGCTCAGGTTTTGGGGATAGTAGCCGAATTGGGTTTTGTATGCTTTCTCAAAAGCCAGTAAAGTGTCGCTACCATCGTATGCAGTTTCAATCGTATTTTCTTGCCCGGCAAAACGGAGGTATACATAACAAAAAGCAACTTCATAACCTTCCACGCCCTGCGCCCGAATGGATAGCGCTGCCGAATGGATCAGATCATTTTTCCATATTTCAATGCGGGATTCCGCTTCTGTCCAGGGAAGCAATATTTGTTTGGAAACAATGGTACTGATCAATGCCTCGCCCATACCGACCGCACTGAAAAGCCCGGCGTCGTACGGAATGATGACCGTGTCCATATCCAGCAACTCAGCCAGCTGGCAGCTATGAAGCCCGCCCGCACCGCCAAAAGTAACGAGCGAATAATCGTGGGGACTAATGCCTTTTGCAACTGAAATTTTACGGATTGCATCGGCCATTTTCTCATTAGCGATCCTTTCCAGGCCGGTGAGCAGTTCACGGAATGTGAGTTTGTTGCCGGTACGTTCCTCAATGGATTTTGCCAGTAAGTCAAGTTTTGCGACTGCTGCTTCGGGGTGGACTGGTATACCGAACTTGGCGGCGTCCAGTTTGCCCAGCAAGAGATTTACGTCGGTGATCGTGAGTGGGCCACCTGCTCCGTAGCATGCAGGCCCCGGATTGGCACCGGCACTTTCCGGCCCTACCTGCAATGAAAAGCCGTCGAACCAGCAAATGGAACCTCCGCCGGCAGCAACGGTTTCAATGGCCAGCATGGGGTTATGGAACTCGATCCCGTCAATTTCCGAAATATATTTTAATTCCGGCTGGCCGTCTATCAATGCAGTATCGGTGCTGGTACCGCCCATGTCGAATGTGATTACTTTCGGGAATCCCAGCCGCCGGGCAAGGTTGGTCGCTGCTACCATTCCGCCGGCCGGTCCGCTTAGCAAACTGTCTTTGGCACGAAATCCGCTCAGGTCTGCCAAGCTTCCCGTACTGGTCATCACTTTGAGTGTGCCGTTGCTCAAAACGCTTTGAATATTATGAAGGTACCGGTCCAGAATCGGGTCCAGATAAGCATTCACAACAGCGGTTTGCGTCCGCCGCAGGTAATGTGAAAATGGAAACAGACTGGATGATGAAGACACATATTTAACGCCATGACTTCTGAACGCATCAGCAATGGCTGTTTCATGAACCGGATTCTGGTACGAATGCAGCAAAGAAATCGCAACTGATTCGTATGTTCCGGTGTCCTGTAGTACATTATTTTCTTCAATATAATCTTGCAAAATGTTCCCGGATGCATCCAGCCGCTCATCGACTTCGAGCACATCGGAATAAAGCAATTTAGGTTCGGGAATGTTGAGTTGAAAAAGCGAAGGCCGCTGCTGATTGCCAATGTAAAGCAGGTCTTTAAAACCTTTTGTAACGACTAGCAGGGTTTTCGCACCTTTTCTTTCCAGCAATGCATTGGTTCCACGGGTGGTACCGAGGCGCATTTCAATGGGAGGAAACGAGCTGTTCAGCGGAGTTTTGGTAAGTAGCCGAGCAGCCAGCACAGGCGCTTCTTCGTTTGTCGTTATTTCAAAATCAGCCGGATGCGTGAAGGGAATGTCGTCTTCCAGCGTCAGTATTTTTTCTTGATGATCAATGGCTGCCAGTTTGCTGAATTGGGTTTGACCTTGCAAACGGAATTGATAACCAATCAATAAATCATCATTAAACTCCCAATTTGCCTCAAAACGGTACTGGAAAGCTTTAATCTTCTCAGTAATCCTTCCCCTCAAACGGCTTGAACTTAGTACTTTGATCCGGGTTTTGTTGCCAGTTGGGTCAATGGCCAGGCAGTCTGTAAAGGTGCCGCCGGTGTCAATCCATATTTTCCAGGATAGGTTATTCTTTTGTTCCAAAATGATCCGGCTTACTGAGATTAATGATGAAGTACCAAGGTAATGGCTATTCATCAGGCAATCAAATTGCCAGCCGGCATTTTGTGGTAGTTTTTGGAACAGGAATGTTTATTTGCAAAGAATCCTGGGCACCGGCAATTCCGGCACCCAGGATTAATATTAAAAAAGCGATTTGCTTTATCATCAAGTCCACGCTGATCAGGCGCTTATAAACCCTGCTTGTCTTTCACGACTTTCATCACCCCTTTCATGAGTCTCCAGTGGCCTGGGAACGTACATACGAATGGGTAGTCGCCTATCTGGTCCGGTACTACGAATCTAAGACGGAAAGTTTGGCCGGGGTTCACCAGCGGCGAGGCTGCCAGTACCTGCGGAATGTTAGGGACATAATTTTTTTCAGCTCCGTCTTTGGCAGTGATCATTTTGTCGGCGGCAGCGCCAATGATCTCAGTCGATTTTGGCCGGCCTACTACCACATTATGCTGCATGGCATCCGGGTTTTCAAAAACGATTTCAACGGTTTTACCGGCAATAGCCGTGAATTCCGTCACACTGAACTTCATTTCTTCACGGATCGCCTTGATCTGCACAACCTGTACATTAGGGTCAACCGGTGCTTCGTCTTTCACGCCGTACGATTCCAGAAGCGTCGTAAACTTCGCGGTCAAATCGTCGGAAATATTAGCTTTTGCAGAAGCCAGCACTTTGCGGCTCTCGTCATTCGCAGTTTCCTTACGCTTTGGATTCCACGTGCCGAGGATTCCTTTCATCACCGCATTGCGTCCCTGCGGATCCAGTGATTGCGCCGTCTCTATCAGCTTAATCACGTCATTACCGCTTGCATAGGAAGTGTAGCCACGTGAAGCACGTTCCAGTGCAAAGTCCGAAAGACGGTCGAGGCGACGTACTTCAAATGTTTTGCTTAATGTATTGTTTTTGTTCTCATCTTTTTCAGGAACCACATTATCGACGTCGACTGTAGCAGTCACGCTTACTTTCCCTGCTTCGTCAGATGTGAAGCCAAACCCACTTCTCCACGGGCCATTGTTTCCTTCCACCAGCTTGACGGTTTCGCCCGGAGCAATACCGGTGTTAAGCTGACGGCTGATGTAATTCGTGTTCAATGAGCGGCTTCTTACGTTCACATTCACGACCGGTACCAGCTCTTTTGGAACGGCAACACTTCCCTGGTTGGTGATTTCAATGATCACGCGGGCATACTCGCGTACATAAGGCGTAGTGGGCTCAATAGTAATGTTGGTAATCGCCAGCTCAGCAGAACCCTGCACGGTTACTTTGTTCGCCGAATGTGCATCGTGGTTCATTGTTGAATGATCCATTGCTTTGGCGGTTTCAGCTTTTTGCGCAGAGGCATTGGATGATGCGGCCTTGCTGATGCGTTGCGCGAGGTATTTTTCACGTAAAGCACCATCATGCGAATTCAATATCGCTGCGAAAGCATCCGGCATCCAGCGGTCATCAGCCTGCGAATAAGAATCCAGTAACGCCAGTACCGCACTTTCGATTTGAGGCGTAAAAGGAATTTCGGAGAATGCCAGTAATGTATTCAAAACAACCAACGGATCTTTGTCATGCAATGCATCCACGGCCAGTAATGACTGCGCAGTAGCAGCAGTGCGGGGCAGAACCTGAACGGCAGTTTTGCGAACATCATTCGATGGGTGTTTCAAAGCTTCCGTTACTACTGCCAGCACTTGTGGATCTTCAAGGGCTTTTAAGCCTTCCAATGTCCACAATGCGTGAATTACGGCAGTATTCAATCCTAGTTCATCAACGGATTTGTCTTTTGCCAGTTCAACCAGTTTTGCAACAACATCTTTATTGCCGCGCTCTACCAGCAGGCGTTGCGCATGTTGTCTCCAAAGCATATTGTTGTTTTTCAAAGTCGCTACCAATTCTTCCGGGCGGTCTTTGCTCAATGTGATCGGCGTATACTTAGGTGCGTCTTTCCAGCCAATGCGGTATAGACGTCCGTGGGTAAAGTCGCGCAAATCGGTTTCGTAAGCATTTCCTTTACCATTTTCAGAACCTTTCGGCGTCGGATTATGCTGAATGATGTAGCTGTACCAGTCTGCTACCCACACTGCACCGTCGGGACCTACTTCTGCAAATACAGGAGCAACCCATTCGTCAGCGCCAGCCAATAAGTTAAAGCCCAGGTTATCTTCAAAATCGGTGCCTTTTTTTGCCATGATATTCTGGTGCAGAATATGTCCGGTTGGCTCGGAAACGAATGCTACTTTATTCCAGTATTTCTTTGGATAAGCTCTTGCCGTATAGAAATTATGTCCGGCTGCGGCTGTAAAACCTCCAAAAACGTCAACCTGACGCACTTTTGGCGTGATAGGCTGCATGTCTTTATGCGTATCAGTGCTGCGGCTTCCATTATCAACCTTGCTGGCCCCGAAGTAGCGGTTTGGGATAGCACTATACCACCCGTGTGAGTTATTGGCAGTAGAACCAAACAAATCACCAGCCTCATTGAATCCTAAACCCCAGGTATTGTTGGAAGTTTTGGCAACGATTTCCATGTTGGTACCGTCCGGTTTGAAACGGAAAAGCGCCTGGCCGAAGTTAAGAGAATCGCTCACTCCCACTTTGCCTTTGAACCCGGAGTAACCTACTGATCCATAAACCCAGTTGTCAAATCCATAATGTAAGTTCGAAGGCCCTGCATGGGTATCGCCGGTGCCGAAGCCTGAGAAGAGGATTTTCTTCACATCGGCTTTGTCATCACCATTAGTATCTTGCAAAAACAACATATGCGGAGCCTGAGACACGATCAAACCGCCATTGGCAAACACCAAACCGGTTGGAATGCTGAGGTCGTCGGAGAATTTCGTGAACTTGTCAGCCTTGCCATCTTTGTTAGTATCCTCACAGATCAGAATGTAATCGCTACCGCCTGTATCCTTGCGTTCGTTGGGATAATCCTTGGTGATCAGTACAAATAATCTTCCTTTTTCGTCCCAGGTCATCGCGATCGGGTGCATAACGTCAGGCTCATGCGCGAAAACGTCCAATGTGAAGTCAACCGGGATTTGAATGTGCTTTACAGATTCCTCCGGCGACAAAGGCAATTGCTGCATTTGCGGTCCGGGGCGCTGCTCGTAGTTTGGAAGTTTGGCTTCCCGGTATTCAAATGGTTTCGGGTTCAAAGCTGCCAATGCTTTTTTCGCATCATCGTTTACAGCCCACAATATCCCTTTTTCCAGTAAATCCTGGAAACCTGGAACACCCCAGGTACGCTCGTCGTGACCGTAAGCGGTATAAAAAATCCGTCCTTTACCATGCGTTCTCACCCAGGTGTAAGGCTCTTTTTCCTGACCAGGTCTGTCTTTTGCCTGATCTTTTTGGATCAAACGCTCGGTAAGGACGATGTTGTCAGGTTGCAATAAAGTATGCAGGTACGTCTCGTCCACCGTTTTGAATGGCTTTACACCCGCGATCGCAGGATGGTCAGGTTTGGTCCACACCGGTTGGATCGTGTCCCAGGTATGGCGCCAGAATTGTCCGCCCATGAGCTTCACCACTTCCGGGTTGTTACGGAAACAATAGGTTGCGCAATGTATAGGAATAAAGCCTTTCCCGCTGGCAACGTAATCCAGTAATGCTTTGGCTTGCTGAGGCGCGATAGAGTCCCAGTTTGCGTACAGCATCAATGCATCGTATTTGTTTAATGTTTCAGGATTGAGGTCATTCAGGTCATCCGTGTAGGTGAAGTTGAAACCTTTTGGGCCTAATGCCGCCATAATCTGCGGAACGCGCTCGGCGGGTTTGTGATGGCCGTTGTCTCCCAGGAAAAGGATTTCCAGGCGGCGTGCTTTCCCGGCTTCGCTTTTGGACGACGCGCTTTTTACCGACGCGTTCTGGGAGGACGGCTGAGCGGCACAGCCCAGCAGGACAATACCAAGTATAAAGGATAACGCTTTGGTTTTCATCTAGTTAATTTCTCTTTAATGGTTTTATTGCCAGCTTCACTTTGGACTACTATATTACTTTGTTTTTGCTTCTATGTTTGTTGTCAGCCCTATCGAGCGTTGTGCATGTGCCTTCGACTGCGCTCAGGCTGACAAGCATTTGTCACTAAAGGAGCGCAGTCGAAGGGCGGGTACTATGACAATTCCTTAAAATCAGGCAGTTGTATCAAAGCGCCGCCTTGCAATGCCGACTCGTGCGCCAAGATTCCGACGCTGGTCCAGTTGGCCGACTGCCATGCATTCGGGAACGGCTCGCGGTCTTCGATCAGTGCGCTGATAAACTCGTGTGCGAGGTGCGGGTGCGAGCCTCCGTGGCCGCCGCCCTGTACAAATGATAAGTGCGAATTATCGTCGAGATCATACACGCCGTGGCCGGTGAAATGCTGAATTTCCTGCGGCAGATAATGTGCGTAATCCGGCGTAGTGACCTTTTCAGCGATTTCATGCTCAGGTTTTTTCGCAGTGTGGATCACAGGATCTTCACCTTCTATCAATGGCCATTCAAATGACTTTTTGCTTCCGTACACTTCAAAGCTTTCGCGATACTGACGCGCCACATCAAACAATGAACGGTACACATATGCCGACAAATCGCTGTCTTTGAATTTAATATGTGCCGATTCTACTGCGAATGGCGAGTTATGAATTTTGGCAAGATCTTCACTGATCGTTCCTGATCCAAAGCAGGAAACGTACTCCGCTTCCAGTTTGAGCAAGCCCGCTACCGGTCCCACGCAGTGTGTTGCGTAGTGCATCGGGGGTAATCCAGGCCAGTAATCAGGCCAGCCTTCCATGTCCTGCTGGTGGCTGGCTTTCAGGAACTGAACTTTGCCGAGCTCGCCTTTTTCATATAATTCTTTAACGAAGAGAAATTCCCGGGCGTACACCACGGTTTCCATCATCATATATTTTTTGCCTGATTCTTTGGTGGCTTTTACGATTTCAATGCAATCCTCCACGCTTGTTGCCATGGGTACTGTGCAAGCCACGTGCTTGCCGGCGCGCAATGCTTTCAATGTCTGCTCGGCGTGGTTGGGGATAGGGGAGTTAATGTGAACCGCATCTACATTCGGGTCATTCAAAAGATCATCGTAACTTGTGTAGCGCACTTCAATGCCATATTGGTCGCCCACGGCATTCAGCTTGGACTCGGTACGCTGGCAAATGGCATACATATTAGCATTGGGATGTTGCTGATAAATGGGGATAAATTCGGCTCCGAAGCCTAGTCCAACGATTGCAACATTAATTTTTTGAGACATACTTAAAACAGGTTAATGATTTCGTTTTGAATGGTTTAGTGCTGTGAAATTGAGAAACCCGGCCACTAAGGACAGGCAATTGGATTGACAATACAATTTTAAAACAAAATAGTGCTAAAAACTTTACGTCTTTTGATTAGTACTGACTGTATTTTGATGTATTTTTAAGTCATTGGAGGTTTTTAAGCAAAAAATGGCTAGAAAAATAACGCTATTTAACCAAAAACACAATTCATGATCAGGAAAGCGACCCCGGAAGATGCAGATGCTGTCGCGCCATTGTTAGTTCAGGCATTGGGACACATTGCGGGTATTTTTGCAGGATCGGAAAATTATGAGGCTGCTACTCCGCTGGTGAAGACATTCTTTGAGAGAGATGATAATCAGTACAGCTACATTAATACATTGGTTTTTGAAGATGAGACCGGGGTTATCGGCTCTGTTACCGGTTACGATGGTGCGCGGCTTCACGAGTTGCGTCAGCCGGTCATCGACCGTTTGCGCGAGTTTCAGCCGGATTTTACACCCGGAGACGAAACGGAAGCCGGAGAATATTATATAGATTGTGCGAGTGTCGACCCGGCGCATCAGGGAAAAGGGATTGGCAAGAAGCTGATTACTGCCTTTTGTGAACTTGCAGCCTCATCAGGTTTCGAAAAAGTGGGATTGATCGTGGATAAGGTCAATCCAGCAGCCAAAAGACTATATGAAGACCTGGGATTTGATGTTGCCGGAGAAAAGGACTTTCTGGGACATAGGTATTTTCATATGGTCAGGAAAGTATTGTAATTGAAAAACTAAACTCTTAAATATTGATATGAAGCAACGGCTACTCTCGCTGGATGTCCTTCGCGGGCTCACCATTATCATGATGACCATCGTTAACAATCCCGGCGACTGGGGGCATGTATACGCGCCGCTGCTCCACGCTGAGTGGCACGGCTGCACACCTACTGATCTCGTATTTCCTACTTTTCTTTTTATTGTAGGCATTTCCATTGTGCTGGCTACTCCTCAAAAATCGTGGAATGCGACTGTTGTCCAGAAGATTGTGACACGGACACTCCGGATATTTTGCCTCGGCGTGTTTTACGGGTTTTTCAGCAGGATCCATATGTTTGGCCTGGAAGGGTTACCATTGCTAGGCATCCGGCTTGTTTTTACCGCAATCGTGGTGGTCGCATTATTTGCAGATTACGACCGGAAATGGCAGTTTATCACAGCATTGTCCATATTTCTGGTCATGATGGTGTTGGCATTTGGCGGATTTGAACAATTTAAAACCGTGCGGATTCCCGGCGTATTGCAACGGATCGCCGTCGTGTATCTGATCGCGTCACTACTATATCTGAGATCCGGCTGGGTGACGCAGGCCATTGTGGGCGTTGTGTTACTACTCGGCTACTGGGGCATGATGACATTAATTCCGGTTCCGGGAGTGGGCGCGGCCAATCTTGATAAAGGCACAAACCTGGCTGCCTGGCTGGATAATCTGCTACTGCCCGGACATTTGTGGGCTACTTCCAAAACCTGGGACCCGGAAGGACTTTTGAGTACCATACCAGCGATCGGCACGGGCATTGCGGGTTTGCTGATCGGGACATTGCTACGGGCGAACATGGATAAAAACAAAAGGGTAATGTACCTGTTAATGGCAGCATTGGGCGGTATAGCATTGGGCTGGCTGTGGAGCCTGGCTTTTCCTTTGAACAAAGCGCTTTGGACCAGTTCATTTGTGTTGTACGCCGCAGGTTGGGCGCTGTTATGCCTGGCTTTACTGTATTATATTATTGATGTAAAAGGTTACTCCGGCTGGACGACATTCTTTGTGATTTTTGGTGTAAATCCGATGGTCGTTTTCTTCTTTTCCGGTCTGATCGTAAGGATTTTGAATGCTGTTAAAGTAACTAATCCAACGGGTGCAGAAATGGATTTTGTGCCCTATCTCTACCAATACCAGATCTCGCCACTTTTCTCCGATCCGATGAATGCGTCGCTGGCTTATGCATTGCTGTACCTAACATTGTGGTTTGCGATTTTGGTTATTCTTTACCGTAATAAGCTGGTCTTTAAGGTTTGATTTCTTTATGAAGCGAAGCAGAAAAATTTACCTAAATTGCTTCTTTAAAATTTTTTAAGAATTCAAATTTTCACCTGAATCCAATGTTTGAACGCAGAACATTCATAAAGACCAGTGCCCTGGCTGTTGCAGGACTAGGCATTTCGAAATGGTCATTTGCCAAAAATGCAGCCGCAGATTTCCCGGTAGTGCGCATTCCAGCCGATAAGCGCAGCTTTACAAGCGCGGCGGTAGAGGCGACGATCGTCAGAATGAAAAAAGTGGTTAAGGATCCCGAGCTGGCCTGGTTGTTTGAAAACTGTTTTCCTAACACGATCGATACCACCGTTCATTACAAGCCCATTGACGGCAAACCCGATACATTCGTGATTACGGGCGACATCGACGCCATGTGGCTGCGTGACAGTACCGCACAAGTTTGGCCATACCTGCCTTTATTAAAAGAAGACGATCACTTAAAGGAAATGGTAGCGGGGCTGATCAACCGTCAAACCAAATGCATTATCATCGATCCCTATGCCAATGCATTTTACGACCGCCCGAAGGAAAGCGAGTGGACGAAAGACGCGACGGCCATGAAACCAATGCTCCACGAAAGGAAATGGGAACTGGATTCACTTTGCTACACGATCCGGCTGGCATATAACTACTGGAAAACAACCGGTGATACCAAACCTTTCGACGCCGACTGGCGGAAAGCGATGGGGCTAATCCTGCAAACCTGCAAAGAACAGCAGCGTAAAACGGGTCCTGGTCCCTATAAGTTTGGCCGCGTTACTTCATGGTCTACCGATACGGTTCCCGGCAACGGCTATGGTAATCCCATTAAACCAAACGGGTTGATTGCGAGTACTTTCCGGCCTTCGGATGATGCTACGGTGTTCCCATTTTTTGTTCCAAGCAACTTCTTTGCAGTAGTTTCATTCCGTGAAGTCGCCGAGCTTTTGGAAAAAACAGCGGGTTCAGAAGAAGCTAAACTGGCTGGGGAATTTAAGGCGCTGGCACTGGAAGTGGAGAATGCATTGAAAAAGTTCGCGGTTTATCCACATCCTCAATTTGGTAAGATCTATGCATTCGAAGTGGACGGTTTTGGTAATCACCTCTTAATGGATGACGCCGGTATTCCTGGACTGATCAGTATGCCATACCTGGGAGCGATGTCGGTGAAAGATCCAATTTATATCAATACCCGGAAGTTCGTCCTGAGCGATTCTAATCCATATTTTTTCAAAGGTAAAGCGGGAGAGGGATTGGGAAGTCCGCATACGTTGGTGGACCAGGTATGGCCAATGGGGATCATTGCCCGGGCTATCACTTCTACGGACGATAGGGAAATTGAGGCGCAATTGAAGCAGCTGAAAATGACGCATAACCATACCGGTTTTATGCATGAATCATTCGATAAAGACGACGACGCCAAGTTCACCCGTAAATGGTTCGCCTGGGTCAACACGCTTTTTGGAGAACTGATTCTGAAATTAGAAAAAGAGCGCCCGCATTTGTTGGCGAAGGTTTATTGATGTGCATAATGTTGCATGCCTACGGCATTTTGAATGCGCGGTATGCAAACATAATGCTACCGAAGTTACATCGCTACGCGATTTTTGCGACCGTGCTAAATCGCGTAGCGATGTAACCTCGGTAGAAAATAAAAGTCAATACGATATAAAAATGCCGTAGGTATGTAACAATCACCTACGGCATTTTTAATGTTGGGAAGTTCAATGTCAAATATGTTCCAAAATGAAATCAGCGGAAACGTTCAATTTTTTATGAAGTGCCTTGATAAATGGAATGTCGGGCTTTTGTTTTCCGCTGAGAATCATCGATAATTTGACGGGAGAAACACCCAACGTCTCGGCGAGGTCTTTTTGTTTAAGACGCATTTCGTACATACGTAACTCAATCATTCCTTCCAAAGTTTTCGGCGCTGAAATTGGATAAATTTCAAGCTCATATGCCTCCAAAGCAAGCGCGATCTGGCGAATTTCTTCTGACTCATCAGATGTCACATTTTCTTCGCCTTTTCGCATCAAGACATCGACCCGCGCCAGTAGTTCCGCGTGTTCCTGCTCGTTTGTTACCTTGTATTTAGAAGTTTCGTTTTTCATAAAGCTTTGACGTCGAGTTTGTCATATTCACTATGAGTCCCTATAAACCTGATATAGACAGTTCTCACATTAAAGTGTATCCGGGCAATCAGACGGTAACGGTTTCCTCTGATATTAAACACATACAAATCGTTGCCAACAGCATCCACAGAATTAAATAGATTTCTAATTTCTGAAAAGTTTGAAAAGCTCGCTTTTGTAACAATCGCTCTCCAGTTGTTGAGCGCATCTTCAATATCTGGATGCAGTTCAATAAAAGTCCGAAACGTACTAGTACTAAAAATAATCATAGTGTGTATTTGCACGCAAGATATCAGAAAATTAAGAAAATCTTAAATTAGTTAAGAAATTCTTAATTAAATCTCTCTAACCCTCTACGACAATCTTGGACTTTGCAGCCCGTCTTCTCGCACCAACCGCTCTGACCGGCGTTTTCTTACTCTTCGTCTTCTTACCAAGCCAGATAATAATCCCCGTCACCGGTAATGTCGCCGCGATCAACGCTGCCAGGAATGCGATGATTTTGGTGGGCCAGCCTAGCAGACTGCCTGTATGGATCGGGTACACCAGCCTCCTGACCTTCATTCCTCTCGTTTCCGAGGCATAAAGTCGCTTGCTGATCAGCCGAGCATCATTTTTACCGAAATACAGGAAATTGACAATGTTGCTGATTGCAGCATGATCGTCGGCTTTGGACACGGTGATGGAAATACTGTCGGATTCAGGAATGGTCATTAGTATTCTCCCGGGATTGGGAAGCTGGTGATTGGTTTCTGTGAATATCTTTTCCAAAGTGCCTTGGCTCGCCGGTACTAATGAAATGTTCGCCGGCGCTTCTCTTTTTTGCTGAGGCTTGCCATCGAAAGTAATGTAGATCATGTTGTTGACCCATTTGTAACTCCAAACCAGGCCTGTAGCCGCTATGATAAACACGATTGGCAGCGTGTAAAACCCGAATACGGCGTGCAAATCCCAGTTCAACCGCTTGAATTTGGCACCCCATTTTACCGTAAAACGCTGCTTGCGGTTTTTTCTGTTGGGCCACCAGAGTACCAGCCCGGTGATCATGATGACGAGGAACATGACACACGAAATGCCGGTAATCACCTTCCCGGTTTCTTCGAGGCACAGGTAGCGGTGTAGTTGCAGTACCACGTGAAAAAAAGCATCATTTTCCTGCCTCGTACCAGCGATTTGTCCGGTGTAAGGATTGACTGCAACGGAAAATATATCCTTTTCTTTTTTGCCGGATTTTAATCCAAAAACAACGGTACGATCAGCACCCGGTTCGAATGAGATCCTGGTTATTTTTTTGCCGGGAAACTGCCGGGCGACATTGCGCTGCAAAACATCCAACGGAAGTCTTGGCTGACCATCGACGACATTGACGACATGAAATTGTTTGTTGATAACAGGTTCCAGCTCGTCTTCGAACACAAGCAGGCAGCCGCTCAGGGCCACTACAAAAACCACAAGGCCGGAGGAAATCCCCAGCCATAAATGCAGTTGCGATGCAATTTTCTTCAATGTTTTTTTCACAGGTTCAGTTTATGAAATAGACCAACATTTAAAAAGTGTAAGATATCGTCGCCATAAAATTGCGTGGAGCGCCAGGGAAAAGTCGCAGGTAATCGTATCCGCCAACCCAGTATGTTTTGTTGGCAAGGTTGTTCAGGTTAACCTGGAATTGGAATTTGTCGATCTTGTAATAAATCGCTCCGTTCAGCAATGCGTAACCTGGTAAGGTTTGCGTATTGTTGATAGAAACATTGCGCTCAGTTACAAAATTTCCTCCCAAACCAAGCCCAAAGCCGCTTAATGCATTGTTCACGAATGTATATTTTGTCCATAAGCTTCCCTGATTTTTAGGCGCATTGGGTTTTTGCAGATTCACCAGAACCTGATCCGTTGTTTTGGAACCGGCGTCCGTGATCTTCGCATCGTTATAGCTGTATGTAAGGATCATATTCCAGTTAGGAAGGATGTTTCCTGTCATATCAAACTCAACACCTTTCGCTTTTTCTTCACCGATTTGCTGCATCAAATTCGGGTTGTCCGCTGCATTGGCTGAGTATAATGTGTTGGTTTGTGTGATCTGGTACACAGATACATTGGCTGTCAACCGGCCGTCGATCCATTCTGTTTTCAAACCTGCTTCCGACAAACTGCTCCGGATCGGGTCAAACGGTCCGCCTGACAACGGATCGCTCTGTACAGTGGCGTCCTGAGGATTGTATCCTTTGGTGTAAGTACCATAGACATTAATATTGTTCGTCAGCGTATACACCGCCCCGATACGTGGCAGCAAAGCGTGCTGAGTCACATTGGCTTCATTATTGGTAGTGTAGTTCTTTTTATCAATGTAGGTATCATAGCGCAACCCCAACAAAATCTGTAAACGTTTGATTTTGAGTTGTTCCTGCAAGTACAGACCGTGTAATTTGTAAAGAACAGGTGTAGTGGCAGAATTGGTAATGACATTGAAAGTGTACTTGGAAGGATCCTCCATGTTGTTGTTCTGCAACGTGAGGTCGTAGTGCGAAATGTTGGGTTTAGGAATACTTCTTACGACACCATTTTCAGTGTAATTGTAGAAAATGTATTTCTCAGGTGTTTTAGCATTGTAAGCCGCAGCACCTCCCGCTTTCAACAAATAACCATTCGCTGTCTGCTGTCCCGAGCCTTTTGGGGTCATGGATTGAATGTAGTCGTATCCCGCAACAAGCTTATGTTCTGCAATTCCTGTGTTGAAGTTATGGTTCACGAACAATGAAACATTATCCATAAAAGACTTTGTTTTGCGGATAAAAACTTGTCTTGCCACTAGGTTTTCAATCGATTTTCCAGCCGAATCCACACCATTGACATTGCTGCTGCGGTGTTCGAGCAGATCCTCAGAGTAGCCGGTACGCAGGTAGGCCACATTGAATGAGGTATTTTGGGTAAACTGGTGGTTCAGCGAAGTCGTGATCAGGTAGGTTTCCTCATTGAGGTAATCATTCACTGCATTCAGTGAAGTTTTGATGGAGCTGGAATACAGGTCATTTCCCTTCACCGACTGCCCGCGATCGAGGCGACTGTTGGATCTGTTGTACACCAGGTCAAAATTGATGCGGGTTTTATCGGTTGGTAAGAACGATACAGATGGGGCTACGATGATGTTTTTGTCAAATTGAAGGTTTCGGAAACCTTGTGCATTTACGTATCCGAGGTTCAAGCGATACAGCAATGTTTTCTTTTCGTTCATTGGCCCCGTAAAGTCAGCCAGCGTCCGCAGTGTATTGAAGCTGCCGGTCGTGAATGTGAGCGATTTTTGTGGGGTTGTTAAAGGCTTTTTGGTAACCCGGTTAATGGTTCCGCCCGGCGACGTATTGCCATACAATGCAGACGCGGCACCTTTGATCACTTCCACTCTTTCCAGGTAGTTTACCGGCGGCTGTTTCCAAAAGCCCGAGAATGTCCTGAGGCCGTTTACAAGCTGGGTAGTGCTGCCACCATTCATGCGGAAACCACGGATTGTAAGGTCATCATAGAAAGTGAACTGGTTAACCCCGCTCATGTTTTTCACTGCGTCGCCCATCAGAAAAGTGCCCTGGTCGCGCATTACTTCCTTCGTAATGTAGCTGATCGCCTGCGGCACTTCCTTAATTGGCGTCGCCGTTTTACTGGCGATAAACGACAGGTCATTTTTGTAAGTAGTCTCGCGGCGGCCTGTGATTTCCACTGTTTGCAGCTCGTGCGCATCTTCCGTGGCTGTCAATTGCAATGTTACCGTTTCGTCGGCATTAAGGGAGACATGCTTTTCGATGCGCTTGAAACCCACTCCTGTACCAATAACCTGGTAATTTCCGGCTGGCAATGTATTAAACTCAAAATCACCGGAGGCGGTTGTAACGGTACCTCTGCCGGTACCTTTCAATATCAGGTTAATGGACTCTATGGGTTCGCCTGAACCATTTGTGACCTGGCCTTTAATTTTCCCTGTTTGAGCGAATGCGGCGACGTTGATAAAGGTAAAAAGGAGTAAAATATATGTTCTCATGCTGTGATGTAAATAAGATGCTTTCTAAATAGTAAGGCAAAACTAGTCTTATTTAGACTAATCCAAAATAATTAGAAAGCAGATTTACATTAAAATATGAGGTGATCTGAAAATCGTTTTATTTGTTCAATTTTTTCTGGCAATATTTTAATTGATAAGTATTTGCATCAATGATTACATTTTGAGGCACGATTCAAAAACGGTATCGTCGAGCGAAGTCAGCCGCTACAATGTTACATCGCTGACGCGATTTTGATCTGGAATGAATGAGGGGTGATTTTTCTACCGCGGAGGCCACCGAGGTTGCATCGCTACGCGATTTGGCAATGGGGATTTAATATAAAATTATGCTACCAATGTTACATCGCTGACGCGATTTAGGAACTGGTATAATGTTGCAAAATCTCTACCAATGTTACATCGCTGACGCGATTTTGGCTTAGAAAGAATGAATGGGTTTTTTGCCGCGTGGCGGCCGCCACGCGGTACGGGAAGAAAGTATTTCAAACCATCAAATGCCGTAGGCATATAACCTCGGCGGCCGCGCGGTAGGGAGAAAACGACATTCAAGCTAGTTGAAATGCCATAGGCATGCAACTAACCCGTGACTACGCAAGATTGGATTTGATAAACGCCAGCCCATCCCGCATCAACTGCTCTTCGGATTCGAACATTTTGCGCCAGATGTTGGCGACCGGCAATTTCGGGCTGAATGCTTCGATACTAATCCAGCCGTCGTATTTAATGTCATTGATGGCTTTGAAAACGCCTTCCCAATCCACATTTCCTTTACCGGGTGTCGAACGGTCATTTTCGGAAAGTTGGATAAATGAGATCCGATCACCGGCTTTGCGAATGGTATCTCCAATATTCTTTTCTTCAATATTGGCATGAAAAGTATCGAACATGATCTTGCAGTTCGGGTGATTTACTTCGTCTACAAACCGGATCAGCTCGTCTCCGCAGCTGGTGAGGTACAATTCAAACCGGTTCAGATATTCCAGGCCAAGCGTAATGTCAAGCGATTCCGCATAGTCTGCAACTTCTCTGATACCCTCTATTCCCCAGTTCCATTCTTCCTCCGTGGCAGGCTTACCGGTAAACACGCCCAATGCAGAATGGTATGGTCCCATTAATTTGGTGGCGCCAAGAACCAGTGAGCAGTCCAATGCACTTTTTAGGCGGTCGATGGTATGCCTTCTCATCGCAGAGTCAGGGCTGATCAGATGCTCATCGGGGCCACATATCGTGTCGGTTTCACATGCAAGACCGATATCGTCGAGTTTCTTGCGGAAATTAAACCAATGTTCAGGATTAGTATTGAAAATGGGGACCTCTACTCCGTCAAAACCGATTTTCTTGATCAATTCAAGGGTTGGAAAAAGACTGTCATCAATTTGGTTTCCCCATAGCAGGAGATTCATACTATACTTCATCAATCGGGTTGTAAGCGGCCCTTCTGTCTGGGAAGTGGCGGAGTTGTTAAATAGGATACTTTATCAGTGTAAATGTCCTGATAATATTCTTACAATTTTAAAGAAAAATCATACGTATATATCCACATCATTTGACGATTATTGACTCTATATTGATTTGATGAAAAGGCAATAACTGGCTAGCAGGGTAAAATAAAGCTACTAGTACGGTCAAAAAAGAAAAAGCAGCCCCGAAATCTATCGAAGGCTGCCTTTTAAAATCCGTTATCGGATACCGAAATTATTGCACTCTGCTGAAAATTAGCTGATTGTTGTTTTCGTAGAATAAAATCAAACGGTTTGATTTAAGATCGTACACATTGACATTCGGGAGCGCATTCACAAAAAGATTGCCCCAGGAAGTTTCAGCGCGCTCGGTTCCGCCACCGCCCAGCTGAATGGTATTTTGCTGCGCTGTTTCGTAAAATCCCGTAATATAATTTGTTGATGATGTTCCTTCGAGTTCTCCTTTGTCTTTAAAATTCAGGCTCACATCCAGTTGTCCTTTGGCAGGGCCTGGCTTGCGAATCGTATCTTCCTCCTGCACTATACTTTCCAGTTGCCATTTTCCCGTAAGCTCCATATTACTGCTGATTGTGGTGGTTTTTCCACAGCTTGAAACCAGTAGGGAAAATAGTACCATTGTGAGTGAATGTAATAGGTTTTTCATAGCACTTAAATTTTTAGGAACGAGATAATGAGGACGTGGGATCTGACAAAATGGTTGTAAAAATTTGACCGGTTCTTTGAATAAAAATAACCATGCCACTCTACGTTTCCAGGTCGGATCTTCCATACCGGGTGTACAAGATAACGCTGCCAGCCGGATATTCGTTTGCCACTTAATAACTGAATTTTACTTTTGTCTTTAACGCCTCTTTGAGGAGTATAACTTGCAACTAATCATATTTTGATATTAATATTGTGAAATAAAGAGGTTTGTGGTAAAATTAAGGTCGGTTACATGAAGGCACCCATTCATAAAAACATAGAAAGCCAAGTCCATACAGTCACTGTTCAGGAGCTAAAAGCGCCTCATTTTGACCCCAACTGGCATTTTCATCCGCATTACCAATTGTTCACAGTGATGGAGGGTACGGGCAAGCGTTTGATAGGTGATTCGGTGCAGACTTTCGAGCCGGGCGACACTGTTTTTCTGGGTCCCGACGTACCACATTTATGGAGGAGCGACCCGGGGTATTTTGAGCCTGGCTCGTCGCTTTCCACTCACGGGATCGTATTATATTTTCAGGAGGATTTCCTCGGGAAAGACTTCCTCGAAAAGCCTGAAATGCTGGCGTTGCGCCAACTTTTTATGGATTCCAAAAGAGGGATTGAATACAAAGGTGTCTTGCGTGAGCATATCCGCAATGAACTCGTTTCGCTCAATCACGCGGAAGGTTTCAAAAGCATTATCCAATTGCTGACGCTCCTCGATAAGCTGGCGCACGAGCCGGGTGGCGAACCGATTTCCAGCTACGGGTATGTCAATACTTACAAGATTTCAGAAACAGAACGCATGCAAAAAGTGCATAACTACGTCTTACAGCATTTCTTTCAGGAGATCAGGCTGGGTGATGTAGCATCCCTGGCGGGGATGACGGAGGCGGCGTTTTGTAGATATTTTAAAGCCAGGTCTAACAAAACATTCATTGACTTTGTCAACGAAATCAGGATAGGTCACGCTTGCAAGCTGCTTTTGGAAGATAAATGGACCATTGCACAGATCGCTTACGACAGCGGCTTCGATTCACTTTCCAATTTTAATCGGAATTTCAAGAGGTACATTGGGCATACGCCGCGGGAGTACAAGGGGAATTATTAAGAAAGACTTGGTAAGCCTTGAAGGCTTGCCAAGTCTCTTTTTCTTTCAACCTTTCACACGAGTTGTCCCGTATGGGCCGCGCTGTGGGCGGGAAAGCATAGAACTGGCTTCTTTGTCGCCAATAAAATCTTCCTTTTTAGGGTCCCATTTCAATTTGCGGCCCAGTTTCATGGCAGTATGTGCCAATAAGCAAGCTGTGCAGGAACGTTGGGCAATTTCAGCGTGGCTGATCGTTTGCTTGCCACTTTGAATGCTTTCAATCCAGTTTTGATGCTGTTCCGGGCTTTCGTACAAATGGATTTCATTGGGCTGGATCACCGATCCCAAAATCTTCTGATCACTTGCATAGAACGCTTTGTTTTCGGCAGCGGCAACAGCCGCGCCGGGGTCGGAAGCCGTTACACCGACATTACCTCTTGAAACAAATATCCATCCTTCGGTTCCTTCAAATTTGACCCCGTTCGGGTTTGTACCGCCAATTTCCATTTCCACACCATTAGCATACTTGGCATTTACTAAAAAGTCGCCGTGAACATCCCAGAGACCTGAGCCTTTGGCAGGAAATGTGGCTTTGCCTTCTATTTCAATCGGGCCGGTAAGCTCGGTATCCATACCCCAATGCGCAATGTCAATGTGGTGTGAACCCCAGCCGGTGATCATCCCCGCCCCAAACTGCTCCAAACGCAACCATCCCGGACGGTCATTAATATCAGTTTGAGAATGCACACGGTCGAGTGTGTAATATATCTCAGGCGTTGAGCCCAGCCACATATCGTAGTTCAGGTTCGATGGCACGGGCATTTGGGCAGTACTGCCTCCTGCCGGGTCACCGGGTAAGCCAACATATACCTTTTTCAGTTTGCCAATTCTCCCATTGCGCACCAGTTCACACGTCCTTTTGAATTGCGGCCACGGATTAACGGAACGCTGCTGGCTTCCTAGCTGGAATATCACCCCTTTCTTTTTAATCATATCCGCCATCATCCGGCCTTCCTTAATGGTCAGCGACGTTGGTTTTTGCATATATATGTGCTTGCCTGCCACGGCAGCTTCCATGGCAGGCTGCGCGTGCCAGTGATCCGGCGTGCTGATGATCACCGCGTCAATGTCCTTTCTTGCCAAAATCTCATGGTAGTCGTCATATGTCTTCACTTCCAGGTATTTTTCTTTGCCTGTCCGGTCCGCGTATTTTTTTTCAATCCAGACTTTCCCTTTGGCCAGTCTGTTTTTATCAAGGTCAGCAACAGCGATCACGTGAGCCGCTTCGTTTTTGATCACTTCCGGCAAATCGTGGGATGAACCGATACGGCCGAAACCAATTTGTCCGATATTGATCCGGTTACTAGGTGCGGTTTTGCCAAAAACAGTAGATGGAACGATGGTCGGAAACATCGAAGCTGCAATGATACCCGCGGTCCCGGTAGCTGCGGTTTTAAGAAATGCCCTCCTATTCCCGTTGTTTGCCTGATTTATTTCATTCATGATATTTCAGATTAAGGATTATAACTAATGTCTGACGATTACTTTTTACGCACCTCATCCTGCGGGCTGACGGCGTAGGCTTTGCTATAATTTCTCGGTTTCTGCGGACCAATAGCCCACTCAATGGCGCCAAGAATGTGTTTTCTTAGATCTTCTTTTTCATAGTCGGTTTTTTCATGTCCGAGTGAAGTGTAGAAAGCCCGGCCGCCATCGTATTCATGCCACCAAACTGACGGAAATACGGTACCAAAAGTATCCAGCGCTTTACCGGCAGGTTTTTCAATGGTAGTATGATCATTAACAGCGAGCACATTCAGGTTAACAGCCATTTCTTTTACAAAATAAAATTCATCCTTTTCACGCTTCCATTCTGCTGGTAAATGAGCCAGTGACGGGTTTTTTGGATCCAGTATCTTGACAGAAAAAGCCTGTCCCGGCTCATGCCAGAAGAAAGTCCCGCCCAGCATATCCTTAAACCATTTCCATTTCCGCTCAGTACCGGAAGCTGAATGCATACCCACAAAATTTCCGCCTGCCTGTATGTAGCGCATCAGGGCAACGCGTTGAGCGTCCGTATCGAAAACATCATTGTTGGTATTGGAAAAAAACAGGGCGTCGTACTGTTTCAGATTGTCATCTGTGAATTTGGTAGGATCCGAAGTGGTATCCACAGCAAAGCCGTTTTGCTTGCCCAATGCCTGGATAGCCACCAGGGACGCGGCGATATTGTCATGGACATAGCCTTTCCCGTTTTTGGTATAGACCAGGATTTTGACTTTGTTCCATTTAATTTTTTGAGCGTAGCTAGCCGTCGTTGCGGACATAACAAGCATCAGGAGCATTAAGAAGGCAGGTTTTAGGAAATTGATTTTTCTCATTGGATATGGGTATTGGTCATAAAATGCGTTGGTAAAATATTAGAAACCGATCGAATTTCCGCCATCCACGGGCAGTGACACACCAGTGATAAATTTGGAAGCTTCCGATGCGAGGAACACGGCCGCCCAGCCAATATCGTCCGGCTTACCCCAGGTTCCCATGGGTGTACGGCCCATCGCTTTGTCCCGCCGCGCAGGGTCGCCATTCATGGCAGTGAGCATCATGGGTGTTTCAATGAAACCAGGTGCAATAGCATTGATCCTGACATTATATGGCGAAAATTCGGTTGTTAATGCTTTCACCATACCTCCAACCGCTGATTTGGAGGCGGTATAGGCCACTACCCTGTCGATTCCGTAGAGGGCTGCCATGGAAGTAATCATAATGATGGAGCCTTTTTTACGCTCGATCATTCTTTTGCCGCATTCCCTTGTAATGGAAAAAACCGCGTGCAGGTTAGTTTGGATAATCCGGTCAAAATCTTCGTCTGTGACTTCCACGGCATGTTTTTTCATATTAATACCCGCATTGTTGATCAGAATATCAATTGGGCCAACCTTAGATTCAATGTCGGAGATGAGCGCGGGAATCGATTTTAAATCCGTGATATCATTCACAAAATAGCTTGAACCTGCGCCAAGAGCGGCCACCGCTTCCTGCAAAACAGTTTCCCGCCTGCCGGTAATGACCACTTTTGCACCGGCCTGAATCATGCATTGCGCAATGTAAAAACCAATTCCGCTACCGCCACCGGTAATTAACGCCACCTTGCCTTCAAGCGAAAAAATATTTTGAATAGACATATTTAAAAAAGCACTGATAGAATGTTACTACTATAATTCATTGAATGAACGGGAAATACTCATTTCCAGCCCTCTTATTTCCGCAAGCGCTTTGAGGCGACCGATCGCAGAGTAACCCGGGTAGGTCTTTTTATTCAGATCATCCAGCATTTGAAAACCGTGATCAGGCCGCATTGGAAGCGCATGATCGGGATAATGCGCCGCAGCACGCCGATGTTCCTCCTTCACTAGTGCTTTTATTACCTCATACATATCGACGTCACCATCAAGATGTGGCGCCTCATGAAAATTCCGCTGATCTTCCGATTCCCGCCTGGTAGTCCGCAAATGCACAAAATGAATGCGGTCACCCAGACGCTCAATAATCCCCGGCAGGTCATTGTCTGCCCTCACGCCCAGTGACCCGGTACAGAATGTGACACCATTGGCCCTGACATCACAAGCATCGAGCAATTGATTCAGGTCGGATTCAGTACTTACAACTCTTGGCAAGCCCAGCAGTGATTTTGGGGGATCGTCGGGGTGAATGCAAAGGTTAATACCTACTTCGTGAGCCACAGGAGCTACCTGACGTATAAAATAGTAAAGGTTTTCTCTCAGTTCTTTATCGCCAATTTGAGCGTAAGCATTCAGGAGATTTTGAAAGTTGGTCAGCTCGAATGCCTCTTCTGAACCCGGCAGGCCGAGCAGGACAGTATTGGTGAGCACGCCGATTTGCTCGGGCGACATACTCTGCAATTTTTCCAATGCTGATCGCTGAATTTCAGGATCATAGTAATCATTCGCCCCCGGCCTTTTCAAAATGTACATATCGAAAAGGGCAAAATCCTCCCAAACGAAACGCAGCGTTTTATGGCCTTCCGGAAAAGTATAGTCCAAAGCCGTCCGCGACCAGTCAAGAACAGGCATAAAATTGTAGCAAACCGTTTTAATGCCGCAGGCAGCCAGATTTTTCAGTGACTGCTTATAATTTTCAATGTAAATATCCCGCGAAGGCAGTCCTTTTTTGATGTCTTCATGCACCGGAAGGCTTTCTACTACCAGCCATTTTAATGTGTTAAATCGTTCATTACCAGCTTCAATAAGTAGTTTTCTTGCTTCAATTTCTTCAATTGTCCATAACGCACCGACCGGTATCTGATGCAAGGCACTGACAACCCCGCTACATCCCGCCTGGCGAATATCCATTAATGAAACCGGATCGTTAGGGCCGAACCAGCGCATTGTTTGTATCATTGTAAACTTTATTTTTTGATATAAATATCCTGATATTAATTTGCATTGCAATCGATTGCATTAAAAAACAGTAATTTTGATATTCCGGCCGCTCAAAGAAATTCAGAAAATGATTGTGTTACATAAAAGACGTAATTGATTGATTTTTTCCCCTACAAGAACCGATAATTGATATGACCGAAAAAGAAATCACGATTTATGACATTGCCAAAATATTAGCGATTTCTCCGGCCACAGTTAGCAGGGCTTTGAATGACCATCCGGCGATTAATAGCCAAACAAAACTGTCGATTCTTAATAAGGCGCAGGAATTGGGCTATCGTTCCAACACTTTTGCCAGTAATTTAAGGAGGAAAAAAACCAACACGCTGGGCGTCATTGTGCCGCGGCTCAACAGTAATTTCATGTCAGCAGTACTGGCTGGAATGGAAGAAGTGGCGAATAATGCAGGTTATAATTTGCTGATCAGCCAGTCGCTTGAACTGGAAAAAAAGGAAAAAGCCAATGCCCGAACGATGTTCGCCAGCCGCGTGGATGGGTTACTGGCATCAATTGCTTACGACACGGATTCGTTTGAGCATTTTGAAATGTTCCTTGGCAAAAATGTCCCCGTTCTCTTTTTTGACCGGGTAATGGAGCATCCCAGATGTACCAGTGTTATTATCGACAATGTGAATGCGGGATATCAGGCTACCTCACACCTGATCAGCGAAGGTTGCAGGCGCATTATGCACGTAACGGGTGACCTCAGGCGTAATGTGTACGCGGGAAGGTTGGAGGGTTATAGGCAGGCGTTGCGGGAAAAAGGGTTGGATCCTGACGAATCTCTGATTATGGTGACCGATCTCAGCCTGGAAGCGGGGAGGCTGGCTGCCGATAAGCTGGCAAGTATGGATGCACGACCGGACGGTATTTTCATCGCCAATGATCTCTGCGCTGTCACTTGTATGAAGGCATTGAAGGAAAAGGGCTACGACATTCCAGCCGACATTGCAGTTGTAGGCTTCAATAATGACCCCGTTTCGCAAGTGATAGAGCCCAATCTCACAACCGTTTTTTACCCGGGTTATCAAATGGGCAAAGTCGCCGTCAAGACAATGATCAACCAGCTGAACGGCGCCCAAAACATCGAAATAAACGACCCGATTATCCTCCGGTCAGAACTGATGATCAGAGGGTCGTCATTGAAAAAAGGCTGATTGAGTAACTTGCGGACTACAACGTATGCCATTTAGGAATTCAACTGTAAATCATTATTTTTGAATAAAAGCAGATGATTATGGAAGCTGTGGCTGAAAAACTTTACACTCTGGAGGAATACTTTGCCTTCTGTGAAACGCAGGAAGGCCGTTTTGAATTTGTCAACGGAGAAATAGTAGAGATGTCGGGAGAATCAGTTATAGCCAATCAGATTGCGGGAAACATACATCGTTATGTAGGCAATTTTTTAGAGGATAAGCCTTACATAATGGTTCAAAATTGTGTAAAACTACAAGTTCAGGAAGGCAAGGTTTTCCGTATGCCAGATTTCCTGGTTTTTAAGGAGACTGGAAATTTGGGCAGATATGCCACTGAACCACTATTAATCGTTGAAGTTTTATCAGAAAGCACAGCGAAAACTGACCGTTCTGCCAAGCTGAATGAGTACCGGCTTATTCCTTCGTTGCAATATTATCTGATCGTTGATCAGGAAAGCTGTTTTGTCGAAATTTACATTCGTGAAGGCAAACGCTGGTATGTAGAGCTCTATGACAAAATGGAAGATACTATTTCCCTTCCTTATTTTGGCATTGAAATTCCCGTGAAGACAATCTACAAAAAGATCAGTTTTCAGTAAGTGATTTCGGTTCAACTTTACAAGCAAATACCTGCTGGGTCGCAGGCTCTGTATCATTCCCTTTCAATAACCTGTTGAATGCTACTACACCTCCATCGTGTGACCATACCAGGTTGGTCGGTGCGGGGTTAGTTGGTTTGGTTAGCGTTTTGATCCTTTCGGCGAAAGGTTCAGTTCCGGTTTTGCATAATGTAATGCTTCCTTTCCAAACATAAGTTACGTGCTGGCCATCGGGATGCCATCTTACATTTCCTATTACATCATAATCATGCTCTGTTAATTGCTGCGGTTTGCCGCCGGTAGGAGAAATGACAAAAATCTGGCTGATGCCTTTTTCATCCTTCGCCAAATAAGCAAGATATTTTCCATCGGGCGAAGACCTGACGATCCCCAGGCAACCAGGCTGGGAAGTATTGGCGGTATAGGTCAGCCTTCTTTGTACCGTACCATTGGGCGGCATTGGGAAGTCATCTTTGCTTCCTTCCAGCGGTCCAAGCGGGCCAGGTTGTGTAATGTCTTCGGGGATATCGACAACAAAAACTTCCGGTACATCTTTTCCGTTTTTGTCCTTGACAGTGCCCAAAAATGCTCTGGCGATCTGTTTTTGACCATTTGCAGCCAGGTAGCCATTTGTACCTACCCAACTGTCACCCGCTGCGTGACTGATTTCGTCGCTTCCGGGAGCCGGTTCCGGTACTACTCTTACTACCAGCGCACTAAACCATTCTCCCGAAACATTTTCTTCGTTTTTGTCGACGTGAACAGCTTTTATTTTCTTCGAAACACCGATTGTACGCAGATTACGTTTTTGCCCGGTCGAGTCTTCGAGTGCTTTTAATATCGCATCATTGTAAGTAAAGCCAATCCATTGTCCGTCGCCACTCCATTCATGTCGGTGGGTTCCACCGCGTAGCGCACCTGCTGTGAAAGGGAAAGTAACATCCCGTGCATCCATATAAATAGGCTCGTTAGGACGGGAATCATGAATGATAACTCCCGTCCTGCGCCATTGTTGGTAGGGGTTCGCCTCGGTACTATTCGTTAATCCGTGAATAAATACAACTGCATTGTCCTTTGAACTGTAACTCACAGCCCCGGCGCCAGGGCCCCAGGTCTGGTTATTTTTTATATCAAACAAAACCTGTTTTTCGCCTGTTTCAATATTTACCCTTTCAATTCTGGCCGACGCTGCAATGCCTCCGTCGTCTGTTCTTGTGTCATACACCAACCATTTCCCATCAGGCGAAAAATTGTCATTATTATCCAGATCGTGATTGTAGGTCAGATCATTGGTAATCTGTTTTTCTTCGGAAATGGAATCAGTTTGACAGGACAACATGCAAAGTAAGGTTAATGACAAAAAAAGGTTAGTTGCGGCTCGCATACCATTATTTTTGAGGTGCGGTAATTACGCCCAGGTACCGGCCCATCCAGTAGGGCAGCAGCCAGATATCCCCGGCACTATGTTCAGAGTTGCCATTTCCACCGTTTCTGTCCAGATTGAACATATTTCCATTATGGCGTTGGATAGGACGTTCGTCGGGAGGAAGCACCTCTTTGGTGGTTTGCTTGCGGAAGTTAGGTTCTACTATTTCAATATCCTTGCGATGACTGTTTTTAATCACCCAGTCTACCAGGTCCACGGGATGTTCCTGCAAGTACCAAACGGCTTCATTCAAGTCAAATTCTTTCGTGCCGGTTAGTGCCGTGAAAATATTCCATGCACCTTCTTTTTCAGGTCTTTCCGCCTGCCAGTGATCGATGATGGATTGCTTGTATTTAGCTTTCAGCGTATCATTAAAGGCATATCTGTAAAGTCCCCAGTAGCCGACAAAATACATTTCATCGTCGGAATGGTTCCAGCCGTCGGACATGTGCTTGCTATGCTCGTCCGCATCCTCAGGGGCTTTTCCGATCACGCTCATAGGACGCATCATGTTGTCGAGGTAGCCATATTTGGTCATCAGCTCGAATGCTTTTTTCTTATACTTTTCTTTTTTTGTAAAATGATAGGCAGTTTGAAGCATTCCCACAATGTTGGAAGAGTTCAGCTTGCGGTCACCCACATTCTTTGGAAATGAATTGACATAATCAGGATGCCATTTTCCCCACAATGTAGGCTTGCCGTCAAAATCGATGAGGTACATATCATTTTTAACAATATGTGACATCACCGTGTCGATTAGCGCAACGGCCCTTTTTTTCATAGACGGGTCATCGACCAGTTCAGCCATCGCACCGAATGCAAAAATGTGGCCTATAATTTCGTCGCTGCTGGTTGTCGATTTCCAGTCCCATTCTTTTTCCGGCGAGTGTTGCCAGCGGTCCCGGTCGTGCAATTCATTTATATGTCCCGACCGCTCAAAAGACCTTGCTGGAAAGCCCGCAATATGGGTTACCGAATATAACCTTTCCATCGCATCCAGCGACTCGCGGCAGTTTTGCAACGCCTCGGGATCTTTGGTAACCGCATATCTGAATATTTCACCGCCGAGGTACATCGACGTCCAAAGCCCGTCATTATCCGAATCTTCCATGCGACCTGATGAAAGATCACCGTGATTTAGGCCTACCAATGTCGCATTAAAACCGTTTCTAATGTGTCTCGCTCTTACCTGATCTTCAAAAAGCAATGCCTTTTCTTCCAGGGTCATGGATTTGAAAACGATCTGTCCCAAACCTTTTTTAGAAAGTATCAGCACAGAGTTTTTTGGACCTTGCGCAATGTCGGTAACATTGTTCCCTGGTAGCCAGCGTTCGCCGTAGTAGTAATCGAATTTATCATCGGTACGAAGTGCAAATGCACCCTGATTCGATCCAAACCAAATTTTTCCATTAATTTCCTTCACTGCGGTAATGTTGGTTACCGGAAGTTTTTTCTGAATGGGGCCGGCTTGTTTGCCTGTTGCAATGTTGAATGTAATGTAGCCGTCAGTGGTTCCGATCGTGACGTTGGACTCTTTTTTTGTAATGTCAAAGCTCGTGAAATTGGAACCTTCCAAAGCCTTGGTCAGTTTTTTGCCAGCGACAGCGAACAGGTACAGCGACTTCTTGCCAAGAACCCAGAACTGATTAGCATTCTTTTGATAAGCCAGGCCTTGTATTTCATCATCAGGCAATTTTCCACTCCATAGATTTTGAGAATCTTTAATCAACTGGAGAGATTTGCCGTCTGAAATTAGAAATTCAAAATCCTTTCCTCCCGCAAACAGGTTTGCATTTGGAAGCGTATGTTTGGAAAACAATGTTCCGGCCCACGCATTGCTCAAAACCTCCGAATCGGTCAGATAAACAAATTGCTGCTGATAACTTGCAATTGCCGCAACTTTTTTGTCTTTCATGAAGCGGTAAGTATTGTCCGGCCGGATGGTGCCCGGATATAAAAACTGTCCGTCGTAAACATGTTGCAAACCTTCTTTCGCGAGAATTTGAATGTTACCGTTGCGATCAGCGGCTGCTTGCAGAAGCGTTGACTTGGTGGTATCCGTATAAAATTTGATGCTGAAATCCTGTGAGAAAGGTTTGTCTTTATATACCGACTGGCCTGAGACATTTTTAGCAAATATCAGAATAATGAACAGGAGGGATAACAGGGAAATTGGGTTGGGCTTTTGCATTAAAATACAGGTTTTAGATATGAAAAAGGCCTGATGCCTTGTATTGGGGGGTACGAAACAATGCTTCGTGCCCTTATCGGTTTTAGTTATTCGTAATTTTTAACGCGTCAAAATCTTCGGATCAACGACCACATACTTGATCGATTTTTTTCCTTTTTCGGGGTGATGGGAATAGGTCATGTGTAAAAGTCCGTCCGCAGTCTGGATAAGAGAAGGGTAGGAGTAGCCACCTTTTTTGCTCTGATCGTTCTCAATCAACGTTTTCCATTTCCAGGTTTTACCTTCATCGTCAGAGACCCTAAGACTAAGTTCGTAGCGTCCATTGTCAATATCATTGCCCAGAAACGCCCATTTGCCATCTTTAAGGGTCAAGAGTTCGACGCTGGCTGTGTTGGGAATGTCAGTTTTAATAGTTGCTTTCCAGCTTTCACCATTGTCTGCAGACTCACTCACGTGAACGCGGGTAGGCTCGTCGCCGCTGTCACGCATATATGCAACCAATGTGCCGTTTTTCTTCCTGACAATGGCGGGCTGGATCGGGCCGCGTCCTACAATCGGCAGACCTGGTTTCCAGGAAGTACCGTTGTCGTCGGAAATAGCGGTAAGCGAGAAGTTATAGCCGTCGGAGTAAAGCGGAAGTACGATTCTGCCATTCTCCATCAGTAATGGCTTGATCCTTGTCATCCAGCCAATGCTTCTTTTGGTAACATCCTTGCTGGCTTCTACGATCATTTCATCGTATTTGGGCGCATACCCTGCCCAGCCAATGGTACTTTCCGGCAAGTCCTTGAATTTTTTAGCAACTTCCTCAGCGAAACGGTTATCCGGTTTCAGCAAAATATTATCCTGCCAGTTCCATACCGGTGCGCCTGTTTTGTTATAATCCGTCGAAGTTTTAAATCTCAGAATAGATTGCTCCCAGAGATTGGCCTGCACTGCGATCCATACCAAAAACAATTTCCCTTCTGCATTCAGGAACAGTACCGGGTTGCAGTCGGGTAAATGTGGCGTGTCAGCCATTAGAAAGGGTTCGCTCCATTTCGTTTCACCCTTTTTTAATCTTGCACCCATAATCCTCACGTCATCAGCGGTACGTTCGCCGCTTCCCTGAAACCATGCTACCAGAAAATCCCCATTGGGCAAACTGACAATGCTGCTGCCGTGCACATGTTTTTCCTGCGGAGGGAATATCAGCGTCTGCTGAACAACAGGTGTGCTCTGCGCGAATAGTAATACTTTAACAAACAGGGTAATAACTAAGGTTGTGATCAGTTTCTTCATCAAATTATCGCTCATTTTACTTTTTTTCTTCTTTCCATCATCTCCTTCCAGGTCGTGAGGATAATGCCTTCGGATTTGACAAATGCTTTCAAATCGGGATCTAACATCGACAGCATATCGGCATAACGCGAGCCGCCCGAGGCGCTGATATGCTTGAATTCGTCGGTAATGTCGCTGCTGTGAACGATCATCATCGCCACGCCCGGCTGCATTTTGGTTAATGTCTCTTTGAATTTCTGCGCTTTATATTTGCCCCATTGTGCCGGACTAATGTCGGTACCTTCCGGTTTCCAGTCGCCGCTGATCGTGTGCAGATCATCCAATACAGGTAGCCCGGCAGCCCATATTTTTTGTCCTACCGGCCCGGTTTGCTTCGTAATTTCAGGGTCGGGAAGTTTCATGCCTTCCTTCCATTTTCCTTCGGATTTCAGCTTTTTAATCACCGGATTATTGAGTGATTCGATAAGTAGCTTGTTATTTCCACCCGGGAACATTACCGGAATGCCGTACTCGACGCCGACCTTAATGTATCTTTCCAGATAAGGAATGTGTGCGAAAAGGGTCCCCATGTGAGAATCCATATGGGTTGGTTTGAGTCCAAGTTTCAATGCACGGTCCAGCTGGGCGCGAATTTCCTGCTCCACCACGTCAGGACTGGCATTTTTAATGACCTGTTCAACCTCATGCCACATACAACCTTCCTCATCCACCAACCCATGTGAATGTGCTATCCCGCCCAGCGGAGGCCAGCGATAGTCTTGCCATTCAGAAGTCAATGTCAGGTGAAGCCCGGCGTCCATTTTAGGATTGGCTACTGCGAACTTTGTGAAACTCGCCGCCCACGGGCAGGGCATCATAATACTGCACGATGTAGCAATGCCGTTTTCAATGGATCGTTTGGCACCTTGATTGGACGAATAAGACATACCGGCATCGTCCACATGGAAAATCACAACTTTCGAGCCTTTGGGCCAACCTAGTTTTTCAGCATAAGTTTCACCCGTTTGGGCGATGGTCTGGTTCATGGCGAGCGACAGCATGGTGATAACAAAAGGTACTATTAATCGCTTCATATCTCCTTTTTTGATAAGGTTTATTATTATTCGGAAATCATACCCAGGTACCGGCCCATCCAGTAGGGTAGCAGCCAGAAAACAGGCTCCCTTTCTACCTGAGGGTTTCCTCCTGCCAATGTCCAGGGATTCTTATCCCAGCGCACGGTCATCCTGATGCTCGCAGGCTGTAACTGATCCACCTGATCGTCTTCCAGTACCGGCGCATGCACAATGCGAACGTCTTCTCTTTTACTATGGTCAATGGGCCAGTCGACGAGATCCAGCGGGGTGTCTATCAGAAAATCGACGGAATTATTCAGCTCCGCTTTTTGATCCAGGGAATAATTGTAGATAAAATTGATCAGCGGATTATGGTCGCCTTTCCGATGCGTAAACCATTCTTCCAGGTGATTTTTGTAAAATTTCCGCCGCTCGGGATCTTTCTCGCAATGGATCAGAATAGGATAGAGATAAGCTTGCAGTACCACATCAAAATAGATCAGCCAGGCTGGATTTTGCTTGGTCACCTCCGCCATATTATCCAAAAAATGCTCTTTTTCGATCAGCCGCAAATATTCATTCTGGTACTTCTGATCACCCGTCATGTGGTGAGCAAGTTTAACAAATGCCAGTAGTTCCATTGAATTCTGATTGCGATCAGGCAGCCATTCCGGGTCATTGTTCAGCCTATCGGGCGACCATACGGACCACCGCGTGTGCGTACCGTCCACATCCACCAGATTGAAACTGTTTTTCATCAAATGGTCGACAATATTACTGACGTGCTTTGCTATGATTTTTTTCTCAGCATCGTCGGCGACCAAAGTGTAGTAGAAATAGTAACCAAACATGTGGCCGCACATTTCGTCGCTGCTGGTATCCCCTTTCCAAAGCCATTTTCCGTCTTTTGATAAATGCCAACGTACTTCCACAGGCTTGAAACGCGGCTCTTTAACCAGTTCATCGGCTTTTTCTCGCTCGGTGAAAGTCCGGTTGCCGTCATGCATATTTTTCCAGTCCGAAGGAATAATGGTACGGGCAAAAAAGCCGTCGGTACCAGTTACTTCCTGTAATAATTTCAGAAAGCCAAAGGCCTTTTTCGCATTCTCTCTGGCCTCCGGACTTTTGGTTGCCGCATACCTGAAACTTTCCATAGCCAGGTAGTTACCAGTATACTCCCCATCATTGTCATCGTCTTCCGGCTCCCAGGTAGTGGTGTCGCCGGGAACCTTCAAATGTGCTTGTCCGGCGATCCAGGGTGCTCGAATGTGCCGCTTCATTAGTACGTCAAAGAAGAAATCATTCTTTTGCGTCAATGTCATCTTACTTTTTGCAATCGCACTCACACCCTGCGCAGTTGCGACCCAGGCAGTTCCATTTTGGTCAAAAGCAATGTCGCGAACCTGGTCATCAAGGAGCCAGCGTCGTGAAAACAATAGAGAATGATTGCCATCGTGCCGGTAACGGACAATGCCTGCCTGCGTACCTACCCACATGGAGCTGTCAGGGGCATATTTTAGCGCACTCACATATCTGGAAGGGATACCATTTTCGGGACGCAGTTCTTTTTCAATCTGGTCGGCTTGGCGAATCGTTACACCGCCGAGTCCGCCGACCCATAGTTTTTGGTCAATGTCAAATGCCAGACCTTTTGCGTAGCCGCTGATCAATGCATCTGTTTTGTAATAATGTTTTAATTCCTTTTCCGTCCAATGATATAAACCTACGTCCGTAGCGATCCATAAGCCTTTGCTCCCGTCAGAAATGACATCCCGGACAGATTTTGAGATGTTAGCTTTCAGTTTTTGAAAACCTTTCCCACCGTCGAACCAGAAACCGTTCGGGCCTAGTGCATAAGTACCTTCTTTCGCGACACATACTGCCGATACAGGGCCGTCGGGACCTGCGACTTTCTCCAATGCATTGTTTTTGAAACGATACAATCCATTCCATGTTCCCAGCCAAACGCTGCCATCGGAGCCGGCTTCGACCACAAATGCAGGGCCTTTGTCATTGCCCGTGATTACATTGGTCCATTCAGAAGCGTCTTTCTTTTTTTGAAAAATACCGGCTGCAGTAGCAATCCAAACATTAGAACCATGATCAACAGTCACACTCCGGACATCCCCGGCCGCGGGCTCATTGGTTACCGGAAATGCATGATGCACCTCTTGCCAGAAAGCCTGATCCTGGTAAATCCCATCCTCGGAATCAACAGTTATATTCCTTCCACAGGAAATAAGGAATGTTAACCCAAAGCATAAAATGTACACGGGAAAAGTCTTTTGAAAAAGATCCGTCATGCGTCGGCGTAATTTACATTTTCCTGAAAGAGAAGGGTTACCAGCTTTTTGTATTGGGAAAAGTCGGGGATCAGCAACTGCGCTCCCGCTTTCACGAGGCGTGGACGTTTGGCCGGGTTATGCCCGAAACGCTGCACCTCATTGCTCGTAATACCCACCGAAACGCCGCCTGCGCGCCTTCCTTCCCGTATTTCGTCAGGTCCGTCGCCGAAAACCGCGAGTTCATTACCACGCAGGTTGTTATCCCGGATGATCTTTTCAATGATCATTTTTTTCGAAAACTTGGTGTAGTCCTTCAATGCACCGTAAATACCGCCGTCGAACAGATCGGCATAGCCGAGCATTTCAGCCTCATTTCTAACGTCATCTGCATCGGTACCGCTCGCCAGGTACATGGTTACGCCCCGTTCTTTGAGCTCATGCAGGAAAGCTACGGCACCTTTCAGCGTGTAATCTTCCTGACCAAGTTCTCCCGAAGCAAGCTTTGCCATTCGTTTGTTGACCATTTCCATGAGGCCATCATTGTAAATTTCCTTGTACTGGAATTTGTCAAGAATCTTATCCTCAGGCACATATCCGAATTCTCTGACGAGGTTCACCAGTCCTTCCATTTGATAAATGGTCTGGATACCCGTTGTCTTGTGGATAAATTCCTTGCAATGCGCTAATACCTTATGAAAAGTAGCCGAATCGATGGTTTCATAGTGGTCGCCCAGGATGGATTTCATCATGACTGGCTCCATAATTTCCTCCCAGCCCTGCCTCAGCGAACTGATCGTGCCGTCGTGATCGAAAACGGCATACCTTATATGTCCCAACTTTTCCAGCACTTCAGGTGCGCAAAGCTCAAACTCTGTGTCGGGTACATACACCGCGCTGCGCTCGTTTTCTGCCAGGTCAGCATTATATATGTAGTCGGGTTCATTGCTGATGTTGAGGATCTCTTCAGCATTGGCAGTACCGGTTGTGTACAGTTTCTGAACCGTAACACCGGCAGCGAAATTGCCAAAAATGGCAGCCTCGGCAGGGCTTATGCCAGCCGCGAGACACAATGCAATGGCGCTGATGGCAGTATCCCCGGCGCCTACCGTATCCAGTTTGTTTTTAAGCTGCAATCCCTGAACTTCATGGTAACCGTGATCGTCAAAAGCAATAATGCCACGCTCGCCGCAGGTTACGAAAACAGGTTTTTGGGATTTATCATAAACCTCCTTGCCATACTTTTTCACATCGACCACCGGCACATTTTCACCAGGACTGACTTGCAGACCTGTCAGCGAGGCAATTTCCTTGTCGTTGGCTTTGAGGAAAGTGTTCTTAAACCGGTCATTAAAATGCCGAGAATCGAGCATAACGATCTTATCAGGGTATTTGGCAAAAAGAATGTTAGCCTTTTCAATGAAGCTTTCATTATTGATGCTGCCCGTCACCTGCTGGTTGAAAATCAATGCATCATATTGTTGCAATGACGCTTCGAGTGCATCTAATATAAGCTGGTCCGTATCAATGCTTCTTTCATTATATACACCGAAATCTATCCGCGGTTCTTCCCGCCCGTCAACAAGGCGTTTCAGATAACTATATGTATTGAAATCAGCCTTTTGGATAAAAAGTGCCGAGGTGTCCGCGCGCAGCGCGTTCAGTTGCGATGTAAGTTCACGCCCCTGCATATCGTCGCCCACGGCACCGATCACTTTAATGGCGGCCGGTTTCAGCGCAGAAAGATTGGCCACGACATTGCCCGCACCTCCGGGAGTATAATAATGCCTGGCAACGGCTTGCGCCTGTAAACCTGTTTCAATGGAAACTTCTGAGCCCCGCTCATCCATGACCCAGTAGGAGTCAAGACAGAAATCGCCGTAGACAGCAATTTTTACAAGGGAGATTTTTTCAAGAATATTTTTGATGCGGCTTTGGTCCATGGAAATTTTCGGACTGGTTTAGGAAATGAATAGTGATGCTTTTTACACTTTATATACTCCGCGTCTAATCCAGCAGGCTATCTGATGTCCGCGCATTTATGCTAAATATTATAAAATTGTTAAAAATTGAATTTCACCGTTGGTTACAAAAGTACTATCGGTTATTTGCGGGTTTGTTAAGAAATAGCTGGTAATGAGGCTAGATGTTTAAATTACCAAGACAATATTACCATACGATTAACTGAGCGGCATTTGCGCAAAATGAAGATATTTTTACGCAAGTTGCGATTTGGAATTGAAACCAAAGCCGTAGTTTTATCGAAGAATTACAAATACGCCGCTCAATAGAAAACATTGCCTATTATTTTGATTGCAGAATTTTAAGTTGCCCAGGTAAGTTTTCAAACAATTTTATTTTAAGAAGCCAATTGATTGTCAGTAACATGCAGATTGTTTAGTTCTCATTTTTAATCGATCTGTTGAATAGGATCTTATCAAGAATAAAGATTCTTTTAGTTATACAATGTTTCAGTAAGACCGTAACCCTTTTCTATAAGATAAACTTTACTACCGTGGCCTACCCCGACGAAAACACGCTCAGAAAAGTAACGCAAGGTGATGAAGCAGCCTTTGCAGAACTGTACAATTATTACAAGACGCCTGCGCTGCGTTTTACTATCTCATTGTTGAAAGATGAGGAAGAAGCGGAAAATATGGTACAGGATGTGTTCATCAAGATCTGGGTGAAAAGGACGCATATTAAGCCCGATTATAACTTCAATTCCTACCTGTTTACCTGCCTTAGAAACATGGCATTCGATCATTTCAAAAAGATCGAAAAGAGCGAGCAGCTTCGTAAACATTATATGGAGGCGATCCGGACGGCCGGTGAGGAGGAGAGGGAAGAAAATGAAAGAAGACTTGGACTGGTTCAGGCAGCGGTCGACTCACTGTCGATCAAAAGAAAGCTGATCCTGAAACTCAATATAGAAGAAGGGAAATCATACCAGGAAATCGCTGAGTTTTTGAGAATATCTAAAAACACGGTGAAGAACCAGCTCGTGAAAGCCAAGCAGATTTTAAGAGAAAAGGTCGATTTTGCTACGGTTTAGTAAATCTCAAGGAAATACGATGTTCCTAAAACCAGAAAAACAGAAGCCGTAAGCTTCTGTTTTTCTGGTTTTTAATCAAATTTTTTATTTCAGGTCACCCAGCTTAGACAGGTCAATGTCTTTGAGAGCATCTTTCAGCTGGTCTATCGAAACATTGTTTCCATCAACATTGACCAGGTAACGATCCGCAACAAGCACATTCAGCTCTCCCGACTTGTTTTGATTGTCGTATTTTTCAAAAGATTTATAACCTTCGAGCTTGGTCGTTTTTTCATAACCGGTCGCTGTTTCTTTGTCAATTTCGGCGATGGACCAGGCTGCGAGCGTCATGGTAGAAACACCGGCAATCCCTCCGGTATCGATAATTTCAATGTCAATGGATTCTCCATCGCCACCGGAATATTTACCTTCGGCGGTAGAAACTGTAAATCCCATCGCGCCGGATTTTTCGCCGGTAGCTTCTGTGCGGGATAAACTTCCCAGTTTTTCGGGCAACAGTTCTTTTAGTTTTCGGAAATCAATGGGTTCTACTGCCTCACGGTTCCCCATTTCTTTGGCTTTATCGGCGAACGCCTGCAAAGCATCGATCGGGCCTTTGGCTTCTTCCGCTTTTTCTTCCTCCTGCCCTTTATCTTCCTGCTTGCTACCGCAACTACTGAAGAGCAGGCCAGATGAAAGGACAAATGCTAAAATAAACGATGTTTTCATCTTCCAATGGTTATGGTTATTTCAAATATGAATTCAATTTAATGAAAACAAACCATTGATACATACCTACTGCGCGAGTAGCAGAACATTATTTTAGCTTACCTCCTTCACCGGATTATTTCTTGAATTAATAATGAAATAAATGCCGAGAAGTACTGCGGGAATACTCAGGATCTGGCCCATATTGAGCGCATAATTGGCCTCGAAAGCCTCCTGGTTTTCTTTGAAAAATTCATAGATAAATCGCAGCGTAAAGACCCAGATAAAGAACACGCCCACCAATAAGCCACGCGGAGTAGCAGCCTTATATTTGTTCCAGATCCACAATAGGACGAAAAACAGTATGAAGCATGAAATGGATTCGTAAAGCTGCGCGGGATGGCGTGGTATTTGCCTGAACTCGGTATTGTGTACAAAAATGAAGCTCCAAGGCACATCGGTCGGTTTGCCGACGATCTCGGAATTCATGAGGTTTCCAAATCTGATAAACGCACCTGCCAGGGCAATGGTGATCACCATTCTGTCGGCAACCCAAAAGAACGTTTGCCCCGAGGCCCGCCGTGACCTGGAATAAAGCCAGAGCCCGGTAATGATCCCGATAATAGCTCCGTGACTTGCTAAGCCGGCGTAAGGAGGCAGTATTACCTCCATGGGATTTTTGAAAAGCACTTCGGGTTCATAAAAAAGAAAATGACCCACGCGCGCACCGATTACAGTCGATAAAACCATGTAAAGTGTCAGCGCATCAATATCTTCGAGGGATCTTCCTTCTTTTTTAAAGATATGGATCATAATTTGCTGTCCGATCAGGAAACCAAGTGCAAAAAGAAGACCGTACCAGCGAACAGGGAAGGGGCCAAAGCCAAGGAATTCGGGAATAGTAAATATTTCAGGACTGGCGTCCCAGAGAATATACGAAATCATGCGTTTGTGATGTTAATTGTCAAATATACTACTTTGAGACAAGAAGAGAAATGAAATTTTTACTCATAGGGCTGGTCCGGATTTACCAGGGAGTGCTGTCGCCTTACCTGCCCAATTCCTGCCGGTATACACCCACTTGTTCGCAATATATGGTTCAGGCGGTGCAAAAGCATGGTGCAATAAAGGGAGGCTGGATGGGATTGAAAAGGATAGCCAGATGCCATCCCTGGGGCGGTCACGGCCACGACCCGGTACCATAAGTTATCCGATCGCGACTTTCCGTAGAATAGAATCAATGATCGTCATCGTACGTACCCCATCCGCTTCCGCTTCATAATTCAGCAGGATCCGGTGGTTCATAATGTCCGGTGCGAGCTCTTTAATATCTTCGGGCAATACATAATCTCTTCCTTCCAGGTAAGCGAGTGCTTTGGCGGCACGGTTCAGATAAATAGTAGCGCGGGGTGAAACTCCGAACTGAATGTAACGCGCCTCGTCGCGCAAACCGTAGTCGAGCGGACGGCGGGTCGCAAAAACGAGTTCGATGATATATCTTTCAAGTGTATCCGAAATGTTGACCTTATTGACATTGTCACGGATAGCAAAAATATCCTCCTTGTTCAGGATCGGCCTGATCTGGTAGTCGTAGTTAATGTCGGACATGCGACGCATCACTTCCAGTTCCTTCGCTTTATCAAGATAATCGACGTAGACTTTCATCATAAACCGGTCGATCTGTGCCTCGGGAAGCGGGTAGGTTCCTTCCTGCTCTACCGGGTTTTGTGTAGCCAGTACTACAAATGGACGGTCCAACAGGTAGGTTTCGTCACCAATCGTCACCTGTTTTTCCTGCATGGCTTCTAATAATGCGGACTGCACTTTGGCAGGTGAGCGGTTCACTTCATCGGCCAATATAATATTAGAGAATATCGGCCCTTTTTTGACTTCGTAATCCCCGATCTTTGGTTTGTAGATCATGGTACCGATCAAATCCGCCGGTAAAAGGTCGGGCGTGAACTGGATACGTTTAAAATCAAGGTGAAGTACTTTGGCCATCACATTGATCGTGAGGGTTTTGGCTAGGCCCGGAACACCTTCCAGCAAGATATGGCCTCCTGTAAAAAGCCCTATCAGCAGCCTGTTGAGCAATTTGTCCTGCCCCACAACAACCTTGCCCATTTCTTCCAGTACTTCCTTTATTTTTTCTATATACATTGATTCAGGTTTCTAATAGCATTCCAGCCGCATGAGGATTTATTTCCAGATCGCTCTTACAAACCGGTCTTTTCCGTGAATGTCGCGCAGGATTTCCACATTTTTGTAATTCCTCTCTTCAAAAACCTTTTTGGTCTCGGCGCCGAAATGTTCGTTGATTTCCACGTAGCATTTACCGCCATGTTTCAAATGGTGAATTCCAAAATCGGCAATGGCTTTATAAAAAAGTAGCGGGTCATTATCTTCTACAAATAATGCTTCATGTGGTTCAAAGCGCAGTACATTAGGCCGCATATTCTCCGCTTCGGAGTAAGTAACGTAAGGCGGGTTACTCACGAGGCAATCGAATTGAACGATATTTCCAGGCAGCGGGAAAGTTACATTGAGCATATCCTGCTTCGCAAAAGTCACGTCTGCGATCAGTTGGCGTGCATTTTCTTTGGCAACTTCCAATGCCTCGTCCGACACATCCCATGCATGAACGGACACGTGAGGTAAAAAACGCGCGAGTACAATGGCAATACAGCCACTTCCGGTTCCAATGTCGAGGATTGAGATGTTTTTGTCAGGCTCGGCATAGTCACGCGTCACCATTCTAACCAGTTCTTCGGTTTCTGGACGGGGGATTAGCACGGAGGAAGATACCCTGAATTCGAGGCCGCAAAATTCTGTGGAGCCAATGATATGTTGAACAGGCTCATTGTTGTTAAGTCGCTCAATAATACTCGTCCAGTCAGGCTGGGCCGTGGTTTCAGGGACTGGCCGGTCAACCAGGACATCAATGTTGCGAAGTCTCATGAAATGCTCAAGCAACATGAATGTTATCGCTTGCGCCTCTTTTTCCGGATATACTTTAATGCCTTTTAGAATGTATTGATATAGCTGGCGTGCCGAAGTCATTTTCAGTGTTTTTTATTCCAATGTCGGAAAGTTAGCAAATAATAGGAACTCACGAAAGTTGAGTTTAAAAGGAGGTTTGTATTTTTACCGCATGGAGGCAGATATTCAATGGATGAAACGGGCATTGCACCTGGCCGGTTATGGTCGCGGAAACGTGAGCCCCAATCCTATGGTGGGCTGTGTGATCGTTCATGACGGACTAATTATTGGCGAAGGCTGGCATCGTCAGTATGGAGGGCCTCATGCCGAGGTGCGTGCGGTAGAAGACGCGGAGGAAAAAGGTAACGGACATTTATTGGAACATGCCACCGCCTATGTAACCCTGGAACCGTGTTCACACACAGGCAAAACGCCTCCATGCGCGGATTTATTGATCCGTAAAAAATTGAAAAGAGTGGTGATTTGCAATGACGACCCCAATCCATTGGTTTCGGGCCGGGGCGTGCGCCGAATGAGCGACGCAGGCATTGAGATTGAAACAAAGCTGCTGGAAGAAGAAGGTTTGGCGCTTAACAAGCGGTTTTTTACATCCATGGTGGAGAAAAGACCTTATGTGATCTTGAAATGGGCGGAAACGGCCGATGGTTTTTTAGGTAGCGCCATAGGTGCGCAGGTCCGGATCAGCGGCCCGCTTTCCAATATGCGAGTACATCAGTGGCGAGCGGAAGAAGACGCGATTTTGGTCGGATATAAAACAGCATTGCTGGATAACCCGAAGCTTAATGTCCGGCACTGGTCTGGCAGAAACCCTGTCAGGATCGTTTTGGACAGATATTTGCGGCTTCCGAACCACCTCCATTTGTTTGACGGCTCACAGCATACCGATGTTGTGAACTACGAAAAGCAGAGTACATTCAGCGGGGAACCGGAAAGATACAACGGAACTCCCGGCACGAGTTACCTGCAAATAGTGCCTGGCGACAACGAAATCGCGCAGTTACTGGAAGGTTTGCGCAGTCGGGGCATTCAATCGGTATTTGTGGAAGGCGGAGCGGCGGTTATCAATGCATTTCTGAATGCAGGTCTTTGGGACGAGATCAGAAGATGCCAGGGTGCGCAGAAACTCGGTGAAGGCGTAGTTGCACCCACACCAAGAGGTACGCTTACCGGTTCGGAAAAAGTTCAGGATGACTTGTGGACGTATTATTCCAAAATTTAAACACTCCAGAGGTTTTCTTCATTCGTCCAGATCTCCCATGCTTTTTCGGCTTGCAGTTCGAGCATTTTCAACCCGTTTTGTGTAGCAGCCCCGTTTGCTGCACCATTTTTCAAAAACAATGTTTCGGCCGGATTGTAAACCAGATCGTACAGATAATGTCTTTTGGTTACCCATTGATAAGGTAAAGAAGGACATTCTTCAGTATTAGGGAATGTACCCAGCGGTGTAGTATTAATGATCATCAGGTGCGACGCCATAATCTCTTCAGTCAGTTCTTCGTAAAGCAGCGAGTCTTCACTTTTTTGTCTTGAAACCAGCGTGTACTCCATTTCCAGGTCTTGTAAAGCGACCTGCACCGCCTTGGCCGCACCGCCATTGCCCAGTACCAATGCTTTGAAACTGCTGCAAGCCTCACCACGACGGTCGAGCCACTCGACGAGGGATTGACGGAAACCATAGTAATCGGTATTAAAACCCTTGGTACTGCCGTCAGCATAAATTTTAATGGTATTGACGGCACCAATACGTTCTGCGGAAGCATCATCCAGATCGTCCAGGTAGGCGATTACGTCTTTTTTGTATGGAATGGTCACATTCAGCCCTCTTAGATCCGTCTTTTTCTTCAAAAGGGCGGGCAGTTCTTCCAGTGATTTCATTTCAAAAAGCTCATAGCTGCTCTCTTTGATCTTCTCTCTGGTAAACTTATCTGTGAAATATCGCTTGGAAAAGGAATGCGTGAGGGGGTATCCGATTAAACCGTATAAATCCATATTGCTGTATGCAGGTACAACTTGAAAAAACGCTAAGTTAAGCCAGTACCTATGTAATTACAAGAATTTTAATGTGACCATAGTGCATTCCTACGTATAAGAGGTATAGTTAAGCACTGACTTTTAACGATTTGCTTAATTAGTTAAGCTAGGTTACAAATTAGTTATATTTCAATAATAAATTGTATTAAACAAAACCTTAATTTAGTTGTATAATCGCTACAAATAAAGTAGAATTACTACCTCGTATCAGTTGCTAATTATTATGAAATGGAAAAACCTCTATCATTCGATACCCTTACTTATACTTTTTTCGGCGACAGTAAACGGGCAGGTCGCCCGGGATTATAAGGTACTGCTGCGAAGCGGTTCATTTACGCCGGAAAGGAATGTTTCAGGGATAGAAAAAGGCATTAACCTCAGAACATCCGGGGGCGTCAAGCGATTTGTGATCATACAATTTGAAAACATACCTACACAAGAGGAGAGAGGCCAGTTAAAAAAGGAAGGTATTGAACTGCTGGACTACATTCCTAACTACGCTTACACCGCAACAATTGCTAATCAGGGGAGCCAGGGCATACTGGCCAGAATGAAGGGGAGGTCAGTTATTGAGCTTTCGCCGGAACAAAAAATGCAGCCGGGCCTGGCAAATGGCCGGATACCGGTACATGCAGTCAAAAGCCCGGGCACCGTAGATGTGTGGATCAACTATCCCCGAACATTTTCGTTTGAAGAAGTCAGGGACGGCCTCAAAGAACAGAATTTTGAATTGATTTCGGACCAATACAAAGCTTACCAGGTAGTAGCACTTCGCATTCCCACCGAAAGGCTTAAGGAACTCGCCAGCCAGCCATACATTCAATATGTGCAGGCGATACCTCAGGCAGACAAGGGCTTTAACAACAAAAGTACCTCGAATGCACGTGCTAATATTTTGCATTCTTCGACTCCGGGAGGAAGAAATTTGACTGGTGAAGGAGTGGTTGTGGGGGTTGGCGATGACGCCAATCCATTACAGCATATTGACATTAACAGTCGCATTATAAACAGGAATTCAACTGAGATAGGTGCGCACGGGGTGCATGTGATGGGAACGCTTGGCGGTGCTGGAATTATGAACGAAAGGTTTTCAGGATATGCGCCCAAAGCTACCATTGTCGCTCAAAGCTTTTCGAACATCCTCGCCTATTCGCCTCAATATGTTCAGGATTTTGGAATGGTGATCACCAACAATTCTTACGGCGGGGATGTCAACAACTGTGAAACTTTCGGGGTTTATGACCTTTATTCATCCATTCTGGATCAACAGGCTCTTCAATTACCCTCCTTACAGCACGTGTTCGCCGCCGGGAATAATGGGAGTACTACGTGTTCGCCTTTTGCACTAGGCTTTGGGACCGTACTAGCCGGCTACCAGACGGCTAAAAATATTCTTAGTGTTGGGAATACTTCGGAGACAAGTGTGATCGCCAATAGTTCAAGTAGAGGACCGGTACGTGATGGCCGTATCAAGCCCGAGGTATGTGCCCAAGGTTCGGGAGTAATGTCAACGATCCCTGTAAATCTGTACGGAAATAGTGGAGGAACAAGTATGTCGTCGCCCGCGGTGGCTGGTGGGCTTACGCTGTTGTATCAGCGCTACCGCCAGCTTAACGGGAATGCGAATCCGAAAAACGGTTTAATGAAGGCATTGATTTGTAATGGAGCGACCGATAAAGGCAACGACGGCCCGGATTACAAATATGGGTTCGGATGGATGAATCTTCTCCGTTCCATCAAAATGCTGGAAGCCCAGAGTTATACAAGCGATGTGGTTTCGAATCTTGGCAAAAAGGATATCAACATTGCTATACCTGCCAATACAGCCCAATTGAAGGTAATGCTGTACTGGAATGACCCGGCGGGAGGTATTTTATCGAGCCAGAACCTGGTTCATAACCTGGATCTGCAGGTGACCAATCCGTCCTCGAAAGTAATATTGCCACGGTTGCTGGACCCCACGCCTTCCAAAGTCAACAATGTAGCCGGTACTGGTGTTGATAACGTCAACAACATTGAACAAGTAGTGATTAACAGTCCCGTCGAGGGCAATTACAAGATTTCCGTACTGGGTACATCCGTAGCCCAGAATCCCGAACAGGAATATTTTATTGTTTATGACATCATTCCAAACTCGCTGACATTAACGTATCCTATTGGAAATGAGCGTCTCAAAGACGGTGATGCGATCAATATCAACTGGGACGCTTTTGGCAATACTACCAGTACATTTACTGTTCAGTACCGATTGAAAAACGGAAACCCCTGGACAACCATAGGAAATAACCTGATCGCCGGAACCCACCAGTTGGCATGGACGATACCGGCCGCCACGACATCGGATAGCGTCAGGGTGAAAGTGATACAGAACAGCACCGGAGCAGAAAGTATCAGCGATATATTTACTGTTGTGGGCATCCCGACGGTAACATTATCGAGCCTGCAGTGTGAGGGATACATTTCTATTGACTGGACGGCTGTGACCGGTTCGACGGATTATGAAGTAATGATCCTGAAAGGAAATGAGATGGTTTCTGCAGGTACTACCGCGGGCAACAATTTTGTTTTGGGAGGGCTCAGTAAGGACTCTACATACTTGCTTTCCGTACGAGCAAGACTGAACGGTCACCCTGGTAGGCGTGCGCTCGCGATTTCCCGTAAACCGGACAATGGAACCTGTGTTGGTACTATTTCGGACCATGACCTTAAAATCGAATCAATTCTGACGCCGACCGGCTCCGGGAGAACCAACAGTTCCTCTCAGCTTAGCAATGCAATTTTTGTCAAGATCAGGATCAAAAACCTGGACGATGTGGATTCCAATGACCCCGTGGATGTGGGTCTTGAATTGAATGGCAGCTCAATACCGGTGGAAACGATCACGCCTTTTATCGAAAAGGGAAAAAGCTACGACCATACATTCAGCGTTGGGGCTAATATGTTCAATGTGGGTGACTATAAGTTGAAAGTTTACATTCATAAAAGCAATGATCCGGTCAGCAAGAACGATACACTTGTTAAAACATTCCGACAGCTGCCCAATGATCCGATTTCACTACCATTTCTCGATGATATGGAATACCTGCCGGTGCAGACGGTGGTAACCAACCAGATTGGCCTGCAGGGTGACGGACGGTACGATTTTTCGGCGACCTCGGACGCGGGTCGTGTCAGGACTTTCGTAAATACAGGCCTTGCTAATTCAGGACAAAGGGCACTGACATTGGATGCAAACCGATATTTTTCCGGCGGTAATACCAATTATCTGGACGCTACTTTCAATCTTTCGAACTACAACATTGCGGGCAGCGACATCCGGCTGAATTTCAGTTATAAGAATCACGGACAAAAATCCAATGTAAATAATAAGGTATGGATCAGAGGGAAAGATACGGATCCGTGGATAGAAGCCTATGATCTTTTTGCCAATCAAAAAATAGCTCAGGAAGGTTACAAAACACCCGCTGGCATTGAAGTAAGTAGTTTGCTATCCGCAAATGGCAAGGATTTTTCGTCCAGCTTTCAGGTGCGGATGGGGCAATGGGGGAGGATGATCACCGCCGATTATTCTGCCGGCGCGGGCTATACTTTTGATGATATCAAAATATTTACGGTCACCGACGACATTCAGATGCTGAGCCTGGTGCAGCCCGCCGCCGCCAATTGCGGGCTTGGAAATTCAGAATCCATTATCGTCCAGATCCGGAACAGCTCGGCCAGGGACATTGCTAATGTGCCGGTTAACTACCGTCTTGGAAATGGTGCCATTATTCAGGATACGATCCCGTCCATTGCCAAGCGGACCACGATTTCTTACACATTTACGGATAAGGCAGACCTTTCGGCATTGGGAGAGCGGCAGATCAAGATTTGGGCTGCTTTGGAAACAGATAGTTACCACGATAACGACAGTGTTTATCTCGAATTGTACAATGCGCCAGTGATCAGCAGCTTTCCTTACATCGAGAATTTCGAGGCTAACAATGGTTTTTGGTATAGTAGAGGAACAAACAGTTCTTGGCAATATGGTACCCCGGTTTCGGCGGTGATCAAAACGGCGGCGAGTGGCAGTAAGGTCTGGAAAACCAATCTGGCCGGTTCTCACAACGATAAGGAAGAGTCCTATTTGTATTCGCCATGCTTCGAAGTGACCGGGCTGGTAGCACCTACATTGAGTTTCAGCGTTGTGTTGGACCTGGAAGTCTGCGATCCTACGCCTTGTGACTTTGTATACGTGGAATATTCCGGAAATGGCGGTTCATGGACACGGCTGGGGGTTCAAGGGCAAGGGACAAACTGGTATAACAAAACTTATGCGGGAGCCGGTGCGTGGAGTATCCAGGACTATATCCGCTGGCATGTGGCGAGCGTTCCGCTACCGACCGGTTTGACCAATCTCAAAATACGGTTTGTCCTGGTCTCTGACTCTTTCACTCATAGGGAGGGAATAGCGCTGGACGACATTCACATTTATGACAAAGCCAGTATTATTTACGACGAGGCGACGATGGCATTGCCGGTATCCCAAAATGTTAACGGAGGTAAAAACTGGGTGCATTTTAAGCAAAACGGAAAGCTGGTAGCGTCCATTAACCCAAATAACCAGAACCTGGGCAACACAGCTGTGCAGACCTACATTAATACCTCAGGCGTCAGAAATGCAAATAGCGAGTATTATCTCAACAGGAATTTCACTATCAAGCCGGCGAATATTAATCTTGCCGATTCTGCCACAGTAAGATTGTATTTCCTTGAAACAGAAAGCGAGGCTTTGATTGCGGCAACCGGTTGTGCTATTTGTGGAAAACCTGAAACGGCTTACGAACTGGGCGTCTCCAAGTATAGGCATACCGACGTAAGCAAGGAGGACGGCTCTATTGCAAACAGCACAGAAGGAGGTTGGAGTTTTATTCCGGCTTCAGAACTAGACATTGTGCCATACGACAAAGGGTATTATACTGAATTCAAGATCAAAAATTTCTCTGAGTTCTGGCTGTCTAAAAAATTCGTGGGTAACAGCGGTGCATTGCCTGTGGAACTGGTCAGTTTCAATGCAAGGAAAAAGCCGGGTGAAGGCTCAGATAAAGATGTGCTTTTGGAATGGGAAACGAGCTCAGAAGAGAATTTTGACCATTTCGACATTGAGCTGGCAGTGGGTAATGAGGCTTATCGGGTCAATGATTTTACCAAAATAGGGGAGATCTTAGGTGGTAGCGGTTCGAAAAGCAACCGGAGTTATACTTTCATGGATACCGACAATTTAAAATCCGGCGCACGCTACTACCGGTTAAAAATGGTGGATAACGATAGTACTTATGCTTATTCGAGAGTTAGACCAGTGGTTTTCGAGGAGCAGAAAGAGTGGAATGTTTATCCTAACCCGTCAGCTGGGGTCTTTTACATAATGTACCAGGCGGACATTGGAAGAGAGGTTTCACTGCATGTGTATGACTTGAATGGTCATATTTTTCAATCCACAAAATCATTAGCTACCGGCTTTTTGCAGAAACAAAAGATCGACCTGTCGGGCTCGCAGTTTGTACAGGGAAAGTATGTGCTGGAAGTTGTGAATGGAAAGAATAAGCAGGTATTTCAGATGTTGAAAGATTAGTAGATGGCTGATGAAGAAATTTTAGAAAAATATTGACTGAAATTGCAGCAGAACGAATGGAATGGACGAATATATCGTTAGTCTTGCTGAGAAATTATTGTCAACGATCATGATGCATAGAGTTTTATTTGCCCTCTTTTTATTTACATTTTCGCAGGTATCAGCCCAAATCGGTGGCAGGGCTGCCAATTCAATGATCCTGGATACGGATATTGGTCCTGATTATGACGACGTAGGCGCGATGGCCGTCATGCACGCATTGGCTGATAAAGGTGAGATTAAGCCGCTGGCGGTAATTTCCTCCAACCAAAATGAATTGGTAATACCCACCATTGAAATACTAAATACATATTTCGGCAGGCCGGATTTACCCACCGGCGCTCCAAAAGGAAAAGCCGCCAACTTTGGCGCATTCCAGAAATGGCCGGAAATGCTGGCAGCTAAATACCCGCATAAAATAGCCAAAACATCTGACGCTCCTGACGCAGTCGAGACTTACCGGAAGATATTGGCCAAACAGCCTGATCAAAGTGTAACCATCGTAACAGTTGGCTTCCTTACCAATCTTGCAGATTTGCTGGACTCTAAGCCCGATAATAATTCGCAGCTTTCGGGTGCCAGCCTGGTCAAAAAGAAGGTAAAACAACTCGTTTCAATGGCTGGCTGGTTTCCACAAGGTCGCGAGTACAATGTGCTGGTGGATTCGGTGGCTTCCGCGAAAGTCTTTGCTGAATGGCCTACTGAAATCATTTTCAGCGGATTTGAAATTGGAAACGAAATCAGGACTGGTCTGCGGGTGATAGCTAACGAAAGCCTGGTCAGTCCGGTGAAGGAAGTATATGCCATGGCTATCCCACTGGGTAAAAATGACGCTGGCGGACGCATGAGCTGGGACCAGACTGCTGTACTGGTCGGCGTTCGGGGCGTTCAACCCTACTTTGGATTGAAGCGAGGAAAGATCATTTTAGAAGGCGGTAACAACAAATGGCAGGACGACCCAATGGGGCCGCACGCCTATCTGACTCCCAATATGCCAGTACCGCAGCTTACCGCGCTGATCGAAGGACTGATGATGTGGGAGGGAAAAAAGTGATTTAAACAATCATTGCCGATCCGTCTTTTTTCAGAATACCATCGCCCGCTGCAGTGCGGATTTTGTTGAGGTCTTCATTTAGTCTTTGGGTAAAAAGGGCAATATCAAAACTATGGACAACGATATTCGCCCCTACCTTCATCCATTGTATCTGCCTTTCCGGTTCCAGTGAAAAGTGAATGCCGATTGAAAGACCTTTGGCACGCGTCGTTTTAATAATGTAAGTAACTGCCTTTTCGAAGTCGGGATGGTCATATTGTTCAGGAAGTCCCAGGCTTACCGACAAATCGTGTGGGCCGATAAACACAGCGTCCAATCCGGGGGCAGACAACAATTCATCAAGCTTGTCCATTGCCGGCACACTTTCAATGTTGGCAATGCAGATGTTGCCCGCATTGTGCTTATCGACATACTTTTTAATGTGTTCAGGCATTTCGATTTTGCCTGTCAGATAACCGTCAAGCACCTTTCCTTTGAGCGGACGGTATTTGGTAGCACCTACCAGTTCCTGAATTTGACTCACCGATTCCAGGTATGGCGCCACCACACCAATTGCTCCGCCATCAATCACCTGGCAAGCGAGAAAAGGATCCGGACAAGGAATCCTGACAATAGGTGTAATGCCCAGATGCCGGAATTGCTGACATAAAACGGCCAGCTCCGGCCTTCCCAGTGGCACATGCTCGGTATCCAGAAATACGAAATCCACCCCGGTTTTTTTGATAGTAGCAGGCCACATTGGCCCGGTAGAAGTAATGCAGGTGCCGTAAACATTCCGGCCGCTTTTCAGTTTGTCAAGCAATGTCAAAGGGGATTCCATAGTCAATTTTGTAGTTATTGTTTCATCAGCCATATCTCGGTCACCTGCGAGCCGCGCTCGCCTTCTCCGCAATTCCAGATAAAAGTCACCTGGCCGTCGGTGGTTACAGATTTGGGTACATTGAATTCAAATGTGGGTTGGTTACCCGTCTGGATAAATTCGTGGATTGTCTGCCCGTCGTCGGTCGTCATTTTCATTCTGGAACGGAACCGGCCGGTGTATGAGATTTTTATGCGGTAAGTTGCTGTTGGGTCCAGGTTATCGTACCGGATCTTCAATGGCTCGTCATACAGTGTTTTGGCTTGTACCATCCATGCCCGGGGTGTTACCTGGCCTTTAAAACCAGTCGCCTGAATCTCGTCGACCCATTCTTCACCGACGAGACCTACTCCAAATCCTATCCGCGGAGACTGCAGACTGCCGGGATCTTCCTCCCATTTCATACCCGGCACAACCCGGTACCAGCTTTCGGGATCTCCGAAATGATCATAAAAACCGCCAGGGCCTGGATCCGTACGGTGTAGTAAGTGACTGATTTCTTTCAGCTTTTCGGCCTCATCACTCAATTTTTCGATCCGTTCCAATTGGTCCAGCAGGTAAGGAGAGTCATTCAAAGGCATGTTGATCAGGTCGATAAAGTTCCCTCTGCCCGACATGGCACCATGCTTTTTCATAGTCAGCTGTGCGCCAATACTTTTGAACAATGAGTCAGCCAAGTTTTGACATTTGGCCTGATAATCGGGAAGGATGGGTTCTTTCCATGCTTTTTGAAGCTGCTCACGGGACTTAATGATAGCGTCGATAGAACCAGTTTTCGGTGCAGATCCTAGTATTCGTCGCGATTTTTGTTCCAATTCTGTTTCATAAACCAACCTTTGGCGGGTATAGGCATCAAAGTAAGCCCGTATCAGCGCCATTTGGAAGCGGGGATTCTGTTGTAGCTTTAATGATGCGGTTTTTTCAATCGATTGCCACTGCGTTAAAGTCACATCCACACCTTCATTGGTAATGAGCTCGCCTTTCCAGTTTCTTTCCAAAGCCACGAGTCCCTGTGCGGCCGACTCTCTGTATTCCGGGCCGAAGAAAAGAGAAGCATAGTCGCGCAATGTTTCCATGACCGGCGTTTCCGGGTTCCAGTCCTGGTCACTCCACACGAATTTGTTCACGTCATCATTGGTGCCTTCGGAATAGCTCACGCTGCCGATCCCGTACTGATCCAATGCATTATGGATCGCTTTTTCGTCAAATGGCCTTGGGTTAATGCTTTCTCTGCCCTCGGTCATGGCATACGCCAGGTCCCAGTGTGGTACCGGATATTGTGAGCTATAATTATGGGTAATATCAGGGTAGTGACGGATCGGGATAGACGGTTTCAATAATTCGCGGATCTTTTTCACAGGGATTTTGACCCACGGCCCAAACACAACGCCTCCAAACCACGGATACTCTTTATTAGCATGACTAAAAAAGCTGTCGAACCATTTTTGTGTAGGCCTGAACACCTGAGGTGAAACCCAGATTTTGGCTTTTGGATGGTATTTTTGAAGTAAAACGGCCTCTTTTTCCAGCCATTGAAACAGGACCTCAGGTTCCAGTTCGCCAGGATCTCCGGCGGGAACAAAAACGGCATTCAATTTTGGAAGACTTGCAAAAACGATTTCCCTTTCCCTTAATTCCTTTTGAATGGAATCGGGATGGACGTAATCCTTGCCCATGTTGGGATACCAGATCGATACATCCAAACCGTACTCTTTACAGATTCGCGACTGCTCGACGATCATTCTGGCAGCCGGAACTTTCATGTGGCGGCTGGTAGAATCATCGTCGGTGCGAGGCGGGAGAATCTCAATCGTATTGGCCCCAAACAATGCTAATTCGCGGATATACTGGTCAAAACGTGCCACTGTAAACGCATCGTAGGCATTGGTTTTTGGGCGGTAACCCAGCTGATGCCCTCTCACCGGATACGTTGGGCTGGTTGATAGTGCAAGGTCATCGGGTAATGTAATGCTACCGGTCTTCAGCGTCATTTTCCTCAATAATCTCCCGACGCCGTACAGCATTCCTCTCGGATCGTTGCCGACTACCAGTACTGTATTTGTTTTTTTGATGACCAGAATTTTCAATCCTTCCGCTGTCGTGGCTGGCAGCGCACTGAGAGCGGTACGATACGTTTCCGGAAGTCTGGTAATGTCTTTTTCGAGCGAAATAATAATGCTATTGCCGTTTTTTGGAAGCTTTTTGGCAGTCAGTAATTTGATACCGCTTCTTTTCTCGACTTCCGATTGTAGCACTTCAATGCTTCTTAGTAAAGCATTTTTGTCTGCGGTAGTAGCAAAGATCTGTGATTTGGAAAAATCAATGGACTGCGCGGAGACCGGACTGTTTTTAATGAACAAAAACAATAATAACAACAAGATTTTCAGTCTTCGTGCGGTCATTGACTTCAAATTAAAGCTTGATGAATATTTTCCTTTTATAAAGTACATATGCCGGAATGAAATTAAGGGCAACAAAAAACCAGGCGTACAGCATACTCGCCAGCCGCGGATCAAGGCCTGCTTCGGACATTGAGGCCACTGCATGCTGATTGATAGTTTGCCCGCCGATTGGAAGCAGATAAAAAACCAGTGCAAAAATGTCGGCCAGTACGTAGGCGGTAATGGCATTGGCCCCGAAAATGACACCCGGCGCAATGCCTTTGGTTTTGCCCAAAATATCAATCAGAAAATACAATGCACCCAGCAGCATGGAAGCGAAACCCGAGGTAACGAGTACGAAGGAACTGGTCCAGAGATTTTCATTTACCGGGAAAGCCAGTCCCCAGAAGTAGCCTGCCGCAGCCGAAAACAGGCCCGCAGCCATGAGGTAGTTACTTTTTTCATTGGGGCTGAACTTACTGATCATCAGCTTTCCGGCCAGCATACCGGTTATACCTGTCACAATGGAAGGGAAAGTGCTGAGAATTCCTTCCGGGTCCCAATTGCCCTGCCACATTTTACCGGGCAGAAATTGCTGATCGATCCATGCAGCAATGTTCCGACCAGGTTCGAGTATTACCTGGCCTTCACCTGGTGTAGGAATGAGGGTGAGCGCGAGCCAGTAAAGCACGAGAATGGTGATGCCGAGATATGCCTGCTGTTTCCAGTTGGTATTGAGAAACAGGAAGGCGCAAACCAGAAAAACGATGGCAATCCGATGCAATGTGCCGGTATAGCGCAAGTCGGAAAAATGAAAGTTGGGCAGCATGTTCAGGAACATACCGACTGCAAATATCTTGACGGAACGAATGACGATCTTTTTGTAAAGATCGGCTTTGGAGCCTGGTAGCCCTACTTTTTTGGAATATGCCAATGCAATGGAGACGCCGACAATGTATAAAAATACAGGGGCGATAAGGTCTGTAAACGTCAGCCCGTTCCATTTGGTGTGGTGCAGCGTAGGGAACACGTGTTCCTCACTGCCGGGGAAGTTGACCATGATCATCGCTGCTATGGTAAAACCACGCATGGCGTCCAATGAAAGCAATCTTGAAGAAGTGCCGGAGGGATTGTCCATATAATACCGTTTAAGGGTTTAATACGGGCTAATGTATTGGAAAGGCTATTGGTCGGTATTTATAATCGGCGACAAAAGTGTTTGCATTGAAATGACAGCGGCTGTCGTACTGGTGAAAACGCATTTTGTCTGACCGTACTAGTATATTTTTATGATTTATCAGTATTAAAGATAACATTGTGAAAAACTTCGAAATCTCTCAAAACCAGCCTATTTCCTAATTACTTTATGCGCAAAATAATCCCTTACCCGCTGATCCTACTTGGTTTACTATTTTTTGCCGGTTGTAAAAAATCAGGTGAAATTTCCAAAGAACAGGCTGAGAAAATCAGTGTTTCATGGAAGCTGGTAAGCAACTTTATTGAGCCGGAAGGCAGTTTTGAAGCAAAATTCACCATTAAAAACGGAAGCGATTTCACATTGGACGGCAGTAACTGGAAACTGTTTTTCAACATGTCGCCACGGCCGATCCATTCCAATAAAGTACCTCAGCCTGCGGTGGTGGAACATATCAATGGAGATTGGTATAAAATGGTCGCCGCTAAAGATTTCAAACTGGCACCGGGCGATTCGGTGGTGGTGACTTATACCGGTACCGAGGGCATTATTAAGGAAACGGATGCGCCGATGGGCTTGTACTTTGTTTTTTATGATCAGGAAGGAAAAGAAAAAGATATTGTTCAGGTTGCAGATTTTACTGTTGAGCCATTTTTGACCAAGGAACAAATATTAAGGGGCACGAGGGATTTAAAGCAGGTTCCAACTCCCGAAACACGTTACAAGGATAACCTGGCATTCACTACTCTGGGTGCAGATCAGTTGTTGAAGATTATCCCAAGTCCGGTGAAAATGACTTCCGGTGCGGGAACATTTACATTGACCAATAAGGCGAATGTATTTTATCAGGAAGGCCTGGAAACGGAAGCGAAGTTGCTAATCGAGAAACTAAGAGCCGTAACAGGTACCGACTTTCCGATTCAAAAAGGGTTACCTCAAACCGCATCGGGACCTGCTATTGTATTGAAAACAGGGGCAGTGAATGTGAACGGGATTGCAAAGGAGGCTTACAAGCTGAATGTTGACCAGAATGGCGTAACCATCGTTGGTAGCGATGCGGCAGGTGTCTTTTATGGCGTCCAAAGCCTTTTACAACTAATACCGACAGAATCTTACATTAAAAAGGCCGACTCTGCGATCCTGGGATATGTGCAGGTGGAAGATGCGCCGCGGTTCCATTTCAGGAGCATGCATCTGGATGTAGGCCGTAATTTCCAGACAAAAGAATCTGTCAAACGGGTTTTGGATTTGCTGGCTTCTTACAAGATCAACCATTTTCTTTTTTATACTACCGAAGACGAGGGTTGGAGACTTGAAATCGATGGTCTGCCCGAGCTGACCAAAGTCGGTGCGCAAAGGCAGCACACTTCCGGCATGAATGCGTCTGCATTGCATCCCGGTTACGGATCAGGCCCGGTAGCATATGATAAGGATAAGTATGGAAGTGGATTTTACACGAAAGCCGATTTTATTGAAATTTTGAAGTATGCCAATGAGCGCCACATTAAGGTAATTCCGGAAGTGAACTTCCCCGGGCACGCATTGGCGGCGATCAAATCCATGGAAGCGCGTTATGAAAGGTTGATGAAAGAAGGGAAGGAAAAGGAGGCCAATGAATATCGTTTGATCGACCCGGACGACAAGTCAGTTTATCTGTCGGCCCAGGCTTATAAAAACAATGTGGTGTGTGTGGCGAGGGAATCGGTTTACCATTTTTATGAAAAGGTAGTAGACGAGATAGGCAAAATGTACAAAGATGCTGGTTTGACGATGGATACTTTCCACACCGGCGGCGACGAGGTAGCTGAGGGTACCTGGACAAAATCACCGATGATCGACAAGCTTTTGAAAGACCACCCGGAATTGAAAGGCCCGAAAAGTCTGCAGACTTACTTTTTCAGAGAGCTTTTGCCAAGATTGGAAAAAAGAAACCTGAAAGTGCATGGCTGGGAGGAAGTTGCATTGACCAAAACACCAGCTGGGGCTTACCTTTCGAATCCTGAGTTCGTAGGTCACCCTGTTTATCCATATATCTGGAACAACGTATTCGATGTGGACCTGGGCAACCGGATGGCGAATGACGGATACCAGGTGATCCTGTGTAATGTGACGAATTTTTACTTCGATATGTCTTACGACAATGATCCCAAAGAGCCTGGACTGTATTGGGCTGGGTTTGTAGGCGCGCGTGACATGTGGACTTTCTCGCCTTACAATATGTTCACAACCACCGAGGAGACGGCCATGGGTAAGCCCATGAAAGAGGAATTCGTTGACAAGCAATTGTTGAAACCGGCAGCAAGAAAGAATGTGTACGGCGTTGAATCGCAACTTTGGAGCGAGACGATCAAAGGCAGGGATATGATGGAATATTCAATTCTGCCCAAGTTGCTGGGATTTGCCGAAAGTGCCTGGACAGAGCGTAAATGGGAGAATGTAGCTGACGATGCTACCCGTAAAAAAATGATTAATGAGGGCTGGAACCAGTTTGCCAATTCAATGGCCCAGACGCATTTGCCAAGATTGAAATATCTGAATGGGGGCTATAACTATCGCATTCCGATGCCCGGGGCGGTGATTGAAAACGGTGAACTGAAAGCCAATGTTGAGTATCCTGGTCTGATTATCCGTTATACGATGGACGGCTCGGAACCAACGGCTGCATCGGCGGTTTATTCGGCCCCGACGAAAGTATCAGGAACGATCAAACTGAAAAGCTTTGATCTGGCCGGTACCGCAAGCCGAACCAGCGTAGTTACATCCAAATAAAATCAGGGGCTTCAAAAGCTCCATGCATACTCAACTTCACACAATAGATGAACATAGGTGTAGATATCGGCGGAACGAACCTTCGGGCCGGGATAGAATCCGGCGGGGCAATTACGCGCCAGAACAAAACTTTACTGAAAAATAAGGAGTCACTTTCCTCGACGCTGGACCAGCTGATGGAGCTGATCCGTCCGCTGACGAAGTACCCCGTCAAAGGCATTGGTATCGGCGTTCCGTCGGTGGTGGACGTCAGTAAGGGGATCGTTTATAATGTGATGAACATTCCTTCGTGGGAGGAGGTAGCATTGGGTGACATTATACAGAATGAGTTCAATTTGCCGGTTTCCATTAATAATGATGTCAACTGCTTTGTCCTGGGTGAGCATCGTTTCGGGCTGGCGCGGAAATTCAGGTCGGTGATCGGGATGGCCATTGGTACCGGGCTGGGATCGGGTATTATCATCGATAACCATTTGTATGCAGGTAAAAACTGTGGTGCGGGAGAGATTGGAATGCTGCCGTATAAAGATTCGGTATTAGAAAATTATGTTTGCAGCCGTTTTTTTGAGGATTCCCTCGGTATTGACGCTTTTGCAGCCCACGAGGCAGCATTGAAAGGAAGCAAAAGGGCGATCGAGGTGTGGGAAGAGTTTGGGGTACACTTAGGCGCTGTCGTTAAGGCGATTATGTACACTTATGATCCCGAAGCGATTGTTTTGGGCGGCTCTATTGCCAAAGCAAATCAGTTTTTCCAGGATAGTATGCTCGATAGTATTCAGGATTTTGCGTATCCTGAATCGCTCAAAAAGCTGACATTGTTGGTTTCCGAAAATGAAAATATCGCACTATTAGGTGCGGCTGCCCTTCTGGATAGTTGAAGTAATATTGAATAACCGTTAAATTAGGTTCCTGAACCCAAGATGTGCCCTCATGCAAAGAAATATTTTTATCGTCATTCTGATCCTGCTGATTTTCTTCGTCATTTCTTTCCTTACCAATATTCTTGGTCCCATTATCCCGGACATTGTTAAAAGTTTCAATCTGAGCATTGGTCTGGCGGGGTTTTTACCTTTTGCTTTTTTTGTCGCTTACGGGGTTATGTCCATTCCTGCGGGTTTGATGGTTGAGAAATATGGAGAGAAGAAAATGCTGATCCTGGCGTTTTTACTTGCATTTGGCGGCGCATTGCTATTTGCATTGATCCCGGGTTTTTCCATCGCATTGTCTTCACTTTTCCTCATTGGTATCGGTATGGCCATTTTGCAGGTCGTGATCAATCCATTGCTGAGGGTAGCGGGAGGCGAGGAGAAATTTGCGTTCTTTTCGGTACTTGCCCAGCTGTTTTTCGGTGCGGCATCCTTTCTCAGTCCTTTGCTTTACAGTTACCTGGTACTGAATGTACATTCGGAGCAATCAGGTTTTTTGATTGATATTTTAAACGGCCTGGTGCCGGCAAACCTGAAATGGGTGTCGTTGTACTGGGTTTTCGCGGTCATTGCCTTGGCCATGGTAGTAGTCATTTCGGCAGTGAAGTTCCCAAAAGTGGAATTGCTGGAAGAGGAGCGGATCGATGTGGGTAAGTCTTTTAAAGAACTAGCCGCTAACCGATATGTCTGGCTGTTCTTCCTGGGTATTTTCGCTTATGTGGGAACCGAGCAGGGGATTGCCAACTGGATTTCACAGTTTTTACAGACCTATCATAATGTTGATCCTGCAACAACGGGTGCATCCGTGATCTCCTATTTCTGGGGATTACTGACCATTGGCTGCTTTCTGGGACTGATCTTACTGAAAATCCTGGATAGCCGCAAAGTGCTGGTGTTCTTTACAGCAGGTGCGGTGATATCGTTACTGGCGGCATTGTTTGGCTCAAAAGACATTGCATTGCAGGCATTCCCAATCACCGGTTTTTTTGCCTCGGTGATGTACTCGGTTATTTTTTCGCTGGCGCTCAATTCGGTACCTCGCCATCATGGTACGTTCTCGGGCATTCTCTGCGCAGGTATCGCGGGTGGAGCAGTCGTCCCATTGATCGTGGGCGGATTGGGAGAACTCGTCGGGTTGCAGCTGGCCATGTTGTTCCTTTTTGTGCCGCTGGGCTACATTCTCAGCATTGGACTATGGGCAAAGCCTTTGGTCAACAATGAAACCGTAACGAGTCTAAAAGACATTTTCTAAACAAAGTAACAGCTATTCAAAAGGCCGACAGCTGACTGCTGAAAGCCGAATACCCCCAAACCCATGTACAAGATCATCCTGCTTCTCGACTTTGCCGAGGAATACAGCAAGAGCCTCATGAAGGGGATCAATGCATATTCGAAGGAATTCGGGCCATGGATTTTTTGTAGGATGCCCCTTTTTCACCGGGAAACTGTCGGGATAGACGGGATTCTGAAATGGGCGCTGGAATGGGGCGCTGATGGGATCGTAGGGCAGCTTTATAATAAGGAAATTGAAAAAATTGTTAGGGCCAAAATTCCTGTAATCGCTCAGGATTTCAAGGAACGTTTCACCGAAATACCGAACATTACCGGAGCCTATCACGAGGCCGGGGAGCTGGGAGCTGATTATTTTCTCAAAAAAGGATTTACCAATTTTGCATTCTACGGGTTCAATGACATTGTTTGGTCGAGGGAACGTGCAGAAGGTTTTGAGAAAAGGCTTCGGATGCGCGGCCATAAGGTACATTACTTCGAACATAAAAAAGCCCGGTCGACGGAGCTTTGGTACTACAAGCCAAGCTCGCTAAGCCGATGGCTCAAATCACTTCCCAAGCCGATCGGGCTCATGACCTGCGATGATAACCAGGGGCAGCACATTACCGAGGCCTGCCGACATGTGGGCATTCGTATCCCCGAGGAAGTGGCGGTACTGGGTGTCGATAATGATGAAATGATCTGCGACTTGTCCGATCCGCCGCTTTCGAGCATTGCGCTGGACGTTGAAAAGGGGGGTTATGATGCCGCAAAGTTGCTGGATCACATGATCAAACATGGTACTGCGGAGTACTATGATATCATTGTGAAACCGATGCAAGTCATTACCCGGCATTCCACGGATATATATGCTACCAATGACGACCACATTGCCTCGTCATTGAAATACATTCACCAGAACATTGAGAAAAACCTGCACGTGGACGAAGTCGTGAAGCAGGTACCATTGTCCCGTCGTGCATTGGAAAAGCGGTTTCTGGAAATCACAGGGTATCCTATCTACAAATACATTTTTAACCTCCGTATCGAAAAGTTTACCCAAAAACTGCTGGATACCGATATGTCTGTGTTCGAAATAGCCCTTGACATGGGGCTGAATGACAGCAAAAATATAGCCCGCCAATTCAGGCAGGCTAAGGGTTGTAGTCCAAGTGCTTACAGAAACAAATACGTGGCAGGCAAGTAGTTACCAGATCACGATCTTGGCCGAATCCGGTAATACCATTTTACTCCCGGGGGCACAGCTCCAAGCAGCCTGAAACTCTTTCAAATGGGGTAATGGACCATTGATCCGGTCTTTGGCTGGCGAATGCGGATCGGTTTGGATTTGGTTTCTCAGCGCTTCGTCGGTGGTGTTCATGTGCCATACCTGTGCCCAGCCAAGGAAAAAGCGTTGTTTCCAGTTGAAACCGTCAATCGGTGCGGGTTCTGCCTTTCCTTTTAACGATTTTTCCAAAGCATAATAGGCCAATGTTAATCCGCCCAGGTCAGCCACGTTTTCTCCGATCGTCAAAGCGCCATTGATCTTGAAACCAGGTAGCGCTTCTATCCCGCTGAAATAGTCAATGTATTTCTTAGTCAGTTTATCAAAATTGGCACGGTCGGATGCAGTCCACCAGTTTTTCAGGTTGCCCTCATCGTCAAACTGAGATCCCTGATCGTCGAAACCGTGGGTAAACTCGTGGCCGATTACTGCAATGATCCCACCATAATTAATGGCATCGTCAGCATTGCGGTTATAAAAAGGCGGCTGCAAAATTCCGGCTGGGAAAACCACCTCATTATTTAACGGGTTATAGTAGGCATTCACAGTCTGCGGCGTCATCAGCCATTCCTTTTTGTCGACCTCCTTGCCGATCTTCTCGATCTGCTCTTTGTGGCCGTATAATGAAGCTGATATCGCGTTTTCAAAGAGCTTGTCGGCTTCGATATCAATGGAAGAGTAGTCTTTCCATTTGTCAGGATAGCCGATTTTATAGGTAAATGCTTTCAGTTTTTTGTGTGCTTTGGCTTTGGTCGAATCGCTCATCCAGGTCAGTTTATCAATCCGTTCCCCATAGACCGAGCGCACATTTTCAATCATATCAGAAACTTTCTTCTTGTCCTCTTCCGGGAAATATTTCTTCGCGAATAATTTACCCAAAGGCATACCCAGCAATGCATCGGTAGAGCGGATGGCCCTTTCTACCCGCGCCTTTTGCTCCTTGGTACCCCGCATGACGGTATTGAAAAAACGGAAATCTTCCTGATCAAAGCTCTTGGGTAGGAAACCTGCAAACCGGGACAACAACTGCCATTTGGTATAAATCTTCAATGTAGCCAAAGGTGTTGCCTTCAATAGTGCATTCAGGTTTTGCAGATAAGGCTTATTTTGAACAATAACGGTATCCGTCTTAATATCCTGCTTGTCGGCTAGTGTCTTTTGGTCGAAATCAGGGAGAAGCTTTTCCAAATCCGAAAAAGCCATTTTGTTGTAGGTCTTGACAGGGTCACGAAGCTCTACATTGCTCAGCTGCAATTTGGCAACTTTGGTTTCAAAATCCAGGATCGTTTTCCCCGGGTTGGCCTCAGGAAATGCGGCCAGGGAGAACATTTTATCCACGTGCTTCACAAATTCAGTGCGAACTTTCAATGTACTTGAATCAGTACGCTCGTAGTAACTCTTTTCACCAAGACTCAGACCGCTTTGTCCCTGGTAAAGAACGTTAACCTTGCTATTCCGTAAGTCAGCATCGACACCAAAACCCGTAACTGATGCCACACCTACCTTCTGCATTTCTCCGGCAACGGCCGCCAGGTCTTTCAGCGAAGTAATAGCATTGATTTTGTCAAGATAGGATTTCAAAGGAGCCAGACCACGTTTTTCAATGGTAGCAGTATCCAGAAACGACTGATAATAGTCAGCGATCTGTTGCTCTTCGCTTCCTTTTTTTCTGTCTTTCAGCTCGGTGATTTCATTGATGATACCTCTCAGCCGTACTTCTTTATTTTCTTTATCCAAAATACCAAAGGCGCCCCACCGGCTTTCCGTACCCGGGATCGGATTCTTTTTTTTCCAGCCGCCGTTGACGTAGCTGTCGAAATCGTTGCAGGCTTTTGCGGTTGAATCAAGGGAGCTAATGTCGAAACCGGGAACTTTGGTAGTGTCGGTTTCCTCCTTTTCGTTTTTACATCCTCCCATGGTCAGGGACAGCGTCAGAAGCGCAGAACAGAATGCGGCTGTTTTCATCTTGAATAATTTGTTTTTGAAGTATGGATAATAAAATAACTACTTAATGCCGCCCATCCAGCCTTTGATAGGTTTCCAGAAAACAAGCAGTAAGAGGCCGAAACCGGTAGTGATGATCGCAACCTGATTAAACAATGCGGGCATTTGCAGGATATTCTCTTCGTCAAAACCCCCTGCAAAAATCCCGGCGATCAGGTTGCCCAGCGAAGCGCCCACAAACCAGATCCCCATTAACTGGCTCACATATCGTTTAGGGGCAAGTTTGGTATAAGAACTTAAACCCACCGGACTCACGCACAGTTCTCCTATCGTATGAAGAAAGTAGGTAAAAGTCAGAAAAAGGGGAGAAGCGAGCTGGCCTGCGACAGCAATGTTCGAAGCCGCAACCATTACAAAAAAGCTAAGGCCAAGTAGTATAAGCCCAGCTGCAAATTTGACAGGAATAGATGGATTGAGGTTTCGGGACGAAAGATAAATCCAGAGACTTGCCAGTACCGGGGCGAAAAGTAATACAAATGTGGGCTGGAAGTTTTGGAACCAGCTGGATGGTACTTCCCAGCCGCCTATCATTCGTTGGGTATGTCGTTCTGCAAAAATCTGTAAGGAAGTACCTGCCTGCTCATATCCCGCCCAAAACAATGAAATGGCCAGAAACAGAATGATGAGCACAAGTACACGGTACTGCTCAACACGGGTAAGCCCGCCAGCGACCAATATGAACAGGAAATAGGAAGCAGAAATGGTGACAATGATCACACCCGCGCCTTTGGCCAGGCCCTGTGCCGTAGTCATATCGATCGTACCCGTAGTTTGCAATATTATTAAAAACGCCACCAGAACTGCAACCAGGCCGTATCCGAGCTTCTTGTTACTACTCGACTGCGCTACCGTTTCCGGCGTTGAAATGGCCGCGGGAGGAACGTCACCCAAGCCTGTCAAATGCCGTGCACTACCAATTCGAAATACGATCAGTCCCAGGAACATTCCGATTGCAGCTGCTCCAAAGCCCAAATGCCAGCTGATTTTTTCGCCGAGATATCCGACAATTGCTATTCCCAAAAAGGAGCCCAGGTTGATACCCATGTAGAAGATGGAGAATGCTGCATCGCGTCGCGCGCCGCCCTCAGGGTATAATTCGCCAACGATTGAACTGATATTGGGTTTAAGCAAGCCTGTACCGACGGCAACTGTGGTGAGCCCCAAAAAGAAAATCCCTGAACCGGCAGGGATAGCAAGTATGATGTGGCCGATCATGATGACGATACCGCCGTACCAGATCGCCTTCTTCTGGCCGAGGATATTGTCAGCCAGCCAGCCGCCAGGTAACGTTAACAAATAAACTGAGGCGGTGTATATTCCATAGATCGCAGCTCCTTCTGCTGCGCTCATTCCCATTCCACCCCTTATATTATCCAGTAAGAAAAGTAGCAGGATTGCCCGCATTCCATAATAGCTGAAACGTTCCCACATTTCGGCAAAGAATAAGACATACAATCCTTTGGGGTGTTTTTGGGATATCTGTGAAGACATAGAGGAGAAGTGTTTTATTTGGTTTTTGGGGTTATTATCGATACGATTTGATAGTGCAAGATAGGAATTATGGGTAAATATAAATAAACGATGAAAATAAAAGCGGTAACAGGATCTTACTCCTGCTACCGCTTCGCCAAGCAAAATAGTTAAAAATTTACTTCACCGAGAATGATCCTTCACCTATTGAAAAGCCTTCTGAATAAAGTTCGACGGTGTACTTTCCAGAAGTAAATGGTGCTTCCCTGTCATAAAGGATACTCACATCCTGATTATTGTTGGAATACATCACATCTTTACTCACTGTGTAACCCTGCTCCTGGCCATTATATTGAAATACGCCTGAGCCGGTCTTGGTATCAGAAATCGTAGCACCGGTTGGGTCGATGATCCTCAGATAGATGGTTTTATTATCGGCCATCGTCAATGGGTTTTTCTCCAATATGAAATCGACCCTTACTTTGTCAACTCTTTTGGACTTAACATTTTCCCCTTCCCGGATTTTACCTTTGGAAGACACTGCGTACACTTTCACATTACGTGCCCGAAGTGCGGCAGCCATGGTTACTTTGGATTCCAGCTCAGTGTTTTTAGAAATAGCGCCGGTTAGGGAATCGCTGATGGCTTGTTTGCTGGTTTCAAGTTCTGTTTTTGCCTGGACCAACGTTTCGTTCTGGCTGATCAGTTGCTGGTTTTCCTCTCTCAGCTGTGCGATTTCGGTGTCTTTTTTTGTCAAGAAATCTTCGTACTCCTTGATTTTTTTGCCCATTGTGGCATTTCCTTTCCGTAATGCTATGCGGTCATTTTCGAGTGATGCTTTTACTTTCTGCAATTCTTCAATGTCTCCGCCAAGCCCCTGAACTTCCAGGATACGGGCGTCCAGCTGTTTTGAAATAGAGTCGAGCTTGATCTCTGAGGTGGCAAGTTCACTGACGCGGGCTTGTAAGTCTGTTTCTTGTTTTTGTGTGATGGCGTGCTCATTGTAATATAAGTAGCCAAACACGGCGGCCAGAATTGTCATCAAGATTAATCCGACCAATAGACCGGTGTTGTTCTTCCTTTCCATAAATGAATGTTTAGGTTATTTGATATTATTTATGGGTTATGTTCAAAAACTGTGCCAAGTACTATACGTAGTAACATGCCAGTCCGAGGGAGAAATGAAAAACCCGTTACAAGAATTAACCTGTAACGGGTTTTTGTAAATAGTCTTTTTATCCTGAATCGGCGCATTTATCAAATGCTAATAATCACCACCAGCGCCCCCTCCTCCAAAACTCCCTCCTCCAAAGCCACCAAATCCGCCTCCATCACCACCACCAAATCCGCCTCCCCAATTACCAGACGAGCTTCCTCTTCCTGAATGCGTTGTGTATGGCCAGATTATCGGTCCGCCGAAGTCGCGGTAGCCACCTTTGCCGCCGCCATTGTTGCGATTACGGAACATAATGACCATAATTATCACAAATATGATCAGAAATATCAGAATAGGAGGGAACGAGCCACCTCCGCTGTCTTCCTTGGGATCTGCTTTGTATTCTCCGGTGGCATATTTAAAAATCGTGTCAACACCGTCACTCAATCCCTGGTAAAACTGGCCATTCTTAAATTGCGGCGTTATCACCTGCGATATGATTCGTTTTGCAATAGCATCAGGTATAGCTCCTTCGAGGCCGTAGCCGGTAGCTATAAAAATCTTCCGGTCGGTTGGTGCCCAAAGCAAAACAATACCATTGTCTTTTCCTTTTTGTCCAACGCCCCATTCTCTGCCTAATTTGAATGCGTAATCTGCAATCGGATAGTCGCCGGTAGTCGGAACGATTACGATCACGATCTGAGACGAGGTGGAATCATTATATGCGATCAGCTTTTGTTCCAGCTGTGCCTTCTCACCGTCATTCAACTGATTTGCAAAATCATTGACGAGCTTGGGTGGATTTGGCCTCTCAGGAATATCCTGCGCTTTTACGCCCAGAAGTGAAAAGGTTGCCAGCAGTAAAAAAACAAGGAATTTCTTCATAAGTTATTGCCCGAAAGAGATATCATCGGGAAGCTCGTTGATGTCATCGGACTGGTAAGGAAAGTGTTTCTTCAATTGCAGCCCGGCTTCTTCGATTCCCTTGCGCAGCCCTTCCAAATATTGGGCATTTGCAAAATGAGTGCGAAGAAGATCCTTGGTACTGTTCCAAAAATCAGCAGGAACCTTTTCATCAATTCCCTTATCACCGAGGACGGCAAATTTGCGGTCTTCATATGCCAGGTAAAACAACACGCCGTTGCGCTCTGCCGTCTGATGTAAATGAAGGAACAGGAAAACTTCCTTCGCCCTTTCCATTACATCAGCAGTTTGACATTTTTTCTCAATATGTACCTTCACTTCTCCTGAAGTTTGCTTTTCAGCTTCCTGAATTGCTTCAATAAGGTATTGCTGCTCTTCTTCGGAGAAAAAAAGTGAGTCGGTAGGCATAAGATGCTAATGCTAGAACTGTACGGTTGGTGCTTTTTCTGAACCGGCTGTTGCGGTGAAATAACCTTTTTGGGCAAAGCCAAACACTCCTGCAAAAAGATTGGTAGGGAATGTCCGAACTTCCTGGTTGTACTCTTTCACGACAGTATTGAAGTCGTTTCTTGCTACACCAATCCGGTTTTCAGTACCTTCCAATTGTGCCTGTAATTCCAGAAAGTTCTGGTTTGCTTTCAACTGAGGATACTGCTCAACGGAAACCAGTAATCTGGAAAGAGCACCGCTCAATTGATCCTGAGCGCCCTGGAATTTGGCGATATTTTCGGGAGTAAGATCACCGGCATTGATTGTGGTCTGTGTCGCTTTGCTACGTGCTTCAATGACAGCCGTCAATGTGCTTTTTTCAAAATCGGCAGCACCTTTTACGGTACTTACCAGGTTTGGGATCAGGTCAGCGCGTCTTTGATACTGGCTTTCCACTTTTGCCCATGATTCCTTTACAACCTCGTCTTTTTGTACCAGGCCATTATATTTACCGCAGCCGACGAATCCAAGTATGAGAACTACAACGATAACTGCAATCAGTCCTTTTGACATTTTAATATTCAGTTTAGAATTAATGAATGTGGTTCAAAGTTGTCCAAAGCTAGCAAAATCTTTAAGAAAAACTACACAACCGGCTGTTCACACATTTATGCCGTATTCGGGCCGGATGAAGGGTTTTGATAATGAGATTTTCAGATTTCACCAACACCGGCAATGTTATTCCACCTTCCCCAGTTTACAGACGCTTCATAGTCGATTAGGTGACTTTCAAAATACATGGCGCCCCATGTCCAGTTAACGCCCAGCTCATCGACCAAGTAGCTGGAAGCGGTTTCACGCTCAGCCGACGTGAGATAACCGACACTATTCAGTTTTTTGATGACCGTATTGACATCGGCGTTGCTTGTTTCAGCGTTTGTCCACTTTTCGAAAACCTCATTATCATTAGCCCAGCGTTTCGAAAATTCGTGTTTAACACCGCTTGGTTTGAACATGCGCGGGCCATACCGAAGCAATGTCCAATGGAAAAAGTCTCTTGCAAGCAGGTTATGAAGCATTTGTTCTTCATTGACATTTCCCGACTGGGCGGATTTAACCCTGTCATAAATGTATCTCGCAGAAATACATCCCAGCGATAGCCAGTCCGACAGCCGTGTGTCGGTAAGCGGATCATTCGTGTCGAATCGTTGCTTACCACGGATGTACATTTGAATGTAGTCGTCCAGTAATTTGAGCGCTGTGGATTCTCCGCCTGGCAATTTGGGGTTCAAATCGGGCACAGTTGATACGATCTCATTGGGGTCAATTCCAAGGGCAGGCAATGACGGAATCGATCCGGCTTCATATTCCTGAGGTAATGTGATCTTTTCAGCCTCAGGAAATGGCCCTTTAATTGTCAAATGATCTTTAAGCTGATCAGAAAACCCGGCGAAATTCGGCGGTAACTTGGAAATAGAAAATGGCAAATCGACCGCATGCAGCAATGTATCCATCCAATACAGCTTGATGTCTACATTAGCAACTTTCAGGTTTTTGCTAAGCGATGATTCTATCCGGGTTTCCTCAGGTGCTATTTCTTTGCTTGTGAAAACATATTCAGCGGCATAGTCTTCTGCGAGTTGGGCAATGATTTTTTCCGGGTCACCGATCCTGATCAGCAGATCACCCCCTTTTTCTCTCAGGCGATTTCTGAGATCAATCACCGCTTCTATGAGAAACTGTGCCCGTAATGCACCTGTTCTCCTGAATCCTAGTCTTGTTTTGTCGAACTGTCGGATGTCAAAAACGTACACAGGGACAATTTCATTTGCTGATTTGGAGGCATTAAATAATGCTTCATTGTCATGTAAACGCAGGTCGTTCCTGAACCAATAAATGATGCGCTGAGCCATTAACGAAGATGGTAATTAACTGTAAGCTTAATATTTTAAAAGTGCAATAATACAAAATTTGACCCGGGGTATCATAAAAATGCCGCCCCGGAACTAGTGTTCCGCGGCGGCAGGAGATGATCTTTGAGAAAAATATCAGTAACTGAGAATCGTGAATTCTGTCCTCCTGTTTCGCTGATGCTCTTCTTCTGTTTTCGCATTCGGAACAATGAGTTCTCGTTCCCCATAACCTTTGGCTACCATTCTGTCGGCGTCTATTCCTTTGGTATTAAGATAAGTAACAGCTGATTCTGCCCTGTTTTGAGACAATGTCATGTTATATGCGTCCGTCGCACGTGCATCTGTATGAGAACTCAATTCGATCTTCATCGTCGGGTTATCTTTCAGGATCTGAACCAGTTTGTCGAGTTCTATCGCGGCGTCGGATCGGATATTGTATTTATTCAAATCATAATAAATGTTTTCCAGAACGAATGTCTTGTTCAATTCCAGCTTGTCCAGTTTGATCGTCACATTGAATGTCGTATCAGTCAATTCTTTGGATAAAAAGATCGGGGGAATAGAGCGTCCGTTCATTGAGAATGGCTCACGTTTGCTGATATAGCCTTTTCTTTCTACCAGCAATGAGTAAGACTTACCTTCTTCGACGGGCTGTTTTCCAAATTTACCTTCGGAATTGGACGGCAACTGGGCAATTTGTGTGTCCGAGGTATCTGGTAAAATATGGATAATAGCCGAATCGATCGGGGTCTGACTTTGTGAGTTTGAAACAACATTACCTCCGAGGAAATACCGGACAACTTTCGGCTTTCCATTAATATAGTTCGGGTTGTTGGGATTAAGAGGATTATTGGGATCGTTGTTTTGAGCAACGGTGGTACTGTCAGGCTCCTCAGGTGACGCGAAGTAGTAAATGTCATCATCTCCTTTGCCACCATCACGATTGGATGCAAAAAAGCCTTTTTTGAGATTTTGGTAAAATACCAAACCGAAATCATCCTGTGGACTATTAAAAGGCAGTCCCAGGTTTTCAATAGATATTACTCCTTGGGTACGGGTTGCAGAGAAAAGATCGAGCTTGCCTAATCCCGGATGGCCATCTGAAGCGAAATAGAGTTTTCCTCCTTCGGCTACATATGGAAACATTTCGTCGCCTGCGGTATTAATGTCCCTGCCCATGTTTACAGGTTTGCTGAAACGTCCCGAGGCGTCCATATTGGTACGGTAAAGGTCTATCCCACCTGCTCCGCCTGCGCGGTTGGAGGCGAAGTAAAGCGTTTTACCGTCTCGCGAGAAAGCCGGCGAGCCGTCCCATGAAAGAGAATCATTGATAGGCAGAATAGCTGGAATGGTCCATTGACCTCCCACATTGCGGCTCATATAAAGATCGACATCGAGTGTGCCTTTCTTTTTACCATTGTTTCCACGGGCAAAAACGAGGGTCTTACCGTCAGGTGAAAATGCTGGAGAGGCTTCATTGGCATCCCCGGCAAATATTTCCTTGCTGAATAGGACGGGAGTGCCTTGTGTGGTGCCTGCATCTTGCGAGATGGATACTTTGTAAAGACCCAACATTGCCTGGCCATTGTTTTTATAGATCTGGTCCTTTTTTGAAGAGGAAAATACCAGCTCGCTGCCTAGGATGGTCGGCGAAAATTCAGAACCTGCTGTATTAAGCGGGATATCTTTCAGTTCAACCTCCATTTTCTCAGTTTTGAGACGATCTGCAATTCTGAGAATTTCAACTTCTCGCAATGCTCTTTCCTGCAAATTCTTGGCACCGGCTGTGTCTTTTGCAAAAGCCGCAAATTGAGTGGCTGCTTCTGCATACTGACCATTGGTCTTTAAGGCATATGCATATTGAAATTTTGCGTCAGGACTAACCAGGCCACCATCCAGCGCTTTTTGATAATAAGGTATAGATTCTTTGAAGCGGTTGGAGAGCCGGTATGACTCCGCGATGAGGTAGTTGGTTTTCAAGGGCTCGTAATTCGCCGCGGCAGCTTTCTGAAATCCTTTAATGGCAAGTTCATATTCTCCGTTTGAAAATTTCTTTTGCCCGTCCTTGTAAGCTTGCATAGCTGAGTTGCAGCCAGAGAGGTACACACTTATTGTAACCAGACAAAGTATGAGGGTTAAATGACTTCGCAAAAGTTTCATAATGTAAAGTATAAAATCAAACGATCGACGCGCACAATGGGTTTTTGAAAAGCAATACTAATAAACAACGTTTGGAAATAAAATTCCGGATATTATACATGAAGATTTTTATTCAGCCAGTTACTTCGTGTTTTTTTTACCCAAAATTGGCCTCAGGTATGCACCAGCCAATATAACATGAACCATTGTTCTCAAATATATACCAATAGTTTGTTTTAAACGCTTTTGTAAAAAAATATACTAACAGTTTGTAAATCAATGCGAGTTTCTTACTTTTGCAGTCCGATTTTTCGGGAAAACTGTTTATATAACAATAGACTGGTAAAGTAACCTAGTCAAAATCAATTTGTTAAATGCCAACTATTTCACAATTAGTCCGTAAAGGTAGAGAGACCATTACATGGAAATCCAAGTCGCCGGCTTTGGATTCCTGCCCTCAGCGTAGGGGTGTGTGCACCAGGGTGTACACTACAACGCCAAAGAAACCGAACTCCGCTCTTCGTAAAGTAGCCCGTGTTCGTCTTTCCAACAACAAAGAGGTGAATGCCTACATCCCAGGAGAAGGCCACAACCTGCAAGAGCACTCGATCGTTTTGATCCGCGGTGGTCGTGTGAAAGATTTACCAGGTGTTCGTTACCACATTATTCGTGGTGCATTGGATACCGCTGGTGTTAACGGACGTAAACAACGTCGTTCTAAGTATGGTGCTAAGCGTCCAAAACCAGGACAAGTTCAGGCAGCGCCAACAAAAGGTAAGAAAAAATAAAAAGTAACTCTCTCTGCTTTTATTAAGTAATTAATCTGATAAAAGGGAAGTAATCCGGGTTTTGTTCCGGGTGAATAAGTTGCAAAACGAAACCTCGTGTAAAAAAATTAAGACAAAATGAGAAAGTCGAAACCAAAGAAAAGATATATCCTTCCTGATCCGAAGTTCAGGGATGTTCAGGTGACCAAGTTTGTTAACAACCTGATGTTCGAAGGAAAGAAGAGCATTGCATTTACCATTTTCTACGATGCTTTGGCATTAGTTGAGAAAAAGACCAGCGAAAACGGTCTTGAAACATGGAAAAAAGCATTGAACAATGTAACTCCATCTGTTGAAGTAAAAAGCCGCCGTGTAGGTGGTGCTACTTTTCAGGTTCCAACCGAAGTTCGTCCTGAGCGTAAGCAATCATTGGGGATGAAATGGTTGATCAACTACTCCCGTAAACGCGGAGAAAAAACAATGGTTGACCGTTTGGCAGGTGAAATTATCGCCGCTGCAAAAGGTGAAGGAGCTGCTGTAAAAAAGAAAGACGATACGCACCGTATGGCAGATGCCAACAAGGCGTTCTCACACTTCAGGTTCTAGGGAGTCCGAAGTTAATAATATCAAGCCGGATGCTGCATTTGCAGTATCCGGCTTTTTGTTTGTAACTGAAAGTTGATATCTTTTGCTTATGACTGGCAAATTGAATAATTTTCAACCACTTACATAGCTACTCATTAACAAACCGGTCATCTGTTATTATGCGAATTCTTTATCTTTTTCTACTATGTCTTTCCACTCTATTTTTGGCCTGTAAAAAGGATAAGAAGGAGGTTGATCCAGTTGTTGTCGCTCCTGAGAGAGCATACACAGATACTTCCAAAATTGCATTGTCTTCCAACTTCGAGTCGTACCTTATCAAACAGAAGATAGATCCGGTTGCTGTACCGGACGGATTTGTTTTGTATCGGGACATTAAAGAAGTTGATACTTTGATCATAAGTGAGCCGATTGGGGTAAGTACTTCGTTGAAAGGGATTGACGGGTTTACAAACCTCCGGTATTTTAGCAGTAAGGGCTTGACGGTTGATACATTAGACTTTAGCCAGAATAAAAAGCTTCAATATTTTGACTATCAGCCTGCCGCTCATTGTATGTTTTGCACTACTCTTAGTGTATTAAACTTTGGAAAAGTTAATAGTCTAAGACATTTGAGGCTGGAAAGTAGTCAGGTAAAGTCCTTTAACATCGGTGACCTTAAGTTGCTTAACTCGTTGCAATTGATTACCAACTTTGGGATACGAAGTCTTGATGTTTCTGGTTGTAAAGAATTGAAAATGATTACAACCATGGGTGCATTGTCGAACTTGACATTAGGAGATCATCCAAAATTGGAGATCATGAAATGCGGTAAAGAGCTTCATGGAGCGAAAATAAGTAAGTATCCTGCTCTGAGGATTCTTCATGTGTATTGTGATGGAGTGGTTGACCTCGATTTTAGTAAACACACTGAACTAGAGGAGGCTCATATTATAGATCCCAATAAATTGTCAATTGACTTAACTAAAGCGGTAAAATTAAAACGGGTGATGGTGGATGGGCAGACCAACTGGACCCAAATCGCTATTGATCTTAGTCAAAACAAGGAATTAAAAGAATGCTATCTTTTTGCCACCAACATTAAAACCATTTGTGTTAGCTCTATGTCCATGGTCAGTACAGTGGATTGGAAACGGGATAGTACAGCTGAATTTAAGGTGTGCCACTGAGTCATCTGTAAATTTTGTCATCTGTTTTTGAATTAAATAAAAAATTAACCTCCTCATAATTGTTTTTATAATCAACAATTTATACTTTTGCGCTCTGAATTTTTGGAAGCACTGTGTTTTGTAGTCTTCAAAAAGTTCAAAATGCTTCGGATTGAATTGCACATCGAATATAAAATAACACATCACCATCTGTCATGGCACGTGATCTAAGATTAACAAGAAACATTGGTATTGCTGCGCACATTGATGCAGGTAAGACAACCACAACGGAGCGTATCCTTTATTACGCAGGGGTAAGCCACAAAATTGGAGAAGTACATGATGGTGCTGCTACAATGGACTGGATGGAGCAGGAGCAAGAGCGTGGTATTACAATTACGTCAGCTGCTACAACTGTTGATTGGAACTACCGTGGTGAGAAATATCATATTAACATTATCGATACACCGGGGCACGTTGACTTTACAGTTGAAGTAAATCGCTCACTTCGTGTATTGGATGGTCTTGTATTCCTTTTTAGTGCGGTTGATGGTGTTGAGCCTCAATCTGAAACTAACTGGCGTCTGGCTAACAATTACAACGTTGCGCGTATCGGTTTCGTAAATAAAATGGACCGTTCCGGTGCAGACTTTTTGAAAGTTTGTACACAGGTTAAAGAAATGCTTGGAAGCTACGCTGTTCCTCTTCAATTGCCGATTGGTGCTGAAGATTCTTTCAGGGGTGTAGTCGACTTGGTAAACTTCCGTGGCATCGAATGGAATGAAGAAGATAAAGGGATGACTTTCAGGGAAGTTCCTATTCCTGATGATATGCTTGAGGAAGCAACTGAATGGAGAGAAAAATTACTTGAAGCTGTTGCCGAATTCGACGACACTTTAATGGAAAAATACTTTGAAGATCCAACTTCAATTTCAGAAGACGAAATTCTTGCGGCTTTACGTGCAGCAACGATCAGCATGAAAATCGTTCCTATGGTTTGCGGTTCTTCATTCAAAAACAAAGGTGTTCAAACGATGCTTGATTACGTGATGGCTATTTTGCCTTCACCTCAGGATCGCGAAAGCATTATAGGGACTGATCCGCGTACGGGGCTTGAAATTTCACGTCAACCAACGGATTCTGATCCTTTCTGTGCATTAGCATTTAAGATTGCAACTGACCCTTATGTAGGACGTCTTTGTTTTATTCGCTCCTACTCAGGATACCTTGATTCGGGTTCTTACATCTTGAACAACCGTTCAGGAAACAAGGAGCGTATCTCTCGTATTTTCCAAATGCATGCTAACAAGCAAAATCAAATTGATCGTCTTGAAGCGGGTGATATTGGAGCGGTTGTAGGTTTCAAGGATATTAAGACTGGTGATACATTATCTGATGAAAAGAATCCAATTATTCTTGAATCAATGGTGTTCCCTGAGCCGGTAATCGGTTATGCTATCGAGCCTAAGAAAGCGGCTGACAGCGATAACTTCTCTAAGGCTATTACTAAATTGATCGAGGAAGATCCTACGTTGCAAGTTGAAAGTAACGAAGAAACCGGACAGACGATCATTAAAGGAATGGGTGAGCTTCACCTTGAAATCATCATCGATCGTATGCGTCGTGAGTTCAAAGTGGAAGTAAACCAAGGTGCTCCTCAGGTAGCTTACAAAGAGATTCTTACTAAGAATTTTGAACACCGTGAAGTTTACAAGAAGCAAACAGGTGGTCGCGGTAAGTTTGCCGATATCGTATTCGAAATCGGACCACGTGACGATAACGAAGAAGGCAAAGAACCAAAAACAGGTTTGCAGTTTGTTAACCAGATCGTAGGTGGTACTATTCCTCGTGAATTTATCGCTCCGATACAAAAAGGTTTTGAAGCTTCTATGTCAAATGGTGCTCTTGCAGGATATCCTTTGGATTCAATGAGAGTGCGTTTGTTCCACGGTTCATTCCACGATGTCGATTCAGATGCACTATCCTTCGAATTGGCGGCTAAAATTGGGTTCAAAGAAGCTGCACGTCATGCGGGTTCTAAATTGATGGAGCCGATTATGCACGTAGAAGTGCTTACACCTGATGAGTACACAGGACCTATCACAGGTGACCTTAACCGTCGTCGTGGTTTGATGAGAGGTATGGATTCACGTAATGGAGCGCAGGTTATCAAATGTGATGTTCCGTTGTCTGAACTTTTCGGATATGTAACAGATCTTCGTACAATGTCATCCGGACGCGCTACTGCTTCTTTGACATTTGCATACTACGAAATCGTTCCAAACAATATCGCAGAACAGGTAATTGAAAAAGCGAAAGGCTTAGTTAAAGCATAAAACATTGGTGTGTGTTATTCAGTTAACACACACCATTTTATTTATAAATATTAAGCAAGTGAAGTAAATGGTTCTTTCACTTGTGGATTGTCGGAACAAGTTTCGTTCAAGTATTCTCAGAACCGGAAATAATAAAGAAAGATGAATCAAAAAATTCGTATCAAACTAAGGTCGTTTGACCACAATCTGGTTGACAAGTCAGCTGAGAAGATTGTAAAAGCAGTAAAGGCTACAGGAGCGGTTGTAAGTGGCCCAATTCCTTTGCCAACAAAGACAGAGAAGTTTACTGTTCTTCGTTCTCCACACGTTAACAAGAAGTCAAGAGAACAATTCCAGCTTTGTACTTACAAACGTTTGGTTGATATCTTCTCTACTAGCGCAAAAACAGTTGATGCCCTGATGAAACTTGAATTGCCAAGCGGGGTTGACGTAGAGATTAAAGTGTAGTTTAAGCGACTTATTTGATTAAGTCAAGAATATAAATTGGATGAAGGTCCGGTCTCCGGAAACCACATCTGAGCTCAGAAGAAACAAAAGAAGTACTTTCTTAACGGGAAGCTTTCAGGTTTCGGAAAACGGAGGTCAGATGTGTTCAACATCTGACCTTTTTTGCTGATAATCAGCGAGAAATATTTTAATACTGCTAGGATACTAAAAATTGATTTTTTACCTTTGCAGTCCGTTTTAAAGAATAAGGGTTTTACCTGCTAATTTTAATTTCAAAACATGTCTGGTTTAATAGGTAAGAAAATCGGAATGACTAGTTTGTACAATGCTGACGGGCAGGCTCTGGCATGTACTGTGATCCAAGCTGGTCCTTGTGTTGTTACACAAGTTAGGTCCGAAGAAAAGGATGGCTATAAAGCTATCCAACTAGGTTTTGGAGAGAAGAAAGAGAAAAGCTCTTCACAGCCTATGATTGGTCACTTCAAAAAAGCCAACACAACTCCCAAGCAAAAATTGGTTGAGTTTAAGGAATTCGAAGTGGAGCATGAACTTGGAACTTCATTATCCGTACAGGATATCTTTGAAGAAGGTGAGTTTGTTGACGTTGTTGGATCTGCCAAAGGCCGCGGTTTTCAGGGTGTTGTAAAACGCCATGGTTTCGCCGGGGTAGGAGGTCAGACTCACGGTCAGCACAACAGAGCCCGCCACCCAGGTTCGATTGGTGCCTGTTCATTCCCATCACGCGTATTTAAAGGCATTCGTATGGGTGGACGCATGGGTAACAATCGTGTAAAAATTCAGAATTTACGTATTCTGAAAGTGATACCTGAGCAAAACCTTTTGGTTGTAAGTGGCTCTGTACCGGGTTCAAAGAATTCATTTCTAATCATTGAGAAATAGTACCAATGGAACTGTCCGTATTAAATATAAAAGGAGAAGATACCGGGAAGAAGGTAAGTGTGTCGGAGGAGATCTTTGGCATTGAACCGAACACCCATGCGATCTATCTCGATGTGAAGCTGTACCTGGCTAACCAACGCCAAGGCACGCACAAGTCTAAGGAACGTGCAGAGGTGAATCACTCTACTCGTAAAATCAAACGTCAAAAGGGAACCGGTGGTGCCCGTGCAGGTAGCATTAAATCTCCTGTGTTTGTAGGTGGTGGTCGTATATTCGGACCAAGACCTCGTGACTATGGTTTTAAAATCAACAAGAAAGTAAAAGCATTGGCTCGTAAGTCGGCTTTTTCTGCCAAAGCTAAATCTGATTCGATTTCAGTTCTTGAAGCATTTTCATTTGATGCCCCGAAAACAAAATCGTATTTGAATGTTTTGAACTCGCTTTCATTAGTGAATACAAAGACATTACTGATTCTTCCATCTGTTGACAGCAATGTATATCTGTCAAGCCGTAACATTCCAAAAGCAAAAGTTACAACAGTGGACGCGGTCAATACTTATGACCTGATGTATGCAGACCGTCTTTTGATAAGTGAATCTGCTCTGTCTATTTTGGAAACCCAATTGAACAAATAACGATGAGTGTACTGAAACGTCCGATTATAACCGAAAAGGTAACGGCTCAGGGTGGTCAAGGAAAATATGCCTTCGAAGTGTCCCTTACTTCTAATAAAGTAGAGATCAAAAAGGCTATTGAAAAACTGTTCGGGGTTACCGTAGAAAGCGTTCACACCATGCGCAGCATTGGTAAAAGTAAATCCCGCACTTCGGGAGGTAAATTTGTAAGTGGAAAAACGTCAACTATCAAGAAGGCTATTGTAACGGTAGCTGAAGGCGAGATCATCGATATCTACGGTGAAGCATAAGAATAGTTGAGCGATTCAAATCTTTGACGAGTTAATAGCAAATGGCAGTTAAAAAATTAAAACCGACAAGTGCTGGTCAGCGTTTCCGCTCGGCTCCTACATTTGAGGAGATCACAACAGCGAAACCTGAGAAAAGTCTTCTGGAAACCATCAAGAGAACGGGTGGTCGTAATAGCCAGGGACACATGACCATGCGATATATAGGTGGTGGTCATAAAAGGAAGTATCGTGTTATAGATTTCAAAAGAAATCGCTTCGATGCACCGGCTACCGTTCTTACAATAGAATATGATCCAAACCGTTCAGCGCGCATCGCCCTTGTTCAGTTTGAAGATCAGGAAAAAAGATACATCATTGCTCCTAACGGATTGAAAGTTGGGCAGGTAATTGTTTCTGGTAATTCAGTTGCTCCCGAAGTTGGAAACGCACTTCCATTAAGTGCAATGCCTATCGGTACAATTGTTCACAACATTGAGCTTACTCCTGGCAAAGGAGGCCAGTTTGCAAGAAGCGCAGGAGCTTATGCACAACTTGTAGCAAGAGAAGGCAAATATGCAGTTCTTAAAATGCCTTCTGGCGAAATGAGAATGATCCTTTCTACTTGCATCGCTACTGTTGGAACTGTATCCAATGCAAGTCACATGAATGTTGCTTTGGGTAAAGCAGGTCGCAGAAGATGGTTAGGTCGTCGTCCACGTGTACGTGGTGTTGCAATGAACCCAGTCGATCACCCAATGGGTGGTGGTGAGGGCCGTTCGTCCGGAGGGCAGCCTCGGTCAAGAAATGGTCAATTTGCAAAGGGTCTCAAAACTCGTGACCGTAATAAGCATTCTGAGAAATTGATTATCAGCCGTCGTAAAAAATAATAGTATAACATGGCACGCTCATTAAAAAAAGGACCGTATATCGACTTTCGTCTTGAGAATAAAGTAACTGTGATGAACAGTGCTGCTCGCAAGTCAGTTATCAAAACATGGTCTCGACGCTCAATGATTTCGCCTGATTTTATCGGGCATACATTTGCGGTTCATAACGGAAACAAGTTTATCCCTGTTTATGTAACTGAGAACATGGTTGGTCACAAACTGGGAGAGTTTTCTCCAACACGTAACTTCCGTGGCCACACAGCAAAAAAAGATAAAGGTAGAAAATAATTAGTCGACGATAGCTGGTTCTGAACAAGAACGAGCCTATATCTGAAAGAACATGGAAGCAAGAGCTATATTAAAAGATGTGCCTACTTCTCCTCGGAAGATGAGATTAGTAGCCGACATGATTCGCGGACAAAAGGTCAGCAAAGCGTTGGCACTTTTAAAGTTTCAACCAAGAGCCTCTTCACCAGTTTTGCATAAAGTTTTACTTTCTGCTGTAGCCAACTGGCAACAATTGAATGAAGATGCGAAGCTGGAAGACGCAGATCTTATTGTTAAAACCGTATTTATAGACGGTGGACGTATGTTAAAGCGCTTGCGCCCTGCACCTCAAGGAAGAGCACACAGAATCCGTAAGCGGTCGAACCACATTACAATCGTGATAGACGACGCGTCGGTTTCGACCTCTGGTGCAGATAAACAAGCAGTAATCACCGAATCATAAGTAAAACGATCTATATCGAATGGGACAAAAGGTTAATCCTATAGGTCTGAGACTAGGAATTGTTAGAGGATGGGAGTCAAGTTGGTATGGAGGAAAGGACTTCTCTGACAAATTAGTTGAGGACGAAAAAATCCGTAACTACATCAAAGCGCGTATCCCAAAAGGATCGATTTCAAAAGTAGTTATCGAACGTACGCTAAAACGTATCACATTGACCATCCATACTGCCCGTCCGGGAATTGTAATTGGTAAAGGTGGTAGCGAAGTTGATAAAATTAAAGAAGAGCTTAAGAAGATCACAGGAAAGGATGTTCAGATTAACATCTACGAGATCAAACGTCCTGAGATCGATGCTAAATTGGTAGGTGAGGCAATCGCTCAACAATTGCAGGCTCGTATCTCTTACCGTAGAGCAATGAAGCAATCAATTGCATCCGCTATGCGTGTAGGAACCCAGGGAATTAAGATTCGTCTCGCGGGACGTCTGGGTGGTGCAGAGATGGCACGTACGGAAGAGTATAAAGAAGGTCGTATACCGCTTCATACATTGAGAGCAGATATCGACTACGCAATTTCAGAAGCTCAAACTATCTATGGAAAAATAGGTATCAAAGTTTGGATCTTCAAAGGTGAGTTGTACGGAAAGCGTGATTTGACTCCAAGTGCAGCAACAGCTGCTTCTGACAGAGCTGAAAGAAGTGCATCTGGCGGAAGCGATCGCGGTGGAAATGATCGTGGCGGCAGAGACAGAAGAGGTGGTCGCGGTGGAAACGATGGTGCTCCTCGCGGTGAAGGCGGAGGAGGCGGAAGTGAAGCCGACCGTCGCAAAAGAAATAAGAATAAGAAGAAGTAATCAGACATTTTCCGGTTTAGGCCGGGTCAAATAGATTAGAATCATGTTACAGCCGAAAAGGACAAAATTTCGCAAGCAACAAAAGGGAAAAGGATCATATAACGGTCTGGCAACTCGTGGACATGAGATCGCTTTCGGATCATTTGCTATCAAAGCTCTTGAACCAGGTTGGTTGACTGCACGCCAGATTGAAGCGGCCCGTATCTCGGTAACACGTGCTATGAAACGCGAAGGTCAGGTTTGGATCCGTGTTTTCCCAGACAAGCCAATTACCAAAAAACCTGCAGAGGTTCGTATGGGTAAAGGTAAGGGTGCTCCTGAATATTGGGTAGCTCCAGTTAAGCCGGGTACAATCATCTTCGAAGCGACTGGTGTTGCACTGGATACCGCAAATGAAGCATTGCGTTTGGCTGCACAAAAGTTGCCAATTAAAACCAAGTTCGTGGTACGTCGGGATTATCAGGAATAGGGTTATCCCAAATGTATTAAGAACGCTAATTATTTAAAGCAATGACTAGTAAAGAAATAAAGGATCTGTCGCAAGATCAGCTTAAAGAGCAGATCGCCCAAGAGAGAGAGCGCTTACTAAGGTTGAAATTTGCTCACGCTATTTCTCCAATCGAAAACCCTTTGCGTATTCGCGCCTCACGTAAGGAAATTGCAAGACTCTTAACAGAGCTGTCGGCTAAAACTAACCAACAGTAAATCAGTTTAGAAATTATGGAGGCAACAGAAAGAAATTTACGTAAAGAAAGAGTAGGCAAAGTAGTGAGCAACAAAATGGAGAAATCCTGTGTGATCACTGTTGAGCGTAAAGTGAAGCATGCCAAGTATGGTAAGTTTATGACTAAAACTACCAAGCTAATGGTGCATGACGAAACAAATCAGGTGGGAATCGGTGATACGATCCGTGTGATGGAAACTCGTCCGCTAAGTAAAAATAAGCGTTGGAGATTAGTAGAAATCCTTGAAAGAGCTAAGTAACAATGGTACAGCAAGAATCAAGACTGTCGGTAGCAGACAACAGTGGAGCGAAGGAAGTACTCGTAATTCGTGTACTTGGTGGAACTGGCAAACGCTATGCCTCAGTAGGCGATAAGATCGTCGTAACAGTAAAGTCTGCTCTTTCTTCGAGCAATATGAAAAAAGGAACGGTTTCAAAAGCCGTTGTGGTACGAACCAAAAAGGAAGTACGACGTAAGGATGGTACTTATATCCGGTTTGAAGATAACGCGGCAGTTTTATTGAACAACAATGATGAACCTCGTGGTACACGTATCTTTGGCCCGGTTGCACGGGAGCTGCGCGAAAAGCAGTTTATGAAGATTGTATCATTGGCACCTGAAGTGTTGTAAGAAATCAAAGTGTAAGTATTTCTTTAAACTGAAAAGAGAATACCTCAAATGGAAAGTAAAAATAAAAAGGCACCAGCTAAATTGCATGTTCGCAGTGGAGACACTGTGAAGGTAATTTCAGGTAACGCAAAGGGCGAGACAGGTGTAATTAAGAAAGTGCTTGTAGAAAAGCTAAGAGCTACTGTTGAAGGAGTGAATTTGATCACAAAACATGTGAAACCTAATGCACAAAATCCTCAGGGTAGTATTGAAAAACGCGAAGGTGCTATTCATATCAGCAACCTGATGGTTGTAGATCCTAAAACAGGAGAAGCAACAAGAACTGGCCGTAAAGCTGACGATAAAGGAAAGTTGCAACGGTATTCGAAAAAGACTGGAAACATTTTGTAGTCCACAATTTCAGAATTAGTTGAATTTATAATTAAGCAGTGGGTCGGTAATCCACGATAATAAATTTAAAAAAATGGCACAGCCAAGACTAAAAGAAAAATACGTAAGCGAAGTTGTTTCGCAGCTGAAGGAAAAATTTCAGTACAAATCAAGCATGCAGGTTCCTCGCCTGACCAAAATCGTTATCAATAAAGGTATCGGTGCAGCAGTAGCGGATAAGAAGCTTGTTGATACAGGGGTTGAAGAGCTAAGCCTAATCACAGGACAGAAAGCGATTGCAACTATTTCTAAAAAGGCGGTTTCGAACTTCAAACTGCGTGAGAACATGCCGATTGGAGCGAAAGTTACTTTGCGCGGAGATCGTATGTATGAGTTTCTGGATCGTTTGACAGCTATCGCAATGCCCCGTGTTAGAGACTTTAAAGGTATCAGCGATAAGGGTTTTGATGGACGCGGTAACTACACGTTTGGTGTTAAAGAGCAAATTATATTTCCTGAAATAAGCATCGAAAAGGTGAATAAAATTACAGGAATGGATATCACATTTGTTACTTCAACCAATTCAGACGAAGAAAGTTATGAGTTGTTGAAAGCACTGGGTATGCCCTTTACTAATGTGAATAAATAAGGATAATTCTTAATATAAGATATTTACCGACAATGGCAAAAGAATCAGTTAAAGCACGGGAGAGAAAAAGACAAGAGCTAGTTGCTCGTTATGCTGAGAAGCGTACGAAGTTGAAAGCAGCTGGTGATTGGGTGGGTCTTGACAAGTTACCACGTAACTCTTCTCCTGTTCGTCTGCATAACCGATGCAAAATCACGGGAAGACCTCGTGGATATATGCGAAAATTCGGGATTTCGAGAGTTCTGTTCCGGGACATGGCCTCTGATGGAAAAATTCCGGGTGTTACAAAATCAAGTTGGTAAGATACTTTCAATTCTGATTTCAATTACTTAACTTTGCACTCCCGTTTAAAAGGGGTGTTTAAACTAGGCATAAAAATGTTAACGGATCCCATAGCAGACTATCTGACGAGACTCAGAAACGCTATCAAAGCGAAGCACAGGGTTGTTGAGATACCTGCATCCAACATAAAAAAAGAGATTACAAAAGTACTTTTTGATAAAGGGTATATTCAGAGTTATAAATTTGATGAAGTAGGTCCTCAGGGAACGATCAAAATAGCTCTGAAATACAATCCTGTGACAAAGCAATCTGCAATTGTTAAATTGGAGAGGGTTAGTAAGCCTGGACTGCGTAAATATTCAGGTTCATCAACATTACCCCGCGTTCTAGGTGGTTTAGGTACAGTGATTATCTCTACATCTAAGGGTGTAATGACGGATAAAGAAGCTAAAACACTCAATGTTGGTGGTGAAGTGTTATGTTTCGTGTATTAATATTTTAAAGTTATTCAGGAAATGTCACGAATAGGAAATAAAGTTATCGTTTTACCGGCAGGCGTTTCGGTGTCTGTTGCGGAAGGTAACGTAGTGTCGGTAAAAGGACCTAAGGGGTCACTTTCACAAGCAGTAGATAGCGATATCACTGTGGAGATTGAAGGTAACGAACTGAAAGTTACCCGTCCAACCGAGCAAAAGCGCCACAAGGCTTTGCACGGACTGTATCGCTCTCTTATCAATAACATGGTGATTGGAGTAGATGCTGGATACAAGAAGGAGTTAGAGATTATTGGTGTAGGTTATAAAGCCAGTGCTGCTAATAATGTGTTGGAGTTGCAATTAGGTTACTCTCATAATATTTTCATGGCGATACCTACAGAAATTAAATTGACAACTACTTCTGAAAAAGGTCAGAATCCAAAAGTGATTTTGGAAGGAATTGACAAGGAGCTGATAGGTTCAGTAGCTGCGAAAATTAAATCGTTGCGTAAAGTCGAGCCTTATAAAGGAAAAGGTATACGTTTTGTTGGTGAAGTAGTTCGTCGTAAAGCAGGTAAGTCTGCCTCTAAGAAGTAGTGCGTTGCCACGTAGTAATGTTATAAACAAAGTTAGATAAGATTAAAAATGGCTAACGCAAAAGCAGATAGAAGACAACGCTTAAAATTTCACATTCGGAAGAAAGTGAAAGGCAGTTCTGAACGCCCCCGTTTATCGGTTTTCCGTTCGAACACCAGCATTTACGCGCAAATTATAGATGATATTAATGGTGTTACTCTTGCGAGTGCATCATCCGTTGACCTGGGAGGAAGAAAAGAAAACTCTAATGTTGAAGTTGCTCTTCAGGTAGGAAAGAAAATAGCTGAAAAGGCACAGGAAGCAGGTATTCAGGCGGTAGTTTTTGATCGTAACGGATATTTGTATCATGGAAAAGTAAAAGCATTGGCCGAAGGAGCTCGTGAGGGTGGCCTGAAATTCTAAGTATAACAAAGACTATGTCTACAAATACAAAACCTTCAAAGGTTAACGAATCTGACTTGAAAGAACGCGTTGTAGCGATCAATCGGGTAGCAAAAGTAGTAAAAGGTGGTCGTCGTTTCAGCTTTTCGGCCATAGTTGTGGTTGGTGACGGAAACGGAGTAGTTGGTTATGGCTTAGGTAAAGCCAATGAAGTTACTGACGCAATTGCGAAAGGAATTGATGACGCTAAGAAAAACCTGATTCAAATTCCAATGTTAAAACATACTGTTCCTCACGAGATGGAAGGTAAATTTAGCGGAGGTTTTGTATTGATCAAACCGGCGGCTCCTGGTACTGGTGTTCTTGCGGGTGGTCCTATGCGGGCGGTACTTGAAAGTGCTGGTATCAAGGATGTACTTGCTAAATCCAAGGGATCTTCTAATCCACATAATGTTATCAAAGCTACAATTGATGCACTTTTGAAAATGAGGGCTCCGCATCAGGTTGCTTTCCAACGTGGCGTTAAATTAGAGAAAGTATTCAACGGTTAATCCTCATTGGATTTTCCTATATCTGAGAGTAATCATGTCAAAAGTACGTATTACACAAGTTAAGAGCACCATTGATCGTCCAGAGAGACAGAAGCTTACAATTAAGGCGCTAGGTCTTGGTAAGTTGAACAGATCAGTAGAGAAAGAAAACAGCGATGCTATTGCGGGAATGATTCGCAAGGTAAGCCATTTGGTTAAAGTTGAGGAAATTTAACATATACGAATAGTATGAATCTTAGTTCATTACAACCGGCTTCGGGTTCCGTTAAGGTAGGAAAGCGAGTTGGACGTGGTCAGGGATCCGGAAAAGGTGGTACTGCTGCACGTGGACACAAAGGAGCTCAATCCCGCTCGGGTTATAGCCGGAAGGTAGGATTTGAAGGAGGGCAGATGCCACTTCAAAGACGGTTACCTAAATTCGGATTTAACAATATTAATAGAGTTGAATACAAGGCTCTAAATCTGGATGCTATTCAGGCGCTTGCTGAAAAGACAGGTGCGAGTGTAGTAACCCTTGAATTAATTCGTGAGAATGGTCTTTGTGCTAAAAAAGATCTTGTGAAAATCTTGAATAGAGGGGAGATTTCGACGGCGGTTGAGGTTCAGGCTCATGGTTTCTCAGCGTCAGCTGTTGAATCTATTGAGAAAGTAGGAGGTAAAGCGGTTAAACTATAATATTGCTGTTCTTCAAACACAAGTTGTTGAATTCGGACAGCTAATGTAAGCCCACAAGATGAAACGATTTTTAGAGACTATAAAACACATATTTGCAATTGAGGAGTTGAGAACACGTATTCTCAACACTCTTTTGTTTATAACGATCTTCCGTTTGGGGTCTTACGTAGCGTTGCCGGGTGTTGAGCCCGACCAAATGAATGTTTCTTCCCAAGGCTTGTTAGGTCTTTTGGATACCTTTCTGGGTGGAGCCTTTAGTAAGGCTTCCATTTTTGCGTTGGGTATCATGCCTTACATTTCTGCTTCTATTGCGATTCAATTGTTAACTATGGCATTGCCATATTTTCAAAAGATGCAAAAAGAAGGGGAATCCGGTCGTAAAAAATTAAACCAGATTACAAGGGTTCTTACCATTGTTGTAACCCTTGTGCAAGGAACTGCTTACTTGAATACAACGGTACCAGATGAGGCCCTGTTGGTAACCAGAAGCCTATTCTCCATTTCTTCAGTATTCGTACTGACTGCCGGTACCATGTTCTGCATGTGGCTGGGAGAAAGAATTACGGATAAAGGAATTGGTAATGGAATTTCAATGCTGATCATGATTGGTATTGTTTCCCGATTCCCTGGTGCTATTTATAAGGAATTCGTTTCGAGAGGTAGCGGAGGGATTTTGCTTTTTGTTCTTGAAATCGTTGCACTGTATTTCGTGATAATGGGAGCTGTGATGTTGACACAGGCTGTTCGTAGAATTCCGATACAGTATGCAAAGCAAGTGGTAGGTAACCGAGTTATGGGTGGCCAGCGCCAGTATTTGCCTTTGAAACTGAACGCAGCGGGTGTGATGCCAATCATTTTTGCGCAGGCTTTGATGTTTATCCCATCACTGGGGGCATCTTACTTCGCTGAAAAAAGTGATTTTGCAAGTAACGTAGCTACGATTTTTGCTAATTATACTACATGGCAGTACAACTTGCTTTTTGCAGTTTTGATCATTGTTTTCACATTCTTTTATACTGCGATTTCAGTTAACCCGCAACAAATTGCGGATGACATGAAACGGGGTGGTGGGTTTATACCAGGTGTGAAGCCAGGTCAGCAGACGTCTGAATATATTAGCTCTGTTTTGGATCGCATTACCTTCCCGGGTTCTCTAATGTTAGCTATCGTGGCTACCCTGCCGGCTTTTGCAAGTTTACTGGGAGTTTCAACGGACTTTGCGCATTTCTTTGGAGGAACTTCACTGCTGATTATGGTGGGGGTTGTTTTGGATACATTGCAACAAGTAGAAAGCTATCTGTTGATGCGCAGATATGAAGGTTTGATGAAATCAGGACGAGTTAAAGGTAGAACGGAGAGCGTGGCTATCTGATCAGGAAATGATTTATTTAAAAACGGAGGAAGAGATACAGCTTATTAAGGATAGTGCGCAGGTTCTTGGAAAAGCGCACGCTGAGGTAGCTAACTGGGTAAAACCTGGTGTTACTACTGGAAAACTAGACGCAGTTGCCGAGGAGTATATTCGTGACTACGGAGGAATTCCTTCCTTTAAGGGTTTTAATAAGTTTCCTGCCTCTCTCTGTATATCCGTTAATGAAGTAGTGGTTCACGGAATTCCGGGAAGCTATGTTTTGAAGGATGGAGATATCGTGTCTATTGATTGTGGAGTTAAGTTAAATGGTTTCCATAGTGACAGTGCTTATACCTACCCAGTTGGGGAAGTGTCTAAACAAGTGATGGACCTTTTAACTGCTACGAAAAAGTCTTTATACAAAGGAATAGATCAGGCGATCGATGGTTTGCGGATCGGAGATATAGGTTTCGCAGTCCAAGACTACGTGGAGCAAAGAGGTTACAGTGTAGTAAGAGAGCTGGTTGGCCATGGAGTGGGGAGAGACCTTCACGAAAGCCCGGAAGTTCCAAATTACGGTAAAAGAGGAAAAGGTATTAGACTGCGTGAGGGAATGGTTTTGGCAATTGAGCCAATGATTAACCTGGGGACAAAGACTGTGATGCAGGAAAGAGACGGATGGACTATCAGGACAACTGATAAGAAGTTTTCAGCTCATTTTGAACACACGGTGGTAGTTCGCAAGGGTAAAGCCGAAATTCTGACAACATTCGATTATATAGAAAAAGTGACGGCCAACACCAGCCTTATGGTTGAAGTAAAGTAATAAACGCTACGAATGGCAAAACAAGCATCAATCGAACAAGACGGAGTAATTCTCGAAGCATTGTCAAACGCAATGTTTCGTGTTGTATTAGAAAATAAGCATGAAGTGATTGCTCATATTTCAGGTAAAATGAGAATGCACTATATTAAAATATTACCGGGAGACCGTGTAAAACTAGAAATGTCTCCCTACGACTTATCTAAGGCAAGAATTACCTACAGATATAAGTAAGGAGTTGATCACCTTAAATTAACACATAAGTTTAATCAGATGAAGGTCAAAGCATCAGTTAAGAAGCGCAGTGAGGACTGCAAGGTTATTCGCCGTAAGGGTAAAGTATATGTGATTAACAAGAAGAACCCACGGTATAAACAAAGACAAGGTTAATAATTATGGCACGTATTTCAGGAGTTGATATTCCCGACCGTAAAAGAGGCGAAATCTCATTGACTTATATTTTCGGAATTGGTCGTAGCTCGGCTAAGAAGATTCTGGACAAAGCAGGAGTCGATGTAGATAAAAAAGTAATTGACTGGACAGATGATGAGTCTGGTGCTATTCGCGCGGTTATTGCAGGTGAATATAAAGTAGAAGGAGCACTTAAATCAGAAGTGCAATTGAGCATTAAACGCTTGATGGATATTGCTTGTTACCGTGGTCTTCGTCATCGTAAGGGATTGCCATTGCGTGGACAAAGAACGAAGAACAACTCACGTACTCGTAAGGGTAAACGCAAAACGATCGCGAACAAGAAAAAGGCTACTAAATAAACAATGAGCGGTGGATTGCATCCACAACTTATTCCCTAAGCAATGGCACAAAATAAAAGAAAAGATAAAGCTAAGAAGAGAGTTGTTGTCGTGGAGCCTGTTGGCCAGGTGCACATCAAAGCTTCTTTCAATAATATCATAATCTCTATTACGAACAGCAACGGACAGGTTATCTCCTGGGGTTCTGCGGGTAAAATGGGATTCCGTGGTTCTAAGAAAAACACTCCTTATGCAGCTCAAACAGCGGCACAAAGCGCAGCACAGGTTGCTTTTGACCTGGGAATGCGTAAGGCGGAGGTTTTTGTTAAAGGACCTGGATCAGGTCGTGAGTCTGCTATCCGTACCATCCAGAATGCTGGTATTGAAGTAACGACGATCCGCGACATTACTCCGCTTCCTCACAATGGATGTCGTCCTCCAAAGCGTCGTAGAGTATAGTAAATAGTATCTGTAACAGGATACCCATTCGTAATTTGGACACTGGGGTTACTGAATGGTTTTTAATTAATAAAGTAAACAATAAGTTTTAATGGCACGTTACACAGGTCCCAAATCAAAGATTGCAAGACGTTACGGAGAACCCATTATGGGCCCGAGCAAAGCGCTTGCTAAGAAAAATTACCCTCCCGGAGTTCACGGAAAGGGTCGCCGTTCCAAAAAGTCGGAGTATGCTTTGCAATTGATGGAAAAGCAGAAGGTGAAATTTATTTACGGTATACTTGAAAGACAGTTCCGTAACTTGTTTGAAAAAGCTTCAGTTAAAGAGGGTATCACAGGTGAAAACCTTTTGAAATACTGTGAAGCCCGTTTGGATAATACAGTTTACCGCTTAGGAATCGCTCCTACAAGACGTGCTGCTCGTCAGCTTGTCGCTCACAAACACATTCTGGTAGACGGTGAGATTGTAAACATTCCTTCTTATTCATTGCGCCCGGGTCAGGTCGTGACAGTTCGTGAGAAATCGAAATCTCTGGAAGCTGTTACCGACAGTCTTGCAGGACATAGCTCCAAAGGGTTTAACTGGTTGGAGTGGGATGGCCAGCAATTGTCTGGAAAATTTGTAACATTCCCAGAACGCGAGCAAATTCCGGAGAACATCAACGAGCAGCTTATCGTTGAATTGTATTCTAAATAATAATCTTCATATTACATGCACTCCCCGTTTTTTCGGGGTAGTGCTTTTTTAGCCGGTAACGGCAATTTTGCGATCGCAAAGGTAACGGTAGCGTGATCAACTATCATTTACTACTATAAAAGGAGCAAGGACTATGTCAATATTAGCTTTCCAAATGCCTGATAAGGTCGTCATGGAAAAAGCAGATGACTTTCACGGGTTGTTTGAGTTTAAGCCTTTAGAGAAAGGTTACGGCGTGACCATTGGTAATGCGTTACGCAGAATACTTCTTTCTTCTTTGGAGGGTTATGCCATTACAAGCGTGAAGTTCCCTGGTGTACTTCATGAATTTTCTTCTATCGAAGGTATAGTTGAGGATGTAACAGAAATCATCCTGAACCTTAAAATGGTTCGTTTTAAAAAAGTTTCTGATTTGAACGAAAGCAGAATCGTAGTAAATCTTAAAAATGTATCGGTTATTACTGCCGGTGATATTGGCAAGTTTACCAACGCATTTGAAGTTTTGAACCCAGATCAGGTAATTTGTCATATTGATGACCAAAAAGAGTTCGAAATGGAGCTTCTTTTGGACAAAGGAAGAGGATATGTACCTGCTGACGAGCCACGTGCCAATGAATTGCCATTTGGTTATATCGCAGTAGACTCGATCTACACACCTATCAAGAATGTTAAATACAGTGTTGAAAATACACGTGTTGAGCAACGTACGGATTACGAACGGCTTTTAATTGACATTCAGACGGATGGTTCTATCCACCCTGAGGATGCATTGAAAGGTGCTGCAAATATTCTGATTCAACACTTTATGTTGTTCTCTGATCAAACTATGACGTTTGAGAAGCAGAAAGCAGAAGAGGACAATCAGGTGGATGAAGAAATGTTGCGTATGAGAAAACTTCTTAAGACTTCATTGTCTGAGCTTGACCTTTCAGTACGTGCATATAACTGCTTGAAATCGGCAGATGTTAAATCTCTTGGTGATTTGGTAAGGCTGGAAATTTCGGACATGATGAAGTTCCGTAATTTTGGTAAAAAATCTCTTACTGAGTTGGAGCAACTTGTTGCTGACAAACAACTCACATTTGGAATGGACGTGGCGAAATATCGCCTGGACGAGGATTAATTAATATTCCATCATAAGTATGTATTCTGTAGCGCGCAGTTACTCGCAGCTCGAAGCAACTAAACAACAAAACAATGAGACACGGTAAGAAAGATAATCATTTAGGAAGAACAGCATCACACCGTAAGGCAATGCTTTCTAACATGGCTTCCTCTTTGATTCTTCACAAAAGAATTGAAACAACATTAGCAAAGGCGAAAGAACTTCGTAAGTATGTTGAGCCTCTGCTAACGCGTGCAAAAGAAGATTCTACACACAATAGAAGGGTAGTTTTTTCTTATCTGAATGACAAAGAGTCTACAAAAGAGCTTTTTGGAGTTGTTTCAGATAAAATTGCAGCTCGTCCGGGTGGATATACCCGTATCATCAAATTGGGCAGCCGTCTTGGTGATGCAGCGGAAACCGCTTTAATCGAGTTAGTTGATTTCAATGACGCTCTTCTATTGGCAAACGCTGATAAACCAGCAAAAACACGTCGTAGCAGAAGAGGCGGTAAAAAAGCAGAAGGATCAGAAACAGAAGTTTCTGCGGCTCCTGTGAAAAAGGCAGATCATCCAATTGTTGCAGAATCAGAACCTGCTGTTGATGAAGCTCCGGAAACAGACGAATTACCAGGCAACACTGACAAAGAATAGTTTTGGTAATAACATCAATATAGGAAAAGGGTTGAACGGTTTCGTTTAACCCTTTTTTATGAGTAAAAATCTGTACTTTTGCAGAAAATTTAAATAGACCATTGAAGAGGGCACCTCTTTACAAGCGGAAAAAATAGATTTAACCATATATGAATCAAAAAAAGGAAGCTCTGTTGTTGCTTGAAGACGGAACAGCATACAAAGGACTAGCTTTGGGAATACATGGAACAACTGGCGGTGAAATTTGCTTTAATACCGGAATGACAGGTTATCAGGAAATCTACACTGATCCTTCGTACTATGGGCAAATCATCGTCAACACCAATTCACACATTGGGAACTATGGCGTGCAACTGGAAGATGAGGAGGAATCGGCTTCGGTGAAGATCAGGGGAATGGTGTGCAATACGTTTTCTCAGATCTACTCGCGTGATACTGCCGACTTTTCGTTGCAGGAGTATTTTGAGAGAGCAAATATCGTTGGTATCAGCAATGTCGATACAAGACACCTGGTAAGACACGTGAGAGAGAAAGGTGTAATGAATGCAATTATCTCATCCGAGATTCTGGATGAAGCTTTGCTGATGGAAGAATTGAAGAAAATCCCTTCAATGGATGGCCTGGAATTATCTTCTCAGGTAACAACCGAGGAAGCTTACTTCGTAGGAAATGAAGCGGATAGTAAATGGCGGATCGCGGTAATGGACTATGGTATTAAGAAAAGCATTCTTACTAACCTGACTTCAAGAGGCTGCTATTGCAAAGTTTTCCCGGCCAAAACGCCATTTGAGGAAGTAATGGAGTGGCAACCAGATGGATTTTTTATATCCAATGGTCCGGGCGATCCTTCGGCGATGTTATATGCGGTGGAAAATGTGAATCAGATGATTAAGAGCAGCAAGCCATTATTTGGGATATGCCTTGGCCATCAATTGCTGGCGCTTTCGAGCGGTATCAACACATATAAAATGCATCACGGTCACAGAGGGTTGAACCACCCTGTAAAAAACCTGATAACAGGAATGTGTGAGGTAACTTCTCAAAATCACGGGTTTGCGGTCAACCACGACGAGATCGAAAGCCATCCGGATGTGGAGATCACCCACGTTAATTTGAATGACAAAACGATTGAAGGTATAAGAAGAAAGGATTATCCTGCCTTCTCAGTACAGTATCACCCGGAAGCGTCTCCGGGACCGCACGATTCGCGCTACCTTTTTGATGAGTTCATCAGTTTGCTAAGCGCAAATTAAATATATAACAAAAAATCCCTCGACCGAGGGATTTTTTGTTATATGACATTTTTTTAAACAATTGTGTCTGAGCATCTACCGTTACAATCCGAAGAAGTAGCGGCGCAATCATACCGCGTGTTAACATCCTATTAAATGATTGGCAAAATGAGTATGTAAATTTAGGTTTAAATGCGCTTCTGTTTATGGATGACAATTTTTTTGTGTTATTTTGTAGCGTTAACATATTCAATTTTTTAATCAAAACCACAAGCTGCAAATGAGTACGATTCAATCAGTACATGCAAGACAAATTCTGGATTCAAGAGGAAACCCCACAGTAGAAGTAGATATTCGTACCGAAAATGGTTATTTAGGACGCGCTGCTGTTCCGTCTGGTGCTTCCACCGGAAAGCATGAGGCCGTTGAACTTCGTGATGATGACAAGAGCGTATATGTTGGAAAAGGGGTTTTGAAAGCGGTTGAAAATGTAAATGATATTATTTTCCCTGAACTGATTGGCTGCTCGGTTTTTGAACAAAACCTGATCGATAAAATCATGCTGGAATTGGATGGTACTCCTAACAAAAGCAAGTTAGGTGCTAATGCAATTTTGGGTGTGTCACTGGCTGCTGCGAAGGCTGCTGCACAGGAAGCTAACCTTCCATTGTACCGTTACGTAGGAGGTACGAATGCTAATACCCTACCTGTTCCGATGATGAACATTCTGAATGGTGGAAGCCACGCAGATAACTCTATCGACTTCCAGGAGTTTATGATCATGCCTGCGAAAGCTGATACATTCTCTCAGGCGCTACGTATGGGTGTTGAAGTGTTCCATACACTTAAAACGGTTTTGAAAAGCAAAGGATATTCTACCAACGTAGGTGATGAAGGTGGTTTTGCTCCTAACATCAAATCCAACGAAGAGGCTATCGAGATCGTAATCCAGGCTATCGAGAAAGCTGGATATAAGCCAGGCGAAGAAATCTTCATTGCTATGGATGCTGCCGTTTCTGAATTCTACGAAAATGGATTGTACCATTTCAAAAAATCAGATGGCCGTAAACTGACGTCGCCTGAAATGGCTGACTACTGGACTCAGTGGGTTGCTAAATATCCTATCATTTCTATCGAAGACGGTATGGATGAGGATGACTGGGCTGGTTGGAAAACTTTGACTGAATCTGTTGGTAGCAAATGCCAGTTGGTAGGTGATGATTTGTTCGTAACAAACGTAACACGTTTGCAACAAGGAATTGAATCACAGATTGCCAATGCAGTTCTTGTTAAAGTAAACCAAATTGGTTCTTTGACTGAAACCATTGACACTGTTAACCTTGCAAAACGTAACAGCTACAAGAGCATTATGTCACACCGTTCAGGTGAAACTGAGGATTCTACAATCGCGGATCTTGCGGTTGCATTGAACACAGGACAGATCAAAACAGGTTCTGCTTCGCGTTCTGACCGTATGGCGAAATACAACCAATTGCTGCGTATCGAAGAAGAGCTTGGCGAAAGCGCATACTTCCCAGGATTGAAATTCTAATATTTCCATTGAGAACCGGAGCCATAAGCTCCGGTTCTCGTTTTAGGGTATCTCAAAATGAAAAACAACTCATTCTGGTCACTCAATTCGATGAAAAATTTCTATATCGCCACGTTTGTTGCGTGGTTGGTGTGGATACTATTCCTTGATAATAACAACATGCGGGTGGTAGTTTCCAATCGCATGAAAATGAAAGACCTGGAAAAGGAAAAAGCCGTCCTGCTCGAAAAGATCGGACAAGTGAAAAAGGAACGCAATGAAGTGTTTGGAAATCCAAAGATGCTCGAAAAATGGGCGCGCGAGAAATTCATGATGCGCAGGCCCAATGAAGAGGTATACGTGATTGTTGACGAAAACAATCAGCCTGTTGAAAGTAAAAAAGAGGAATAGTCTTATCATCCTCTCAGCACCATTCTTAATTTTTAATTTTCCACCACATTGAACAAGAAAGTAATTCTTATAATCATGGACGGTTGGGGGATCGCCAAATTCGGCGAGGAAAACCGTTCAGCTGTCATTGCTGCAAATACGCCTTTTTACGACAGTATTTTGCAAAAATATCCTAATAGCAAGCTGGAAGCAAGTGGCTTGGCGGTAGGCCTTCCTGACGGACAAATGGGTAACTCAGAAGTAGGCCACACCAACCTCGGCGCCGGACGCGTAGTATATCAGGATCTTGTTAAAATTAACCTGGCTGTTACCGAAGGTACTTTGGGGCAGGAGCCGGTTTTGACGAAGGCATTGGATTACGCCAAGGAAAACGGCAAAAAGGTACATTTTATAGGTCTGGTTTCTGACGGAGGGGTACATTCCCACATTGATCATTTGAAGGGACTTTGTAAAATAGCTGCGGATAAGGGCCTTTCCAATGTGTTTGTACACGCCTTTACCGACGGCCGCGACTGTGATCCTAAAAGTGGACTTGGTTTCCTGACGGACCTGACAGATTCAATGGCGCAAACTACCGGTAAGATTGCAAGCATTACCGGCAGGTACTATGCAATGGATCGTGATAAGCGTTGGGAGCGTGTAAAGCTGGCCTACGATGCCATGGTTCATGGCGAGGGCAAGCATGTGCCTTCTGCTGATGTCTTGAAAACTGTGCAGGCATCTTACGAAGAAGGCGTGACGGATGAATTTATTCTTCCTATTATCGCTACCGACGCAGCAGGAATACCAGTTGCGGTGATCGAAGAAGGGGATGTGGTATTATGTTTCAATTTCAGGACGGACCGTGGACGTGAAATCACAGAAGTGCTGACACAACAGGATTTCCACGAGCAGAATATGCACAAACTGAACCTTCGTTATATCACCATGACCAACTATGATGATACATTCAAGGGTGTAGACGTGATTTTTGATAAGGACAACCTTAATAACACCCTGGGGGAAGTTTTGGAATCCGCTGGCAAGAAGCAGATTCGCATTGCTGAAACAGAGAAATATCCTCACGTGACTTTCTTTTTCTCTGGTGGCAGAGAAAAAACATTCGTAGGAGAAAGCAGGTTGCTTTGTGCTTCCCCAAAAGTGGCGACATACGATCTACAACCGGAAATGTCTGCACCTTGTCTTAGGGATTCAATCGTTGCTGAGCTGGAAAAAGAAGAGGTAGATTTCGTTTGCCTTAATTTTGCTAATCCGGACATGGTGGGTCATACGGGTATTTTTGAGGCAGCTGTGAAGGCTTGTGAAACTGTGGACCAATGTGTAGAGGCAGTTGTTACGACCGGCTTGAACCATGGTTATTCATCCATTATCATTGCCGATCATGGAAACTCGGATTACATGAGAAATGATGATGGCTCGCCTAATACAGCGCACTCATTGAACCTGGTGCCTTGTATATTGGTTGACAACAACTATCAAACGCCAATCAAAGACGGAAAGCTGGCGGATATCGCACCAACCATTTTGCAGCTTATGGGAATACCCCAGCCAGCTGAAATGACAGGAACGAGCATTTTGTAAACTTAACCTGTTTAAAACGTGTTAATTTTGCAGAGAGCCCACCGGGCTCTCTGTTTTTTTGTTATTCATCATTCCGGTGAGCCAAGTAAAATGCATCACAATATTTATCCTAATAGCCTGAATACCTCCATTAACAAGCTCTTTCTGGTTCTTTTGGCCCTGGCCGGCACCTTTGTCAGCGCTTGTCAAAATGAAGAAGATCGGAACAAAGACGAGAAATTCTATTTTGATCTGAAAAGTTTTGTCGAGAATCAGATTGTATACCTGAATGACAAGAAGCCAATCGTCTCCAAAACTGTGGGGTTGGATGGTAAAACGGTTTCCAATGAATCGAAAGACATTGATTGGAAAAAAGAACTCGAACTGTTTGTTCAGGCAGATCTCAACAAACCTTCCTACCGTCAAAGTTATATGGTTGAAAGAAAGGACTCTTCGACTTACGAGTATCGGCTAAAACCGAATGTGGATCTGCCCGTCACATATCTCAAAATCATCACCGATAGCAGTCTTCATCAGCCGATTTATGTCAAAGCTTTGTTTCAATCCAGCAACAGGATATATAAGTCAGAAAAGACCATTGAACTGTCCTGCACGCGTGGGGATAATATTTGGGAATTGACGTCTTATTCAGTGAACGGATATCAGCAATTAATCTTTATGGATCGCAAGACCTTTGATATTAAGGCCAATATAGGACTTTAGAGGGGTTTTTGCATAGCTTTGGGTTGTACTGTTACACCATATTTTGGGTAAACATTACCCAAAAATCCAAAATCAATTTTTACTTTTCCTGCCAACTTCACAATTTTCAATTCTTAGATTTTAAGCAAGAAAGGATCGAAATGTCATCATTTTGGCCCTTTTTTGCTGTTACGGAGAATCTTACGCATTATTAGGAAGTGATCATAATTGCATCGGAAGCCGATTCGGCACAGAATTGGTTGCATTGAAAGCAATACCATGTAGACCCGGCATATTTTTAACCTGTCAACATGTAAACTAAATCACAAAACAAATTCTAATTCAATGCAACAAGAACAAAAAAATAAGCAAAGCATAGCGTGGGCGATGGTGGTTGTCCTTGGGCTAGCAACAGCCATGTTTGGCTACCTGTTTACAACTCAGAAACAAGAGTTGACAACTCAGGAATCTATGGTAGTTGAGAAAGCAAGAGAATTAGCTGTTACGAAAACTAAACTGGATTCGATATCAACAGTACTTGACGCCAAAATTGCAGAAGTAGAAAGATTAGGTGGAGACATCACAGAGTTGACAAAAGTAAAAGAAAAACTGGAAGCTGATAAGCTAGCATTCAGCCGCAGCAGAAAAGTTGAAACCAACAAATATCTTGGAAAAATCAAGGAATACGAAAAATTCCTGACGGAGAAAGACGAAATGATTGCTCAGTTGAAAGCTGAGAACGAACATCTGGTGGCCTCTAACGATTCGCTAAGCACACACGTAGGATCACTTACAAGCGAGCGCGAGAGACTGGTACAACGCCAGGCGGAATTGACTGACTCGGTCGTAACCTTTACGGCTGCTAATAAAGAGCTGAGCGATAAAGTAACGAAAGCAGCTGCTTTGAAAGCGCAAAACCTGAAAATCCTGACTGTTAATTCAAGAGGAAAAATAAAGGATAAAGAAGAGTACAAAGCGAGCCGCGTTGACAAACTGAAGTTGGTGTTCAACCTGCCTGAAAACGAGCTTACTGCTCAGGAAGCGAAAGACATTTATGTACGGGTATTGGATCCGGAAGGAGCAGTGGTAGCTGACAATGCTACTGGCTCAGGAGAATTTGAAGTGGATGGAGCGCCGTCTAAATTTACGACTCGTGAATCCATTGCATATCAAAACAACAATCAGAAAGTTGAAATGTTGTACGATAATACTTCTCAGTTCCGTCCGGGAAAATACAATGTGGAGCTGTATGCTGAGGGCTACAAAATTGGTGGCGGAAATTTCACCATCAAGAAATAAGACTTAACTTCACACCATGCATAGCTATAATGCGGCTGATTTATCAGCCGCATTTTTTGTGCACCAATGTCAGACATTGTTTTGATTCTTAATGACTTCAATGAAGCTCTTCAATTCCTCGGTGCGCTCGGGGCCGGAATCGGGATACGACATGTTCATTTTCTTTAATTCTTCAATGATGATCCTGCTCACGGTTAAGCGGAGGTTTTTCTTGTCATCAGCTGGCACAACGTACCAGGGCGCTTTTTTTGAGGCGGTTTCGTTAATGCAGGTTTGGTAAGCCTCCATATACTCATTCCACTTGTCCCTGACCTTCACGTCCTGCTCTTCAAATTTCCAATTCTTTGAAGGATCTTCAATGCGCTCAATGAGGCGTGCGGCTTGTTCTTCCTTCGATACATTCAGAAAGAATTTAATCACTCTGATACCATTCCTGTATAAGTACTTTTCGAGATTACCGATATCTGAATATCGCTGCTTCCACACTTTATCAAGGTCTTCGGTAAGCTCTACGGGCAACCGCTGGGACTTAGTCAATATGTCCGGTTCCACTTTTACCACCAGTACTTCCTCATAGTAGCTTCTGTTGAAGATCGTAATGGTACCACGCTGAGGAAGTACCTGATTAGTCCGCCACAGGAAATCATGACCCAGTTCCGTCTCCGTAGGTCTTTTGAATGAATGAATTTTGATACCGACGGGGTTTACTCCGGAAAGAACATGTTTAATAGTGCCGTCTTTGCCCGCAGCGTCCATGGCCTGGAAAATGACGAGAAGGCCGTACCTGTTGTGGGCATACATCATACTCTGCAATTCATCCAGCTCCTTGGCCGATTGGCTTTGCATTGCCTCGTACTCCTCCTTGTCATCGTAAATGTCCTTGAATCTGGTTTTGGCTTTTTTGATGTCAAATTTTGCCGTGCCGTCGATGCGGTAATCTTCTATTTTAAAGTCCGACATAGTGTTGGTTTTTATGAATGACAAAAAGAATGTAGCTCACTATGAATTCTCTGGTGCTTTCAAGAATGCTACCAGTTTGGCAAATGCCCGCGCACGATGACTTAGTGCGGATTTTTCGGCTAAAGTCATCTCCGCAAATGTGCGGTCGTAACCCTCGGGAACAAACACAGGATCATATCCAAAACCGTTTGCTCCTCGTTTTTCAAAAATGATTTTACCCTCCACACTACCTTCAAACTGGCGGTACTGACCGTCAATTACCAAAGTAATTACCGTAATAAATCTCGCTGCGGGATCAGTTTGCCCGGCTAGGTTTTGAAGCAGCAGGTCAATATTTTCACCGGCATCCCGCTGCGGACCGGCATATCGTGCTGATTTCACTCCAGGGTCGCCATTCAAAGCGTCTACTTCAAGCCCGGTATCATCTGCGAAACAATTAATACCGAAGTTGTCCCAAACGTATTCAGCTTTCCCTTTCGAGTTTTCAGCGATGGTGTCGTAAGGTTCGGGGATATCCTCATTACATTCAATGTCTTTTAATGTAACAAGTTCAAAATGAGTGCCTAATAATACCTGTATTTCTTCTAGTTTGTGAAGGTTATTGGTCGCGAAGCAAAGTTTCATAGAATAGAATGTATGGTAATCGAATTGCATTTTACATAAAAAAACGGCTACTCTTGTGAAGCAGCCGTTTTTAAAATTCCTTTCATATTATTTTGCGGGAGGAGCCACCGGAGGACCAGCTGGTGCAGCCTGACCTTTTGAGAAGTCAATCAGTTCCATTTCAAACTGAAGTACCGAGTTTCCAGGGATCGGGCCGTATGCTTCCGGACCATAAGCAAGTCCTGATGGAATCAATAGCAATCCTTTTTCGCCTTTTTTCATCAACATAATGCCTTCTTCCCAGCCTGGAATTACCATTCCTGCACCCACTTGCAGGTCAAGAGGTTTGCCTTGGTTTTTAGAGCTGTCAAATTCTTTTCCATCCAGGAATTTACCTGTATAATGTACTTTCACATTATCCCCGGCAGCAGGACTTGCACCAGCACCTTCAACCTGCGGTACATAATATAAGCCCGAAGCAGTTTTACGTGCTTTCCCTTTCAGATTGTTTTTGGCAAGGAATGCCTCAATGGTTTTTGCGTCAATAGCTTTTTGCTTTACCGCAGATTCAGACTGTTGTTTCTGGAATTCTTCGGAAGTAAGTACACTGACAACCTTAACAGTGAAAGTCAGTTCTGATCCTTTTTTGATCATAGGAGGCATAGGCTGACCAATTTTCGCAAACATTGTATCTGCATTGATCATGAATTTCGCGCTGTCACCAGTTGCGAGCAAAGTCAAACCTTCTTCAAAGCTTCCTTTGTACTGAGGAGCCTGCAATACCATTTTGTAAGGATTTCCTTCTTTGTAAGTATCCCGAAGCGTAGAGTCAGAGCCATTTTTCAAAACCATGTGGAAAGACATGATATCTCCTAATTTGGCTTTTCTAGCATCATCGTCATGTTCAAAAATCTGATATTTTAGCCCACTTTCAGTAACCTGCGTACGATATTTGTTGCAAGCGGCTGCGAGAATAGTTATGCCCATCGCATAACCGATTGTTTTAAGATTCATTTGATTGCGTTAATTAGAAAATATTTGGTAAATTTTAAGATAAGAATTTAAGTTTAGTCAACGTTCAAAAGCTCCTGTTGGTATGCCGGAAGAACACTTAAAAAATAGGCAACCGTTTCATTTACTGATTGTTCTGAACGTCCACCCGATGCATTCTTGTGCCCGCCTCCACTAAAATGTGTACTTGCAAGGTCTCTCACCGAGAATGTCCCTACCGATCTGAAAGAGATTTTCACTTCTCCCTTTCTTTCAATAAACATAGCCGACATTACTACGTTTTCAACCTGCAACCCGTAATTCACGATACCCTCAGTTTCGCCGGTACTTGAATGAAATTTAAGCAACTCAGCTTCCGTCAGCACCATATATGCAGTTCGGTATTCAGGAAGTACTACCAGCTTTTGAGAAAGTACATAACCCAGGAATTGCAGTCTTGATAATGGCGCATTGTCGTAGATCATCCTATGAACACGGCTCGAATCGAAACCTGTCAACATCAGATCCGCTACCGCCAAATGTACTTCCGGAGTGACGTTCCCATGCCTGAATGAGCCTGTGTCCGTCATAATACCGGCATACAGATTTTCGGCAGTAGGGATGTCAAAAAGCTGATCAGCTGAAAGCCCGCCTTCCATTTCTTTCACCAGGGAATAAACCAGCTGAGCAGTAGCAGCAGCATGTGTATCCCAGATCATCCATTTTGCAAAGTGCTCAGGTTCAAGGTGATGGTCTATCATTAACTTCGGAGCGGCAGCATCCTGTACTACTTTGCCAAGGTCTTTCAAGCGTGAAAGAGCTGAAAAATCAAGACAGCAAATCAATGTAGCCTGCTCGATTTTTCTTTTACATTTACCCTGGTCTCCTGACTTTTCATACACCAGCACATCCGCAATACCTGACATCCATTTAAGGTTCGCAGTGTATTCCGTTGGACTGATTACTGTAACATCGTGGCCTTTTTTGATCAGATAACTGGCCCACCCAAGCGATGATCCCAGCGCGTCGGCGTCAGGGTCACGGTGCATCGTAATGATGATTTTTTGGGGATGGGATAAAAAAGAGCTTAGCTCTTCAATGGTTTGATTCACAGTTATTTAATTCAAAAGGGGAGACTTTGCTATTGCTTTGAGCCCACAAAATTAATAAAACTGTTGGGATTTGCTCAATCCTGGGCACTAAAGGCTGGCTATCAGGCGATGTTTTATTATTCCTGTATTGTAACCCGCGTGAGGAGGGGGGATATAAAACGAAAAAGAGTAGTTTTGCACCAAAATAAAAATTTAGCCAATACCATGCCAACGAATAAAACATTCACAATGATCAAGCCGGATGCCGTACTGGACGGTAATACGGGGTCAATTATCAAGATGATTGAAGCTGCGGGTTTTCGTGTAGTAGCTTTGAAAAAGACACAGCTTACCCCGGAACGTGCCGGAGAATTCTATGCAGTTCACAGAGAGCGTCCGTTCTATAATGGTCTGTGCCAATATATGTCTTCCGGCCCGATTGTTCCGATGATTTTGGAAAAAGAAAACGCAGTGGCAGACTTCCGTACCTTGATCGGTGCAACTAACCCTGCTAATGCTGACGAAGGTACTATCCGTAAATTGTTTGCGAAGTCCATTGAAGCCAACGCGATCCACGGATCTGATTCAGATGAAAATGCAGAGATCGAGGGCAACTTCTTCTTCGCGCATCTTGAACAGTTCTAATAGCTGACCAGTTAACAATAAAATACCCTGACGATCTGATCGTCAGGGTATTTTATTGTTGAGATGTAGTATCAACTAGTTTACTACCAGGCTATCTATCACGTGAATGATTCCATTATCCGCATTGACGTTCTTTTTGACAATGTCAGATTTGTTAATGGCTACTACGCTGTCAATTTTCGTAATGCTGAGATCCTTATTGTTTTTTGATTTTTTAACACCTGCTTTTAAATTATCATAGTCGATGATCTCCTTTGCAATGATATGATTTTTAATGAAAGCCTCGGCAGTTGCCTGATCGGTATACTTGCTCGAACTGGAAATGTTGGCTTTGGCAAACGCGTCATTATCGGGAGCAAAAAAAGTAAGGTTATCCGTTCTCAATGCATCGCCCATTTTAGCATATGTGACAATTTCCCAAAGTATACTGAACTGCTCGTTTTCAATGAGCACATCGGTAATGGTTTTAGGCTTTATTAAATCTTCACTGTTTTCCTTACATGAAAAAACGGCTGTTGAAAACACCACTACACCTAAAAAAAATCTCACGCAACGCCCTGCAAAACGGTTTTTTTTCATAGCTTTCCAATTGGTTAATTTCTGTAAAACTAATGGAAAATGTATTTTCACAGAATTCCTGACCTATTTTTTTTAATCCTAACCCAAAAACCATTATGTTAAAACCTAGACAATTGCTTGTCATTTGTGCCACCGTTTTGCTTGTAAACTCCGCTTTTTTAGTCAACAAACTGCCTTCTCTGGCTCCCGAAAAGAAACCCGTAAAACTATTTAACGGAAAAGACCTGACGGGCTGGAAAATTAACGGAACGGAAAAATGGTATGTTGAAAAAGGCGAGCTGATCTGCGAAAGCGGCCCGGACAAAAAATACGGCTACCTGACTACGGACAAGTTTTACAAGAATTTCGATCTATCCCTTCAGTTCAAACAGGAAGCAAACGGCAATAGCGGCGTATTCTTCCGTTCTACCGTGGATGGCACCAAAGTATCGGGCTGGCAGGTAGAAGTAGCGCCGCCAAACCACGATACTGGCGGTATTTACGAATCATATGGCCGCAACTGGCTGGTTCAGATCCCTGACGAAAAAGAGGGTTTCCTGAAAATGGGAGAATGGAACACATTGCGCATTCGCGCAGTGGGCGACAAAGTACAGACCTGGCTCAATGGTAATGCCATGGTGGATTTTGATGATGCTAAAATCGGTGCGGGAAATGGTTCTATTGCATTGCAGATCCACGACGGCGGAGGTATCAAGGTACGTTGGAAAAATATAGTAGTAGAAGAGCTTTAACCAGCCGTATTTTTCATTCGGGCGCCCGGTAAATTCATACCATCGAAAACGGCAGTTCGTCGGAATTAACTAACTCACTGGCTTCATGGCCAATAGATTTGTGTCAACAATAACACAAATGCTATTAGCCATGAAGCTTTTTTATTATTTACTGTTATTCATTTCACCACTTGCCTATTCCCAAAAAAGGCCAAGGTTTCCAAAGACGATCTTTGAATTTTAATCACAATCAAACTTTAATCAGTATAACAAATGAAAAATCTATTGACAACTGCTTTTGCCATTATCCTTTCGGCAGGCGCGTTGTGGGCTCAGAACGAAAAATATACCCAGGCGATGACCGACGGGATCCAGGCTTTGAATGGTATCGACCGTGTCAAGCCCGATGCCAAAGTTTTGCAGGACATCGCTAATCGTTTCGAAAGAATAGCGGCGGCGGAGCCAAAGGAATGGCTGCCCAAATATTATGCAGCATATAGCAATGTGATCCTGGGCTTTGTAGGAGCCAGTATTACCGAAAAAGATCAGTATCTGGATAAAGCTAACGCCTTATTGAAAGAGGCCGAGGCAATAGTAGGTAAGCCCAATGATGAGTTGCAAGTATTGAATGCATACCGGTCGCAAATACACCTGGCAGCGGACCCAATGAACCGCTGGGAGGCAGATGGAGCAAAATTTGCAGAGTACCTGGATGCTGCCAAATCAATCAACCCGGAAAATCCGCGTATTTATTACCTGGAAGGGTCGAGTTTATTCTTTACACCGGAAGAGTACGGCGGAGGTAAAAAAGTAGCAAAACCGTTGTTGGAAAAAGCGACACAAAAATTCTCTGCATTTAAAGCTGAATCTCCGATACATCCGTCCTGGGGCAAGATGGAAACGGAATGGATGCTGTCTCAAAGCAATTGATTAACTCGCCATATAGAAGCAAATGGAGGATAAAGAAAAGAAGCCGTTACGCATGACGGCTTCGTCGCTGGATGGGAGGGATTTTAGTAATATGGATCTGGAAAATGCAGATTTCAGTTTTTCGAGTTTGAAAGACATCAATTTCGACGGCTGTAACCTACGCAATGCAAAACTGCGTTTTTCAGCGCTCGACCGCACCACTTTCAGGAACGCAGACCTGCGGAATGCGGACCTGAGTTTCAGCAGCCTGTCTAATGTGGATTTATCCGGGGCGAAAGTTGAGGGGGCGAATTTCAGTTTTACATCTCAGGAAAAGCCATTCAACTGGCAGGATTTCAGCCTGATCGGTCTTATCAAAAATCAGGGTTGGCTTGGTACGTCGGTTGCGATCATTTTGGGCGCGGTGATATTGTACGGGATCAATGCAATTTCATACTTCACTGCCGAGATTGTTTATACCGATGAGCCTGTCAGGATCAAGCTGTATCAGTACCTGGTTTTTCAGAATATCATTGCAGGCGTATTTACGATCCTGGTCACGCAGGGGCTAACGGTCATGCTGGATATGATCGTAAAAAGGAACGGCGTTAAGCATTTGATTTTGACGGTAATCATTTTTGCTACCAATACTTTGCTTAGCATTGCGATTTATTATGTCGTTGGGATAGAGACCGTATTGAAATACAAACAAATGTATCCTACCGAAACGGCTCAATCGGCTCCCTGGTACTGGTACATGTGGGGGCCGATCATCGTTGCCAACGTTTTTTACTACCTCAGCAGGGAAGGAAAGCAGATTTCACGAAAAATATCAGATCAGGAATACCAGCTGCTCAATCTCGAAAAGCTGAAAACACGGGCCGAACTGGACGCATTGCAAGCCCGCATTAACCCACATTTCCTGTATAACTCCCTGAATAGCATCGCCAGTCTCGTTCATGAAGATCCCGACAAAGCCGAAGAAATGACACTGCTGCTTTCCAAGCTTTTCCGATACACGACGGGACGTAAGACGGAGGATTATTTCGATACTATTGAGAATGAACTGGAAATGGTAGAGACGTATTTGCAGGTTGAAAAAGTAAGGTTTGGCGATCGCCTGCGGTTTACGGTGGAAGTAATGGACGCGACTTTGAGGGAATTACAGGTTCCTAAATTTATATTGCAGCCGATTGTGGAGAATGCGATCAAGCATGGTATTTCCAGAATGGCGGAACAGGGTAATATTGTGGTCAGGATATATGAAGAGGATAATTGGCTCCATTTGTGTGTCCATGACAACGGGCCTGCTTTTCCCGATACCATGGGAGCGGGGTATGGTATCCGCAGCATTCAGGATAAACTGAAATTGCTTTACGGCGAAGAGGCTAGGCTCGAACTTCATAATCAACCGACCAAATCTGTCAACATTGCCATTCAAAAATCAGCCATCGAACAACATCAGCAAGCAAATCATGCAGTTTCCTCTTAAAACAATATTAATAGACGACGAACCATTGGCTTTAAGCCGTTTGAGAAGGTTATTGGAAAAGCATCAGGACGTTTTTTCAATTGTTTCAGAAGCCCGGAACGGTGCGGAAGGGTTGGTAGAAATCGACAAATACCACCCAGACATCATTTTTCTGGACATTGAGATGCCGTTATTGAATGGTTTCGAAATGCTTTCCAAACTTACAAAAATGCCACTGGTCGTTTTTTCAACCGCTTACGACCAGTATGCGATCCGCGCATTTGAGGAAAACTCGGTGGATTATCTTTTGAAACCGGTAGAAAACGATCGCTTGCTCAAAACCATTGACAAGATCCGTAACATTACCAGTGCTGGCGCGGGCGTCTCGGGAAGTAACCCCTATTCGGACAACCTGCTGAGGCTTCTCGAAGAAATGAAGCCAAAAAAGGAGATATTTTCATTGTCGGTCAAATCCGGCGACCGTATCCTGCTGGTTCCACTGACGGAAATCACCCATTTTGAAGCGGAGGAAAAGTACGTTTTCCTCAATACGCTGGACGGACAGAAATATCTGCTGAACTACACATTAACCTCTCTGGAAGAAAAACTTCCACGACACTACCTCCGCATCAGCCGGGCGGGTATAGTTAACTCGCACCACATCAAAGAAATCCAGAAACATTTCAATGGAAAGTATGTCATTTTAATGCGTGATCGCAAAGCATCGCAGGTCACCAGCGGGAGCACATACACAGATGTGATCCGCCATCTTCTTGATAATTAATTGGGTTACCGCCACATCTGCACGGGAATATTGATTTTGAAGAGGCCATACTTATTCCTAAATTGCGCCCCTATTTAAAATCCCAATACAATTTTGAAAGGCTAATCTGCTGTTCATCAGAAGGTTCACGGTCACTCAGGATAATTTAACAGTTGAAATTTTCATACTTTCGGCACATAATAACCTGATAAAGCGTATCTGTTGATGAGCAAAGTGATTCCTGAAAACCAAGGTGACTAAAAAATTCAGCACGAATTGATAAGATCCTTATTTATTGTTCATTTGTTTTGTTAAAAAAGGTTAAAGGGATCAGGAATAATGAAGGAGCTCATTGATACGGGCAATCTGCCAAAGCACATAGCCGTTATCATGGACGGTAACGGAAGATGGGCCCAAAACCAGGGAGCAGCGCGTGTGTTCGGCCATCGTAATGCGATTAAAGCCGTGAGGGAAGTAACTGAGGGGTGTGCGGATTTGGGAGTTTCATACTTGACACTCTATGCATTTTCTACTGAAAACTGGGCGCGTCCCGAGTTTGAGGTGAGAGCATTGATGGAGTTGCTGGTGCAGTCAATCCGGAATGAATTGCCAACTATGCTTAAAAACAATGTGCGGCTGGACACGATCGGTAATACAGAAAGTTTGCCAAAAAGTTGTCGTAACCAGCTTGCGGAAGCAATAGAAGCTACCAGCCACAATACCGGCCTGAACCTCATTTTAGCATTGGGATACAGCGGGAAGTGGGATATTACCCAGGCAGCGAGAAAAATAGCGGAAGACGTAAAGAAAGGGATTTTGACCCCGGAGGAGATTAACGAGGACCTATTGTCTGCCCATCTTTCAACAGAGGATCGTCCCGACGTTGACCTGATGTTACGGACTGGTGGGGATCACAGGATCAGCAATTTTCTTTTATGGCAACTGGCTTACGCTGAACTGTATTTTTATGAAGATCTCTTCTGGCCTGATTTCCGGCGGGAGCATCTTTACGAGGCGATTTTATCTTTTCAAAACAGAGAGAGGCGTTTCGGTAAAACGGGTGAACAAATAAAAGCGAATAGTGCTAAGTAGAATAATATGAACCTTGTGAAAAATTTGAATAAACCATTAGCACATCTGAAAGGTATCCTGGCATTTATGCTGATATGCAGCTGCTTATCTGCAACAGCACAACGGGTTGGACTGGGCGCAACAGTCAAGCCGGCTACACCAGCCGCCAATATGGGCATAGATCCCGCGAATCCAAAAGAGTATACAATTGCCGAAGTAACTGTTTCAGGAACACAGTTTCTGGATCCTAATTCCATGATTTCAATTTCTGGTTTGAAGCCTGGGGACAAGATCAGGATCCCGGGACCAGCCGTAACTTCATCGATCAAGAGAATGATGGATTTCGGTACGTTGGATGACGTGGAGATTCTGGCAACAAAGATTCAGGACGAAAAAGTTTGGTTAAACATTCATATCAAGGAAAGGCCAAGGCTCTACAAAGTATCATTCTCAGGTATCCGTAAAGGAGAGCGGGAAACACTTAATGACAAGGTGAAGCTGATCAAAGGCCGTGTGATCACGCCAACGATCATTAAAAATACTCAGCTGGTCATCAAGAAATATTACATGGATAAAGGATTTTACAACACCAAAGTGAAGGTGCTGCAGATCCCGGATTCAACACGAGGCCAGGCTACATTGAATTTTACCATTACCAAGGGTAAAAAGGTTAAAATCGAAAAGATCAATATTGAAGGAAACACTGCTATCAGCGATCAACTGCTGAAACGCAAGATGAAAGGAACCAAGCAAAAGAGAATTGGCAGACTTTTCAACCCTTCAAAATACATTCCTAAAAAATACGACGAGGACAAGGAGAAACTGATCGCATACTACCGTAAAAACGGTTATCGTGACGCTACGATCACTTTTGACACCATTAAAAATGGTAATGAAACGATCAGTATCGACATGAAGATCGATGAGGGAACAAAATACTACTACCGTAATATCACCTGGTCGGGTAATTACCTGTACAATTCACAGTTCCTGGGCGAACGTTTGGGTGTAAAGAAAGGCGATGTTTACAATCCGGAAGAACTGGAAAAGAAGATCAATGGTATCCCGGGTGCGGATGTCAGCTCCATTTACATGGATGATGGTTACCTGTATTTCCGCCTTGAGCCTACCGAAAAAGCGGTAGAGGGTGATTCAATTGATATTGAATTGAGAATGTTCGAAGGTAAGCAGGCTACTATTAACCGCATCCTTTTGAACGGAAATACTAAAACCAGTGACAGGGTAGTGCTTCGCGAGCTATTTACATTGCCGGGGCAGAAGTTTAGCAAAACTGAGATCATCAACACACAGCGCCAATTATCTCAAATGGGATATTTTGACCCTGAGAAAATCCAGATCAACCCCATTCCTAACCAGTCTGACGGAACGGTGGATATCGAGTATACTGTGGAGGAAAAACCTTCCGATCAGATTGAATTATCAGGTGGATGGGGCGGTTACATTGGTTTTGTAGGAACATTAGGTCTTGTATTCAATAACTTCTCATTGAAAAACATTCCTAACCGTGAAACGTGGCGCCCATTGCCTTCGGGTGACGGACAGAAATTATCCCTTCGTTTTCAGGCAAACGGAAAGCAGTACCAGACTTACTCACTTTCATTCAGTGAGCCCTGGCTTGGAGGAAAGAAGCCAATCAACTTTGGGGTTTCCCTTCAAAGAACCGTTTATCGGATGACTGATTACAGTTCAATCTACGGTTTGGGTTCAGGAGGCTCACGGAATATCAGCTACCGTGGTGGGTACTATAACAATGGTATCACATTCTCACTAGGCCGTCGTTTGAAAGAACCGGATCGTAACCTCGTGATGACGCACTCGCTGTCTTATCAGCGGTATCGTCTGGATAGCCTGGACATTTTCCGCATCGGATACAGCACAGGTAGTTCCAACAACATTTCTTTTAATACAACCATTTCAAGAAATACATTAAGTGATTTCCAATTCCCGAGAAGCGGAAGCAATATTTCTTTGAGCGGAACATTCACGCCGCCATATTCTTTGTTACGGAAAAAGGCATTCACGGATAAAACCGATACTTACCGCTGGGTTGAATACCACAAATGGATGTTCGATGCAAGTTACTATGCGACCATTACAGGCAAGCTGGTACTGAGCACCAGGGCGCACATGGGTTTCCTGGGAGCATACGGAAGCAAAGTAGGTTACAGCCCATTTGGTCGCTTCATCGTCGGTGGATCAGGTCTGGCAGGTCAGGGGTCATTCTCTTTGGCTGATCAGGACATCATCGGTCTGCGTGGTTACCAGGATCAGAAAGTAGGACCATTGGCACAAAATGGTTACCCGGCCTCAGGTGGTGGTATCGTTTACAACAAATATGTAATGGAACTTCGTTATCCGGTTTCATTGAATCCACAGGCTACGATTTTTATCCTCGGATTTGCTGAGGGAGGTAATAACTGGGGTACTTATAAAGAGTTCAATCCGTTCGATTTGAAAAGATCGGCTGGGGTAGGAGCTCGTATCTTTATGCCGGCGTTCGGGCTTTTGGGTATCGACTGGGGTTATGGATTTGATAAAATCCAGGGCGAACCGAAGCGAAGCGGCCCGCAGTTCCATTTTACGATCGGACAGCAAATAAGATAATATTCTCAACAGGTGTTTCGTTAAGAAGTTTGCAAATTATTAGCTGCTTGGCATGAAGAAGATTTTTATTTTACTAGTTTTGTCAATTCTATGTAGATCAGCGGTATGGGCCCAGAAGATCGGGTATGTTGATATGGAATTCATAACGAGTAAAATGCCGGAGTACCAACTGGCACAAACGGAGATGAAAAAATTCTCTGAAAAGTGGGCCAAGGAGATTTCGGACAAATTCGCGGAGACCGATCGCATGCAACGTGCATATATGGCAGAGGAAATCCTGCTGACTGATGACCTGAAAAGGAAAAGGCTGGGCGAGATCAAGGAGAAAGAACTGGAAGCCGGGGAATATAACAGTAAGATATTCGGAATGGAAGGGCTTCTTTTTCAGAAAAAGAAAGAGCTGATGAAGCCGGTACTTGAAAAAGTCCAACGGGCCGTCACCAAAGTTTGCAGCCAGCGCCGGCTTGATTTTATGTTTGACAAATCCAGCGACGTTGGAATGCTTTTCACCAATCCCAAACATGATTATTCGGATTATGTGATGGAAGAACTTGGAATCGATTCCAAAGCAACCAAGGCTGGTACTGAAAAGACAGGCAAAGCAGAGCAACCAGTGACGGCACCAACAGAGAACTCACCAAAACAAAAAAGTACAACCAGTAAACTTAAATAAGTAACAAAGCAATGAAACAAAAATTGATGGCTTTTTTGGTCCTGATGACCATTATCACCACCCCTCTGTTAGCTCAAACAACCCCTGCAAGCGGACTTACCAAAATAGGTTATACCAATGTCGATTATATAATCGGTAAATTGCCTGAGAGCAAAGTGATGCAGAATCAGCTTGAAGTGACAAAGGCCCAGTTGGATAAAGCATTGGGAGAAACCTACAAAGAAGCGCAGGACAAGTATGAAGCTTATCAGAAAAACGGGGCTAACATGACTGATGTGATCCGTGCAGATAAAGAAAAAGAATTGTCAAACCTGCAAGCACGTATTGAAGAAATGCGTAACAATGCACAGACTTCTTTGCAAACCAAGCAACAACAATTGCTGGAGCCAATCTTGACTAAGGTTAACAACGCAATTCAGGAAGTGGGTAAAGAAGCAGGGTTCCTATTCATTCTGAACATGGATGCAGGTGCTGGAACTACTCCAATTATCCTGTTTGCAGCTTCCGAGGAAAACAATGCAACCAATCTGATCCTTAGGAAACTAGGAGTTGATCCTGACAAAGTAGAAGCAGCAGCACCAGCGGCCACTACGCCAGCTAAGCCAGCCACTACACCGGCAACCACTCCAGCGACGACGCCTAAGAAAAAATAATAAGTACATTATTGAACTTAAAAAACCGGAGGGCAGTCTTTTAAACGGCTGATCTCCGGTTTTTGTTTTTGGTCAGCCGGGTTTGATTCCGGCTTCCTTGCTTTTATTATAATCCGGGGAATGCGGCAAATATTTAAAAAATGCAAAAGGTGCTGAAAGTGAGAAAAGCTATTCTGTGAAATCCAATTTTATAACTATTCAGAGGGCTTTCTATACAGTATTTACTAGTTTTGCGTTAAAATCTCAGTGCCCTTTTAACAATGGAATTAATTACATTTTCGACATTATGATTAAAAGATATATTCATAAAATACTGATACTTCTGACAACCGTTTTCTTCTTTTCCGCGGCTCAGGGACAGGATAATATGAAAAGTACTTCTTCCGGTCCCTTACAGATTGTATTTCCCGTAGAACCTGATTGGAATATTTTACAAGAAGGAAAAGAGATAAATTTCCATCTTCAGGTCAAAGGCGGAAAGAGCGATTCAGTACGGTATAGCATTGCCAGTGGCTGGATCAAGGAGATGAAATTTGACACGTCGGGCCATTTTGTATGGACGCCTGGCTATGATGTCGCCGACCGTATTAATACTACCAAATCATTCCCGATAGTTTTTGAAGCCCAGAATTCGTCGGGTGAAACCGCTTCGCGCGAAGTTGTTTTCAAAGTTAACCACGTCAACCGTCCACCTCAGGTCGACGAGCTTCAACCTTTTTACGTACAATACAAAACACAGAACGTATATAAAATTGACATGGGCTCAGTTCGGGATCTGGACGGAGACCCGATCGTTTTTGTGCCAATATTGGATGAAATGCCGGAAGGTATGAAGCTGACTGCCGCAGGCGAGATAACCTGGGACCCATCGGTAGTGCAGTTTAACATCTTGAAAAAGGCTGCCAAATACATGGAGTTTTATGTGGAAGATCAGCCATCCAAAACGCGTACGAAGGGACGTCTGAAACTGGATGTAACGCAGATGGACCTCGCGCCGGACTTCACAGTTATTCCGCAAAGTTCGGTAGTTAGAAGTGCTGAGAATAATCGTATCAACCTCCGGTTTACATTGTCGGATCCAAATGGAGAAGATGATATTTCGACATTTAATTTTATTTCGGAAAACAAGAGGGTACCAACCGAAGCATTGATCAAAAATACACCGACCAGTTATGAATTTATATGGGAGCCCGGGTTTGAGTTTGTAAAGGATCCATTTGATACCCTGGCTTTCAACATTACATTTTATGTGCTGGACAAAGCTCAGAACAAGAAGGAAAAGACGGTTAAGTTCGTTATAAAAAATACTGTGGATGAGAGCCTTCGTGACGCATATGTGTACAGTTTGTACAAAGGTGCACTTGTGAATGCGTGGGGGCTTCTGGAACAGATGCAAGAGAAGGAGATATATCTTAAAAAGGCATATTCCAAAGCGAAACGAGGAAAAAGGAGCAGATCGCTGCTGAATGCGTCGCTGGGTGCAACGACAGGTCTCGCTCCGCAGTTTACGCAAAGCGATCCAAAGACACGTGGTTATATTACCACGATCGGCGGTACGACGGTTGCGACAGTTGGAACACTGGAAGCAACGGAGGTAATAGGGAAGTCAACCAATGGTTTGCTGGATCGCTTCAATTATGTTTTGCAAAAAAAGAACGAGTTGCAGAATAAAGGCGATGTTTTTGCAAGAGAATACGGTCAGAAGTCAGCTCGGAGAAACCCTGAATTCATTCGTAAACTGGATGAATTCAAAGCATTGATGAACCTGAGCGGGTTGGTAGCACTGGAACTGGATGCTAACTGGGAGAATAAAAAGGAAGCTACGGATAATGCTTTGAAGAAAGCATTCAAAGACTTCGTTCCGTATACAAAAGACGAAAACTAGAAATAGAAAATATACAAAGAGTGAAAAGAGAGCTGATCAGCTCTCTTTTTTGTTTTCATCATCTTCCAATTCTTCTGAGGCGGGAAGTGTAGATATCTCGGTATCGTGGTGCGTTCCAGTGTTAAATTCTTCCTGTGAGAGCTCGCTATCGGTTAATTCAGACTTAGTTGTTTCGGGCGTTTCACCTTCTGTATGTGCGGCAGAATGAAAGCTTCCCTGGAATACGAGAATGCTGCATACACCAATAAAAATACAAGAATCAGCAATGTTGAAAATAGGGGTTGAGTAGTACTGGCCACCCCAGACCGGAACCCATTCAGGAATAAAGCCTTCCCAGAAATCAACGAAGATCATATCAATAACCTGACCATGAAACCAGGGCGTAGGCGATCCGTAAGGTGCATTGTGCAGCAGAACGCCATAAAATGTACTATCTATCACATTACCCACCGCGCCGGCCAATATCATCGCCAGGGCCCAAAGCAGGCCCTTAGAAGCACCTGCTCTCGCAAGGTGGATCATATAGCCACCAATAGCCACCATTGCTACGAGCCGGAACAATGTCAGGAAAAGCTTACCATATTCGTGACCCAGCTGCATACCAAATGCCATGCCGGGATTAAGCACATAATGGAGTTTCAACCAATTTCCAATAAGCCCTATCTGGCCTGAAAAACCCGGTTCCATGTATTTATAGACCAAAAGTTTGGAGACCTGATCAATACCAATGAGCAGTAAACTGAAAAGTAAATATGGTGTTGGATTTTTGGATTGGTTCATTCCTTTTTAAAAACAATTGACAATTTTGAGAATGCGAAAGTAATAACTTACTTATAAAGAACCGATTCCTCTTCTCTTCAATTCACTTTTGACTAACAAAAACTCTCTGCTGCTTTGGCCTGCAATGGAGGTGTTTTCTTCTGCCCGGCGGATGAGGTAAGGCAGAACTGCGTTGATAGGGCCGTAGGGGACGTATTTGGCCACATTGTAACCCGCTTTCGCCAGGTTGAAGGAAATATTGTCGCTCATGCCGAGAAGTTGTGCAAACCAGATCCGGTCGTCACTCTGGGCGATACCCAACTTCTTCATCTTAGTAGCGCAGTACTGAGAGCTGTATTCATTGTGGGTACCAAGACAGATCGCAATGTATTCAATGTGGTCCAGACAAAAATCAACGGCGAGATTATAGTCAATATCAGTAGCGTCTTTTGAAATGTGAATAGGATTGAAATATTCATTTTCCCGTGCCCTCAAACGCTCTTTTTCCATGTAAGCGCCCCGGACCAGTTTACCACCCAGGAAATAACCTTTCTGGCGGGCTGTCAGGTAGGCGGTTTTAAGAGCTTCCAGCGTTTCGTGGCGATATAATTGATAAGTATTGTAAACAATGGCCCTATCCTTATTGAATTTCTCCATCATCTCGTAGCTGAGATCATCAATGATGCCCTGGATCCAGCTTTCTTCCGCGTCCACAAAAATCCTCACACTTTTATCATGAGCGTGGCCGCACAAGCGTTCCACACGTTCTTTGACACGTTCGTAAGATGCCTTCTCTTCTTCCGAAAGCGGATCCTTTTTCTGGATTTTTTCCAGCAACTCGGCAGAAGCGACGCCGGTCACTTTGAATACTGAAAATGGAATGGTTTTAGAACTTGCAGCCTTGTCGATTGTTTTGAGGATTTCGGCAGCGGTTGCCTCAAAGCTGCTCTCTTTATCTTCGCCTTCAACAGAATAATCGAGTATGGTACCGATGCCCGATTGACCGAGCATTGTGATGGTTGCGTCGCAGTCGTTAATTGTCTCACCGCCACAGAATTGTTCAAAAATGGTGACGCGGATGAGATTTTTTATAGGTAAGTTAAGTTTTAGTGCAAGCTTTATAAAAAAAGTGCCTAAATTTACCACTCGAGCCTGATTCATAAGGCTGAATAACCAGTAGGTCTTGCGCAGTTTAGCATCAGATTTAGAAGCAAAAGCAACGGAAGTATCTTCAAAAAATACAGGTATTTGGTCTTTTGGTGAGGGATATGCCATTTTTATTGCACGTTTTTCCTGTGTGAATTTTTAACATTTTTATTGAATGTCACAAGAGGAAGATAGTACGCATTAAGAAGTTGATTGACTTTTATGGCATCAAATGTACGTCAATCCAAGAAATACGCATAATACCGGGTCAAAATATTACAGTTTCTATTTTTTATTAAGGACAAGTTTTTGAATATGAATGCTTCTTTAGATATCCTTCCGTTAAGCAGTTGGATCAATACCGAAGGAAAGCCTTTGGTAATCGCCGGGCCTTGCAGCGCAGAGACCGAGGAACAAATGTTAGAAACCGCAACCCAGATCAAAGAGGAAGGATTTGCGCACATTATCCGTGCGGGAATTTGGAAACCGAGGACTCGTCCAGGAAGTTTTGAAGGTATGGGAGAGGCTGCTTTGCCCTGGTTACAGGAAGTAAAGAAACAAACCGGAATGCCCGTTGCTGTTGAGGTGGCTACTCCTCAACACATTGAATTAGCATTGAAATACGGAGTTGATATACTTTGGGTAGGAGCGCGTACAACTGTTAACCCTTTCAACGTACAGGAGCTAGCGGACGCATTGAAAGGAATTGATGTGCCGGTTTTAGTTAAAAACCCTGTTAACCCTGACTTGCAGCTATGGATCGGTGCTTTGGAGCGGTTGAACCAGGCGGGTGTTAAGAAATTGGGTGCTATCCACCGTGGTTTCTCCAATGCGCAAGAAACGAAATTCCGCAATTCTCCAATGTGGAACATCGCTATCGAACTGAAGACACTTTTCCCTGAGCTGCCGGTAATCGGTGACCCAAGCCACATGGCAGGAAAACGTGCTTACTTATATGAGCTTGCACAACGTGCACTTGACTTGAACTATGACGGTTTGATCATCGAATCACACCGTGATCCGGATAAAGCTTGGTCTGATGCTTCTCAACAATTGACTCCTGCTGCTTTGGGACAAATGTTGCACGACCTGCATGTTCGTAAAGAATCATACGGCAGCGACTACCAATCTCAACTGGAAGTGATCCGTGGCAAAATCGATCATTTGGATCGTGAATTGCTGGAAACACTTGCAGCTCGTATGTCATTGGTTGAAAAACTGGCTGAATACAAACGTGATAACAACGTTGCAGCTTACCAGGTTGACCGTTTCCGCGAAGTATTGGAAACACGTGCGGGCTGGGGAAAAAGCATGAACCTGTATGCAAATCTGGTTGATGAGCTTTTCAAACTGGTTCACATGGAATCTATCCGTAAGCAAACCGAGGTGATGAACCAGGTTAGCGCTTAGCATCGGACAATTGATATAGAAAAAGGCTGCTTCACACGAGGCAGCCTTTTTGCTTTATATCCCTTTTTGTTTTAATACTGCTGAAATTTCCTTTGCCCAGATTCGGTAGGCCTTTTCATTCAAATGTGTTTTGTCTACCGCATACTCCGCTTTCAGACCCGTTGAATCCGAAATAGAATGATTGAGATCAATGTAGGCAATGTTATGATCGTCGCAGAATTGAATCAGAAAGTGGTTTAACGCATCAACTTCCTTTTTACTGTAAGGGTCATTTTGCTCATATATCGTAAGGGTAACGACCGGATCAATGTGATTTTTGAGCAACTTTTCAAGAATCGCCTGATAGTTCGCTTGCAGCTTTTCCTGCGAAACACCTACCGTAATGTCATTAATCCCGCCTTTGATAAAACAGATCTTTGGATGGAGATCAATAACATGCGTCTGTACCAGTTGAAGAAAATGGTAGGTAGACATGCCAGGAAGCGCATTGTTCATAACATCGGTCCGTCCCAGCAGCTCCACCCATTTGCCCTGGGCGGTAATGGAATTGCCGTACATGACAATGGCCGGGTTGCCTTTTAGCGAAACGAATCTTTGCAAAATTTTATCACGATAAACGTAAGCGAAAATGATACCGGCACCAATCAAAAGAATGTTCAGAATAATCGATAAAGCCAGTAACCTCTTGATCTTCATATGTTCTGACCACTAAGCATTATCTCCGAGGTTGAAACAACGACGGCAACGGGCCTCATACAAATCCGTTTCGCCGAGGAGTACTCGTTCATTGGAAGGCGAAAGCCGGTAGGAGTGAGAAGCTACTTCACCACAAACCATACATATAGCGTGCACTTTCGTGACAAACTCTGCAATAGCCATGAGCTGAGGCATGCAACCAAATGGCTTGCCCATGTAGTCCATATCCAGGCCGGCAACAATAACCCGCTTCCCGGAATTGGCCAGATTATCGCAGACAGCGACAATACCTTCGTCGAAAAACTGAGCCTCGTCCAGACCAATAACTTCGTAATTTTCAGCCAGATTGGTGATTTCGGAAGACAATTGGACAGGAATAGAACGGATCGAATTATCATTGTGAGAAACAATGTTCTCATCGTGATATCGTTTATCCAGAGCAGGTTTGAAAATTTGTATCCGCTGACGGGCGATTTTGGCACGGTTGAGCCTGCGGATCAGTTCTTCGGTTTTTCCTGAAAACATGGAGCCGCAGATAACTTCGATCCAGCCGGTCCGCGGGCTTTGATTTTCTTTTCTATGTGATGGTTCTACGAACATGTTTGATGTCAGAGTGACCGAATGAACGGTCAAATTTTTTTATATTTACAAATCAAACATATTTTCTTTAAACACGATCGTTATCAAAAGCTCATATTCGTTATGCCGGATAATTTGAATTCAAATGCACTCCAACAATACGCCGCCCGGTTCACTACAACTGTTCTAAATGATGTGTACAGGGCGCAGGATGTAATTACCGGAGCGGGATTACTTAAACTGACACCCGTAAGACAAGTAAATTTAGGAATATTAAACCGCTTGTTTGAGGAATGGAAAAACAATGCAGCTGCATTCAGAAGTCCATATTTTGATTTTTCCAACGAAGACGTCAAAAACGCGCTGGAGGAATTTATGAACACCGCGTCGCAGCACATTGCTGTCAAACGTGCTGACCTGGAACCGTTGCTTTCGGATTCTGTGAAGGAAGCACTTAAACTTTTGCTTTCGCCGGCAAGTTATTTTGAGGAAAAAATAAGAGCTACCCCTGACTCGGAATTTACCCACGAAAAGGCGGAGCAGCTTGTAAAATATACGCACATTCACCGCGGTCTGGCCGAAGCAATGCTTGGAAGGTTAACCGATAGCAGCTCCAACAGCGTGTACCAGACCCAGGCGGTGAGCTGGTTGTATGAATTAAAAGACAATCCCGACCTTATCGATGATACAGATCAGTTTCTGGTGCAGTTCTCGGATATTTTTCCGATCAATTTGAATGAGCTGAAAGTCGTGGAAAGTAAGGTTGCGCAAGCGAGCGTGAAACACGAATCCAAGTCTTTCTTCGACTCGGCATTTACTGAGCTTGAACCCGCTACTGCAAAATCAGGCATTCCGCGCGCAGAACCCGCGTCCGCATTGATCAGTGAAATTGTGGCCAAAACCCACGCATCAGAAAGAGATTCATTGAATAACCGCTTTAAGGTAGAGCTGCCAAAGCCAACCGAGGACAAATCGTATGGAAGTGTTCCTGTGAAAGTGGAAAGTATCGCAGGTTCGATCCCGTTGGGACAGCGATTTATGTTTGTAAATCAGCTTTTCAGTAAAAATAGCGATCATTTTGAGAAGGCGATTTATGAGCTGGATACCGTAAAAAGCTTTCAAGAGGCTGAAAACCTGATATGGCACCGGTACGCTTCCAAATACGCCTGGGATGTGAACGGCGAAGCTGTGACAGCATTATTGGCCATTGTGAAGAGGAAGTTTAGCTGAAATTGACACGGCGAAGCTGCTACGGTAGCAACCCAGCCCCAGCCCAAGGCTTCAGCCTTGGGTTCCAAGGACGGTGATAGATTTGCTTTAGCCACGACCATCTGTCATCCATCTGTCATCCATCTGTCATCCATCTGTCATCCATCTGTCATCCATCTGTCATCCCAAGGCTGAAGCCTTGGGTTAGTGTCAATGACTTACCAGCTGCCGGAACATTGCTTGCGCAGTTTGCAACTCATCTAATTTCAGGCCAAGATCTTCGTTTTTCTCCATTGCGAATCCAACCAGCTGCTCGGTGGGCATATTGCCGACGAGGTCATCCTGCGCCATTGGGCAGCCGCCGTATCCTAGCAAAGCACCATCAAATCTACGGCAACCAGCGTCATAGGCTGCCGCAACTTTGGTTTTCCAATTTTCGGGAGTGGTATGAAAATGTGCGCCAAATTCCAGATTCGGGTACATTGGAATAATTTCAGAGAAAATAGCGCTTATGTCATCGGTTTTGGCCAGTCCCACCGTATCAGCCAGCGAAAACGTATGGATTCCGAATTGGGACAGTTTTTCTATGCGATTCAAAACAACTTCTGGGCTCCAAATATCACCATAAGGGTTACCAAAGCCCATTGAAATATAAATAACCAATTCCTTACCATGTCGCTCACAAAGGTCTGCAATGCGTTTTACCCGCTCCATTGATTCGTCAATGGTAGCATTGGTATTGCGGAGTTGGAAGGTTTCGGAAATGGAAAAGGGGTAGCCGAGGTCGCTGACCTGCTCAAATCCACAGGCTTGCTCAGCTCCACGTTCATTGGCTACAATAGCCAATAGTCTCGTTTTGCTAGCAGACAAATCCAGCTTATCCATCAGCAAAACTGTGTCGCTGACCTGCGGCATGGCTTTGGGCGAAACAAAGCTTCCGAAGTCAAGTGTATCAAAACCCACTTTCAGTAGCTGGTTCAGATAAGCAACTTTTTGCTCAGTGGGGATAAAGGGACGAAAGCCTTGCCATGCATCCCGCGGACATTCGATTATTTTCAATTTTTAATGATTGAATGATTGAATGATTGAATGAGTGAATGAGTGAATGAGTGAATACCAAATATTCGCTCATTCACTCATTCGCTCATTCAAAATTCAGTCACTATCTCAATATCGGAGCCAGGTCTTCTTCATTTTCAGCAAGCCACAAAGTAATTTCTTCCACGATCTGACGAATGCCTATTTCAGGTTTCCAGCCGGTCAATGTGGTTACTTTGGTATTGTCGGTAACGTAAAGGCGAATGTCGGCGGTACGGTTTTCAGGAACCACCTTGATAGGAATCGTTTTGCCGGTCACCTCTTGGCATACTTTGGTCAATTCCTGCAAAGATGCGCTGCTTTCCAGCCCACCCCCCGCATTCAGAATTTCACCATTTACCTTGTCGAGATTGTGCAACTGCCAGTCGATCAGGCGGTACAGGTCAGCCACGTGCAGCATGTCGCGAATTTGTTTTCCGGTGCCGCCGTAGCCAAAGTAACCCAGTTGTTGTTCAAAATAATGTTTTGCGATCCAAAGCACCATTACGCCTTGGTCTACTTTCCCCATTTGCCATGGCCCGGTGATCACACCGCAGCGGTTAATGACCGTTTTCAGATTATAAAACTCATTGTATTCCTGAATGATCAGCTCGGAAGCAAGCTTCGTCGTTCCATAGAGAGAGCGCGCGCCATTCAGCGGAAAATCCTCGGCTATTCCTTTGGAAGAAACGCCCGGAACCGGCTGGTCATCCGACAATGCGAAACGGGTTTCTTCTTCCACGAAATTAAGCGTCTCAATCGTTTTGATCGGGTACACCCGGCTTGTGGAAAGGAATATAAAAGCTGCTTTGTGTTTTAATGCATAATTGAGGCAGTTGACCGTCCCTACGAGATTGGTATTGATCAGATAATCGGGAGTACCGTCCAGTCCGGCTAAAACGGAAGGCTCGGCCGAAGCTTCAATGACGGTGTCTACTGCGGGAAAAGCGTCAAAATCTTCTTTGTTTCTGATATCTCCGTGAACGAATTCAACTCCATGTTTTTTCAGGCGGCTTAAATTCAGTTCCGACCCCCGGCGTTTTAAGTTGTCCAACGCATAAACCTGGTAGTCCGGATAATTAATTTTTAATGAAATGGCCAATGCAGAACCCACGAAACCGGCTCCCCCTGTGATTAAAATTTTCATAAAAGAAATTTGTAGTAGTAGAAATGTGTGGACGGATGGAAATTCAAAGTTAATCCTAAATAAAATAAATATATTTGAATTGAAGTATGTAACTTATGATCACTTCTTTAAATACTAATCCGTTTTGCAACAAATAAGTAAGTTTTTGTCGTATTGAATCAAAAAACTACTCCTGAATGCGCATTTTTACTTCTTTCGTTTTTTGTGTTACCTGTCTTACCGCCAATTCTTTTGCCCAAACTGCGAAACTCAACGCATCGGCAAAAGAGGCAGCTCCATACCCCGTATCCCTGTACAAAGCGGCGACAGCTCAGTCCCAGAATCTTTATAATGGTCGGCAATATTACGTTTACGATGCAAGGGGAGAAGAACATCAGTTTTTGAACCAACGAAAATGGCACAATGGAGTGGTGTTGTACGACAACCAGCAGTTCGACAGTATTCCCATGCTTTACGACCTGTTTCATGATGAGTTGGTGATCAAACATTTCAATGGTGACCACCTTCTGCTGCAGTCCGAAAAGGTAGATTTCTTCATGCTGGACGACCACAATTTTGAACGTCTGGAAGCCGGTAAGGATATCAATGAACAAATGCGCACGGGATTTTACGATATTCTGTACAATGGAACTTCGCGGACGATTGTCAGGAGAGTGAAGCAGCGGCAGGAGAAGATCGTGGATAAAATGGTCATTGCGCTGTATCCTCAGAAAAACTTTTTCTATATCCGCAAAAATGACCGCTACAATGCTGTTCATTCCAAAAAATCAGTTTTCAATCTTTTCTCAGAACATAAAAAGGAGCTGCGGAAAGTATTGAGAGATCAGAAGATCAAATTCAGGAAAAACCGAGAAATAGCCATCGTTCAAATGGTCGCCACTTACGACGAACTAGCCAAACAATGAAGATACTTTTACCTTTAATTATTTTCACCTGCTCAATTCTTCTCTCGGGGGCATCTTATGCTCAGAACACGCCGGAAAAGAAAATAACGATCCGCCTGGATTCGGCAAGGTTTGATGACTTCGTAAAACAGGTGGAATCGCAGACAGGTTATTACTTTTACTACGAAAAAAGCCGTTTTGATAGTCTCACACTTGATCTGAACGCAAAAGATCTTTCCATCAGAGAGGTACTCGATCAGGTTTTTAAAGGATCGGAGTTCGAATATGCGATTGACGCGCAAAAGCGGATTTACATTACCCACGGCCAAAGGATCATTACGCAGCTTACACCAGGACTTTTTGATCCCGACCGGGCTGGCGACAATGATTCTATTGCCTATGTCGGTCCTGAAAGTGATGTTAGAGAAAAATTACTTTCCACTGCTGAAAGCAAGATACACGACATTGGGATAAAAAAACACAGGATAACCCCGGGTAACTCGACGATCACGGGGTACGTCCGAAATGCAGTTACGGGCGAGCCGGTAATCGGGGCAGCGGTGTTCATTAATTCGCCTTCGATTGGTGTTACTACTGATGCATTGGGCTTATATGCACTCACCATTCCACGCGGGAAACAGCTCATCAGGATCAAAAGTACGGGTATGCGCGAAACGCAGCGGCAGGTAGTACTTTACTCCGATGGCAAGCTCGACATTGAAATGCGTGAAAGCGTGATCGCGTTGAAAGAAGTGTCCGTAAAAGCCGGAATGGACAAAAATGTGGTTGGTACCCAAATGGGAACAGTAAAACTGACCATTAAAAACCTGAAACAGGTTCCCACAGTGTTTGGGGAAACGGATTTGCTGCGTACCGTACTCACATTGCCGGGTATCAAGTCCGTCGGGGAAAACAGTACCGGGCTGAACGTGCGCGGGGGCTCCACTGACCAGAACCTGATTCAATATAATGATGCGGTTATTTACAATCCGTCCCACCTTTTTGGATTTTTCTCGGCATTCAATCCAGATGTTTTGAAAGATGTGGAATTATATAAAAGTACCATTCCTTCCAAATTCGGCGGTAGGTTGTCATCCGTACTGGACATTAACAGCCGGGACGGGAACAAGAAGAAATTCGTTGCTTCGGGTGGTATAGGATTGGTTACCGGGCGACTTACGCTGGAAGGGCCCTTGATTAAAGACAAGACTTCGTTCTTGCTGGGAGGTCGCTCTACTTATTCCAACTGGGTGATCAAGGCATTGGATAATGAAAATTATAATAAAAGCTCAGCCTCCTTTTACGATGTTAACCTACATGTGAGCCACGAGATCAACGAAAAGAACAGCCTTTTCCTGACCGGGTATGTGAGTGATGACCGCTTCAAATTATATGGTGATACTTTGTATACCTACCAGAATCAGCTGGGATCATTGAAATGGAAACATACATTTAATTCAAGATTATATGGGGTCCTCACCGCGTCGCACAGTAAGTACCAGTACGCAATGGGCGCAGCTGGGTTACCTCTGAACTCTTTTGATCTTAAATTCAATATCAATCAGTCCAATTTCAAAGCTGACCTCAGTTATCAATTGAATCCGAAGCATACCCTCGAATTCGGGTTGAGTACCATTTACTACAAGCTGCATCCGGGTTCTTTCCAGCCCAAAGGCGCCGAGTCATTGATTATTCCTGATGAACTGGAAGCTGAACAGGCTACGGAAAGCGCATTATACCTCGAAGATAAGTGGGAAGTTAGCCCCAGATTATCGATTTCAGCAGGTATCCGTTACTCGTTTTTCCAATATCTGGGTCCCAAAAACGTGAACAAATATCTTCCCGGCTTCCCGATCGAATACATTTATCAGGAAGGGGTTGAAAAATACGATGCTGGCAAGAAAATCAAGAGCTATGGCGGGCCCGAATATCGTGCTTCCATTCGTTACAGCGTGTTTGACAACCTTTCGCTGAAAGTGAGTTACAACACATTGCGCCAGTACATTCACTTGCTGACCAATACCATGACGGTCTCTCCGACGGATATCTGGAAACTGAGCGATCCTTACATTAAGCCACAAATTGGTGATCAGATATCGCTGGGATTGTACCGCAACTTCCGCGGAAATAAAGTAGAGGTTTCATTGGAAGGTTACTATAAGAACATTCAAAACTTCCTGGATTACAAAGGCGGGGATTCGCTGATCATGAACCACAACATTGAAGCCGCCGTACTCAATACCAAGGCCAAAGCGTACGGGATCGAATTCATGATCAAAAAAATGACGGGTAAGCTGAACGGCTGGCTGGGTTATACCTACGCACGTACATTGCTCAGGGCCGTGGACAGGGATTCGCCTGATGCGCCGAACAACGGTAATTTTTACCCGAGCAATTATGACAAGCCGCATGATTTTACGATGATCTCGAACTACCGGTTCTCGCACCGGTTCAGCTTATCATTGAACCTCACATACAGTACTGGCCGACCCTATACGCCACCCATCGGGAAATACATTATCGATGGTGCGCAGCGAGTTTATTATGCCGACCGGAACCAGTTCAGGATACCAGACTATTACCGGATGGACCTTGCCATGAATATTGAGGGTAACCACCGTATCAAAAAACTGGCGCATAGCTCGTGGACATTGGCAGTGTACAATGTGTTGGGAAGGAAAAACCCTACTTCGGTGTATTTCCAGACGGTTGCGGGCAAGGTGAATGGCTATCAGCTCTCGATTTTCGGACAGCCAATTCCTACTATTACCTATAATTTCAGGTTCTGAGTTTGTTATGAAATATTCAGTTATAAGTTTTCTTTCGTTAGCCCTGCTGTTTGTAGGGTACAGTTGCATTGAACCATTTTCTCCGCCGGAAGTGAATTCGGTAGAAAATCACCTGGTCGTTGATGGGTTTTTCAATACTGGAAATGATACGAGCAGAATTGAACTGCGGAGGACACAAAACGTAAACGAACATGCCGTACCCATTGTGGAATCGGGAGCAGTTGTTACCGTGGAGGCGGAATCAGGGGAAGTATCGGCGTTCACTGAGTCTGGTGCAGGGATTTACCTCTCGCCACCCAGGGCACGCAATGCAGCAGATAAGTATAGGCTGAGAGTCAAAACAAGAGATGGGAAAGAGTATTTATCAGAGTATGTTACGGTGAGTGTGACGCCTGCTATCGACAGCCTGACCAATAAATTCGATGAAGGGCAGAATGCGATGATTTTTTATGTGAATACACACGATTCACAAAGCAAAACGCAGTTCTATCGCTGGAAATTTGAAGAGACCTGGGAATATCGCGCGGCGTATTTCTCCTATCTCGAAGTGGTCAATAAGCAGATCCAGGTCAGGACAAAGGATATAAACCAATGCTGGGGAAGTACGCACTCAGGAAGTATTTTGCTTGGCAGCACTGTGAAACTAAGCGCAGATGTCATCAAGGACCTCCCATTGTTCCGTGTTCCTGTTTCAACCAACAAGCTTTTTATTAAATACAGTGTGTTGGTAAGGCAGTATGGCTTATCGCGCCAGGCATTTGAATACTGGACCAGTTTGGCCAAAACCACGCAGGGAACGGGTAGTCTTTTTGATCCGCAGCCCTCGCAGGTTACCGGCAATATTCAAAATACCAAAAATCAGAAGGACCTGGTATTCGGTTATTTTAGCGCATCGACGGAGGAAACCAAGCGACTGACTATTACGCCGCGCCTGGGAAACTATCCAAGATGTATAGAACCCGATACCTTTGATATTGTGTGTAATCCGTTGAGCATGCGTCAATGTGCGTTGGAAACTTCATCCTTGCTGATGTCATACGGAGGAATGCGATCGGAATATATATTGGGTGCGCCGTCGAGCTGCACGGATTGCAGGACCCAGGGAGGAGTAACCCAAAGGCCGGTATTTTGGGATAATTAACGATTACAAAAAACCAAACGTGGGAATCAGAAGCATTACATTGTGCGCATTGCTGGCCGTTTTATTTGCTGTAATGTACAGTTGTATAGAGCCGTTTTCTCCACCGGAGGTGAATTCGGATGAAAATTATCTCGTGATCGACGGATTTCTGAATGTTGGGAACGACACCAGTAAAATAGAGCTGAGGCATAGCCAGAATGTCAATCAGAATAAAGCCCCGATCATTGAAACAGGAGCGAAGCTGACGGTAGAGCAAGAAACAGGAGAAAAGTACGAATTCATAGAATCTGGCGGAGGCTTGTATTCTTTGCCGCCAAGACAGTACAATATGGCAGGGAAATACCGGTTGCGTGTCAAAACGAAAGATGGCCAGGAGTACCTGTCAGAGTATGTTACGGTAAGTGTGACGCCGGTTATCGACAGCCTGACCTATAAGCTGGATGCAGGACAGAATGCGATGGTTTTTTACGTCAATACCCATGACGCACAAGGGAAGACCCAGTTTTACAGGTGGAAATTTGAAGAAACGTGGGAATACCGGTCTGCTTATGGGACCTATCTTGAAGTGATTAACGAACAGGTGGTGACCAGGACGCAGGACATTAACCGATGCTGGGCGAACAAAAATTCAGGGAGTATTTTACTGGGAAGCACTGTCAAGCTGACTAGCGACGTGATTAAAAACCTGCCGTTGAACATTGTCCCGGTATCGACCAATAAGCTTTACATCAAGTACAGCATTCTTGTAAAGCAATATGGTTTGTCTAGGCCAGCGTTTGAATACTGGACCAGTTTGTCCAAAACAACGCAAGGTACCGGAAGTCTTTTTGACCCTCAACCGTCACAGGTAACAGGAAATATATATAATACGACTGATTCGAAAAAACTGGCATTTGGCTATTTCAGTGCTTCGACGCAGGAAACAAAAAGGATCACGATAACGCCGAACCTGGGAACGTACCCAAGATGTTTCGCACCCGACACATTGCCGATTGTATGCCCACCAAGAAGTTCAGACTGTGCTACTAAAACCCCACAGCTGCTTTTGAGCTACTACGGAATGCGGTCCGATTCGGTGCTGACAGCCCCGGCTTCCTGTGCGGATTGCCGGACGGAGGGAGGAACAACGAACAGACCGTCGTTTTGGTAACAAGCTATTTCATTGTTGATGAAAATATTATGAAACTAAGGACTTTTATCTATCTAACGCTTGCAATGGCCATGCCGCTTTCTGTTTTTGCACAGGAAGATGCCATGGTAACCTCCATTCAGCAGAGGTTCAACCTGTACACCGAAAGGGCTGTTCAGGAGAAAATGTATGTCCATCTCGACCGGCCTTTTTATCTGGTAGGTGAAACAATCTGGTTCAAAGCCTACATCCTCAGCGGCTCCACCCATCAATTTTTGGACCTGAGCAAAATCGCCTATCTGGAAGTGCTGGACCTTGAAAACAATGCGGTGATCCAGACCAAATTCTCACTCATTGATGGCAAAGGAAATGGTTCCTTGCTAATCCCTTCGACCACGATCAGCGGGAAATATAAGGTGCGCTGCTATACCAACTGGATGAAGAATTTCAGTGCCGATCATTATTTTGAAACAACTGTTTCGGTTGTAAATCCATTTGTGAGATTTGATCCTGACCGTACGGCAAAGGATGAGGTGAAATATGATGTTCAGTTTTTCCCGGAAGGAGGACATCTTGTCAAAGGTCTGGAAAGTAAGGTAGGGTTCAGGGCAGTGAGCAGCAAAGGGAAAGGCATTGATTTCAATGGAGCGATTTTAAATCAGCAAAATGATACGATTCAGAAATTTACTCCCGAAATGAATGGCATCGGCCAGTTCAGTTTTACGCCTCAGGAAGGTGCCAGTTATAAAGCTGTGATTACCGACAAGAGCGGGAAACGCTTCGAATATCCTGTTCCCAATGTAGAGGAGCAAGGTTTTGTGATGCAGGTGAAGGATTCTACGGCAAATCTGGTGAAGGTAATGGTCACTACCAAGCTGACCACGGAGGAGCCGGTGTTGGTTTACATGCTGACTCACACCAGACAGGCCAACTCGAAAATAGAAAAGAAGTTTTTGATCAAAAACAGGGCTGTTTTTCTGTTGGATAAAAGCAGTTTGGGCGAAGGGATTTCACACATTACGATATTCAATCAGAAGCAAAAACCGGTTTGTGAGAGACTATATTTCAAACGCCCGCAACAACGGCTTGAAGTTGAAGCCAAACTGGCAAAAACCTTCATTACCAGGGAAAAAGTATCGCTGGATTTAACGGCGGCCGTGGCTGCGGCGGCATCAGACATGGCTAATCTGTCAGTCGCGATTTACCTCAATGATTCAATCAAATCTCAGCCTCAGCAGGACATTAACAGTTATTTGTGGCTGTCGGCCGATTTGAAGGGAGACATCGAGACCCCTGAATATTATTTCAACAATGTAACAAAAGAAACCGACCAGCGCCTGGACAATCTGATGCTGACGCACGGATGGAGGCGTTTGAAATGGGACACTGTGCTGGCCGGCCAGGTCCCTGCATTCGAATATCTTCCCGAATATGACGGACATTTTATTACCGGTAAAGTCCTGAATAAAAATGATGGATCCCCTGCGAAAGGCATGGATGCTTACCTGGCCGCGCTGGATGTTCCTGCGCGCTTGTACGTCACACAAAGTGATCAGTACGGAAAGATCATGTTCGAGGTGCGCAACTTTATCGGGCCGAAAGAACTTACATTGCAAACCGACCTGAGCCGCGATTCTATCTATCGTTTTGAAGTAGCCAGTCCTTTTTCAAAGGAATTTTCCGGCACAGGAATACCTCCTTTCTATTTTGACAAAACCCTGGAAAACCAGTTGCTGACCCGCACGATCAATATGCAGACCGGCAATGTGTTTCTGCCGAGAGTATTTACGGAGAAAAAGGCGGTGCTGACCGATTCTCTCGCATTCTTCGGCATACCGGACGAGAAGTATTTTCTGGATGATTTTACGCGTTTTCCAACCATGGAAGAGGTATTACGTGAATATGTCAAAGGGGTACTTGTAAGAAAGAGACAGAAGGAGTTTCATTTCAGAATGATCGACAAGCTGCTTCCTAACACATTCTATACCACAGATCCATTGATAATGATGGATGGCATCCCTATTTTCGATACGGATAAGATCATGGAGTTTGACCCATTGAAAGTCAAAAAGATAGAGCTGATGAGTGCCCGTTATTTCCTTGGGTCGATGACTTTTACAGGTATAGTAAGTTTTTCTACCTACCGCAGTGATCTGGCAGGCTTTGAACTTGATCCAAAAGTGATGGTCATGCCTTACGAAGGCGTCCAGGCTCAAAGGGAATTTTATGCTCCTAAATACGACAATGGCAATGCCAACAGCCGTATTCCTGATTTCCGCAACCTCCTGCATTGGTCACCCAATGTGGTAACCGATAAAAGCGGCAAAGCGAAAGTGGAGTTTTACACCTCAGATCAAACTGGTGAGTACCAGGTAGTCATTCAGGGAATTACCCCGGCTGGCGTTTCGGGAAGCAAAACCCTGAATTTTGAAGTGGGTAAAAGGAATTTCTAAATGTAGAATTCCGATGTATGCTTAATCTCTTTCAAGACAAAAGTGCTGTTGAGGACACCAATGTTGTCGATTTTTGAAAGTTTATACTTCACGAAATCATGATATTCGTCGAGGCTGGCTACATTGATCTTTAACAAAAAATCCACCTGGCCTGCCATATGGTAACATTCCTGCACTTCATGCAGGTTTTGTATTTCCTGTTCAAATTTTTCTATAAATGCCTCATTGTGGTACCGCATTGATACCTGGCAAATGGTGGTTACCTGCCGGTTGATGAGTTTTTTATCCAGAATTGCCACGTACTGTTTAATGTACCCCAGGCTTTCCAGCCTCCTGATCCTTTCGTAAACAGGCGACACCGTCAGATTAAGCATAGTAGCAATTTCCTTGGTCGTTTTTTTCGCATCTTTTTGTAAAATGCGCAGGATCTTGGTATCAATTTTGTCCAACTGTTCCATGGGGCAATAATATTTACTGTATGGGAGAATAATTTACGGTTCGGGAAGTAATTTTTACTTTAAAAATAAGATAGTCCGGGAACATTTCCTGTTAAATTGCCTGATCGTTGAAAATAATTTTCAAATATGGGAAATTGCAAGTGATTTATGCTTTTAACAAATCAGACTGCTATGAGAACGGAATGCATATTAGTGATAGGGGCAAATGGACAGATTGGCTCGGTTTTGGTTGAGTACCTGCGGGAGATTTATGGAATGGACCAGGTCATTGCCTCAGACATCCGCCAGCCCGAATTTTCAACCGGACGCTTTGAAAAACTGGACGCTACCGATGCCAATGCATTAGCGTTGATTGTCACCAAATATAAGGTTACCCAGATCTATCACCTTGCGGCAATTCTCTCTGCGAAGGGCGAGCAAGAGCCATTGAAAACCTGGCATATCAACATGCAGACTTATTTCAATGTGCTGGAAGTGGCGCGTGAAAACGGTGTTACGAAAATATTTTACCCCAGCTCCATCGCCGTATTTGGAGATCAGGTGGAAGACAAAGCCGAACAATGGTCCTATCTCGACCCAGCTACGGTCTACGGTATCAGCAAAACAGCTGGTGAAAACTGGTCAAATTACTACTTCAAACGCTACGGGATGGATATCCGGTCACTGCGCTACCCGGGAATTGTCGGGTACCAGTCCATGCCCGGTGGCGGTACAACAGACTACGCAGTGGACATTTATCATAAAGCTGTAAAAGGAGAGGTGTTCGAATGCTTTTTAAGTGAGGATACCAAGCTGCCGATGATCTACATTAGCGACGCCATGGATGCGACTGTGCGTTTAATGGAGGCTCCCAAAGAAAAAGTGACGGTTCGAACGGGTTATAATCTGGCTGGAATGAGCTTTTCTCCCAAAGAAATAGCAGCCAGCATTCAGAAGATCATTCCGGATTTCAAAATCATTTATAAACCAGATTTTCGGCAGGAAATCGCGGATTCGTGGCCCAAAGAGATCGACGATTCCGCAGCGAGAAAAGATTGGGGATGGCGGCCAGCTTATTCATTGGATAAAATGACCGAAGAAATGATAGCAGAGCTCAGAAAGAAATATCAGACAGTGAAGCAATAGAATATTTGCCAATCCGACGACCGGCCATTCACTCATTCACTCATTCAGTCATTCACTCATTCATCTCACCGGCGATCCGGTCAAAATTGAACTCATGAACGCTACAATTCAAGAAGAACTACATCAGGAGCTGGAAGCAATTAAAGCTGCCGGATTATATAAAAAGGAACGTGTAATCACCACGCCGCAGTCGGCAAGCATTGCGACCGACGGCAAGAATGTGTTAAACTTTTGCGCAAACAATTACCTGGGTCTTTCTTCACACCCGGAAGTGATCGCCGCCGGTATCGATGCGATTAACACACATGGTTTCGGAATGTCGTCGGTACGCTTCATTTGCGGCACCCAGGATATTCACAAAGAACTTGAAAAGAAAACAGCGGAGTTTTTGGGAACGGAAGACTGCATATTGTATGCCGCCGCATTCGATGCCAATGGAGGTGTTTTTGAGCCGTTGTTGAACGAGCAAGATGCCATCATTTCCGACGAACTTAACCATGCGTCGCTGATCGACGGGATCAGGTTGTGCAAGGCGAAACGGTTTCGCTACAAACACAATGACATTGCAGATCTTGAACAACAACTTAAAGACGCTCAGGGCAGTCGTAGGATATTAATTGTGACCGATGGCGTGTTTTCAATGGACGGTACCATTGCGCAGCTTGACAAAATCTGTGACCTGGCCGACCAGTACAATGCATTGGTCATGATCGACGAATGTCATGCGACGGGTTTTATGGGGAAAACCGGCCGCGGTTCTCACGAATTCCGCAATGTAATGGGCAGGATCGACATCATCACCGGTACCTACGGAAAAGCATTGGGCGGTGCGTCGGGAGGATTTACCGCTGCCAAAAAGGAAATTGTGGAGATACTTCGCCAACGTTCGCGGCCATATCTTTTCTCCAATACATTAGCGCCAAGCATTGTCGGCGCGTCTATCAAAGTACTCGATCTGCTTTCATCGTCGACGGCATTGCGCGACAAACTGGAAAAAAACACCGCCTATTTCAGGAAGGAAATGACGGAAGCAGGTTTCGACATTCTGCCGGGTGAGCACCCAATTGTGCCCATTATGCTTTATGATGCCAAACTTGCGCAGGAATTTGCCGCCAGATTATTAGGCGAAGGCATTTACGTGATCGGATTTTTCTATCCGGTAGTACCGCAGGGAAAAGCCAGGATCAGGGTTCAGATCTCCGCTGGCCATGAGCAGGAGCATCTTGAAAAAGCTGTGGCTGCGTTTACCAAGGTTGGTAAAGAGCTTGGCGTGATATAAAAACAAGGAAGACTTTCCAGGTTTTCAAAACCTGGAAAGTCTCGTTTTTTACTGTTCCGGCTCCATCAATTCCGCCTCCACATGCAGTGATTGCAGCGTTGCATTGCCATATTGGGTAACCATTGCCACATCAGCAGCGTCGCGGCCATGTGCGATTTCTATTCGATAACCGCTGGTTTGCTCCTGCACCGCATCGAATGTATACCATTCTCCGCCAATAAAAACGTCAAACCAGGCGTGTAAATCCATTACTTTCAGTCTGTCCAGGTAGCCGACCGTCATGCGCGCAGGTATACACAGGTTTCGGCATAATGCTATGGCGAGGTGTGTAAAGTCACGGCATACCCCTATACGATTGCGCGCGAGGTCCAAAGCGGTGGTACTTGCATCAGTCATACCGTACTGATATGTAACATTCTGATGTATCCAGGTCCTGATCGCCTCTACCTGATGATAACCCGGTGTGAGGTTTCCCGCTATTTCCAAGGCCAACATATTAATTTCATGCAAATCCGACTCACAATACCTGCTTGGCAGGATATAATGCATCACATCATCCGGCAAATCACCCACCAGCATATAGGCAGGAGGCGGATTGGGGATCGCTTTGGTAGGATTAACCTGCGCCTGCACTTCGGTTGTAATGGTTACTTTTCCAACGGGAAGGATAGTCCGCTGACAAGGGTTTCCGTAGATATCGATATACTCTGAAAATGGTACTGACGGCTCAATATTAAAACCTTCCTGAATGATAGACTGGCCTTCCTGACGGCGTGGACGTAACATAGTTGTTACGGTGGTTGGGGCATACACGTCATACGTGAATATGCTTCTTCCCTTCATTTTCATGTATGAGTCGATTTAATATATTTGGTAAATGTAATGACAACGAGTTGCTTAAAAATTACGTGCCATTTAATTTATTGTTAACGTCCAGGCGTTCTGAATTAAAACATTTTAATCGACGTTTGTCAATCAGGAACACTAATTTTAGTGCCAAAAGCATTTGTGGAATTTAAATATCTTACCTATGGCAGTTACAAAATGGATCGTAGACCCTGTGCATTCAGAAGTTCAGTTTAAGATCAAACACCTGGTCATTTCCACGATTACCGGCTCCTTCAATAATTTTGAAGGCGGAGCTACATCGGATTTGAATAACTTTGAGAATGCAGAAATTCACTTTTCACTCGATGTGAAAAGTATAGATACCAATGTGGATATGCGTGATGCGCATCTTAAGTCCGCAGATTTTTTTGATGCTGAACAATTCCCTCACATTACATTCCAGTCCAATTATTTTCATAAGGTAAAAGGCGATAACTACAAGCTTTCGGGCCTGCTGACGCTGAAAGGAATTACCAAACCCATTGAACTTGATGCTGAATATGGAGGGGTTGAAAAGGATCCGGAAGGAAACCTCAGAATAGGATTTGAAGTAGAAGGAAGGTTAAGCCGCCAGGAATATGGCTTGAATTATATGCAGTTAACGGATTCAGGTGGCCTCGTGATCGGTGAGGATGTCAAATTGATCGCCAACATCCAGCTGGTAAAGCAAGCCTGAAGTGATCAATTATCAGTTGTCTATCTGAAATAGACCCGACATAGTCTCAGACACTTGTCGGGTTTTTTGTTAAAATGAGGATATTTTCCAATCCTCCGGCTTTCTAATTTTATAACCTAATTTCCCCAAATACCGCCTCCATGAAGTTCTTTCGAATACTTTTTCGGATCATCGGCTCAATAGTGCTGCTTCTTGTATTGATCATTGCTAGTATGGTGACCACCATGGACCACACTCCTTACAAAGAAATGCCGTATTATGCCCAATGGAAGAAGATCATCAGTGAAGTAAAACCTGACACCTCGGGATCCAGCGGAGCGCTCAGGGTAGGATGGGCAAAGGTGAATATTACTCCTGCATCTCCCACGCCCACAGCTGGTTATGGTAACAGAAGAGGGCGTCCTTACACCGCCGTCCATGATTCAGTGTACATAAGGGCGATGGTGATTGACAATGGCGTTACGAAAGCCGCCATTATCGCAGCCGATCTGCTGATTATCCCACCTACGGTTGTCAAACTGCTCCAATCGCGGCTTACGGAAAAGGAAATTCCCTTTGACAATGTTTACTTTGGCGCTACACATAGTCATAACAGTGTAGGTGGCTGGGGGACAGGTGTATCGTCCCTGTTTTTTTCTGGAAAATATAATGAGAAGACTGTCGAAACCATTGCTGATGCTATTTTTCAGGCGATCGTCCAGGCCAAGGCTAAGCTGGAACCGGCGAAGCTCACCTATATGGAATCCATTGACACCGTCGATATTCGCAACAGGCTGGTAGGCGAGGAGGGAGAGATTGATCCCGAGATCCGGTCAGCTGCATTCGTGACGGCAAGTGGTCAGAAAGCCATTCTGAGTTCCTTCGCGGCACATTCGACGGTATTGAACTCTAAAAACATTGTCCTGTCGCGCGATTATCCTGGTATGTTAGTGGATTCGCTGGAAAAAGGGCGGTACAACTTCGCGATGTACATGTCCGGGGCAGTAGGTAGTATGGGGCCGATTGAAAAAGGTACCGACGATTTTGATGAGGTTAAAAATCAGGCATTTGGCGTACAAAAAGCATTGCTTTCAGACTCAACAAAGAAGGAAGACGTAAAAGGTGCGACCGTAGAGGCGATCACATTGCCGCTGCCTCTCCGCAATCCTTCTCCGCGGCTAACCATGGGACTGGTGCTGCGGTCGTGGGCATTTAACAAGGCTTTTGGAGAATATCCTGTCTTTGTAAAAGCATTGAGAATTGGCAATATTCTGATGGTAGGAATGCCCTGCGATTTTTCGGGTGAACTGGTCGGAACGCTGGACGCATATGCCAAAACCAAAGGCCTTAATCTGATGGTCACGAGCTTTAATGGCGGCTATATCGGCTATATCACGCATGACAAATACTTTGACCGTGACTTGTACGAGACCAAAACAATGAGCTGGTACGGGCCTTATAACGGGGCTTACTTGCAGGAAGTGATTAAAGATATTATTGATAAACTATCCTAACTAACCTAATCTATGAAAACGATCTTATTGCTGATTTTCGGGCTCCTGAGTATCCAGGCAATCGCCCAGTCTCCTGTGCGCGTCGCTGTCGCGGGCCTTAGCCACGGGCATGTAGGCTGGGTCTTTAATAGTGCGGATAAAAAAGTCATTCAACTAGTTGGGATTTACGAAACCAATCCTGATCTGGTCAATTTATTTGCTGAAAAATACAAGCTGGACAAGAAGCTTTTCTTCTCAGATCTGAACAAGATGCTGGATGAAACGAAACCAGAGGCCGTTTCAGCTTTCGGAGCGATCAGCGATCACGTGATAGTTGTCCGTGCCTGCGCACCACGGAAAATTCATGTGATGGTAGAGAAACCATTGGCTACTACATTCGCAGATGCCAAGGAGATTCAGAAGCTGGCCAGCCAAAATTCCATTCAGGTACTGACCAATTATGAAACGTCGTGGTACGCCAGCAACCAATATGTGAATGATCTGGTAAGCCAGGGTAAGCTAGGTGACATTCGGAAGGTAATGGTGAATGATGGTCACCAGGGACCGAAAGAAATTGGGGTCAGCAAGGAATTTTTCGCCATTCTGACTGATCCCGCCAAAAACGGCGCAGGTGCTCTGATTGATTTCGGATGCTATGGCGCCAATTTGATGACCTGGCTTTTAAAGGGAGAAAGACCCATTTCGGTAACTGCGGTGACGCATCAGGACAAGCCGGAGATTTACAAGAATGTAGACGATGAGGCGACCATTGTACTGCAATATCCAAAGGCGCAATGTATCATTCAGGGCTCCTGGAACTGGTCATTTGGAAGAAAAGATATGGAAGTATATGGTAACAAGGGTTACGCGATTGCTGTAAACGCAACCGTTGTCAGACAAAGATTACAGGAAAAAGCACCTGAGGAAACCATCAAGCTCGACCCTCGTCCGGCTCCATTTACGGATCCTTTTGCAGTTTTGGCGGATGTGGTGCAGGGTCGCTTGAAGCTCGATACCAACGACCTGTACGGGTTACCGGTCAATGTTACCGTCGTAGAAATATTGGAATCTGCCAAGCAATCTGCGAAGTCAGGTAAGACTGTATTTTTGAAATAAATAGCATTAGTAATATAATGGAGCAGGAACCCCGCGCTGTCCGTTTCAGCCAAACTACCCTCACCGAGTTGATGATCCCTTCTTATGCCAACTTTGGCGGGAAAATTCACGGAGGGATTTTATTGTCATTGATTGATAAAGTGGCTTACTCATGTGCTGCACGCCATGCGGGTACCTACTGCGTGACAGTTTCGGTGGATGGTGTTGATTTTCTGGAACCCGTGGAGGTGGGAGATCTGGTTTCGCTGCATGCTTCTGTCAATTATGTCGGAAGAACTTCGTTGGTGATCGGGATCAGGGTTATTGCGGAAAATGTACGGAATGGCATTCAGCGGCATACCAATACTTCCTACGTCACAATGGTGGCGAAGGGCGATGATGATAAGCCGACGGTAGTGCCGGAATTATTGCTGGAAAATGAAGAAGATGCCCGCCGTTTTCTGGAAGCGATCAAGCGTCGGGAATTGAAAGAAAGTTACCGGGATGCATTCGATAATGCCAAGACCCGGATTGATGTACAGGCAAATCTTGAAAAATTATCCCAGCAACGATGTGTTATCGGCTGGGATAAAAATGATATTTAAAATCCGAAAAGTCCTCCGCCGGTTTTTCTCGTGCGGGTGGATTTTCCAAACAGCATTCCGAAAACGCCGCGAACTACCTCACGACCAATTTGTTTGGCCAGAGGAGAATTCAATGCGTCGGCAATGACGCTTGTTTCTTCCTTTTGCTTTTTGGCTTCAACGACTTCCTCCTTCGCTTGCGCCTCTACTTTCGCATGCTCCTCCATTCTTTTGGTCAGCATTTCGTAAGCGCTTTCCGGGTCGAGCGGGTCTTTGTATTTCATGTAAAGATCGGACTGCTGGACATGCTTGTCATAATCAGCCTGCACCATTGGTCCCATAATGGACGTTGGCGGGAGCAAATGCGTCGCGGCCACTTCGGTAGGGATACCTTTTTCATTTAGTACCGTAATAAGTGCTTGTCCGATCCCCAATGTGGTCAGAATCTGGTCGATTGCGTAGTAGTCGGAGCGCGGGTAGGTTTTTACCGTTTGTTTTAATGCGTCGGCATCCTGTGGCGTAAATGCTCTTAAAACGTGCTGTACCCTATTTCCCAGCTGAGAAAGTACCGATACCGGAACGTCCTGCGCCATTTGGGTGCAAAAGAAGATCCCTACGCCTTTGGAGCGGATCAGCCTTACTACCTGTTCGATCTGGTCAAGGAAAGCTTTTGGGGCGTCTTTAAACAATAAATGTGCCTCGTCGAGGAAGAATACCAGTTTGGGTTTGTCCAAATCACCTGCTTCCGGCAACTTCTGATACAGCTCTGCCAGCAGGCTCAACATGAAAGTTGAAAACAATGCAGGCTTGTCCTGAACATCAGAAATGTTAAGCAGGCTGATCACACCCTGGCCGTCGACGCGATTGATGAGATCGGTAATGTCAAAAGATTTTTCACCAAAAATAGTACCTACACCCTGCTGCTCCAATGCAACGATTTTACGGAGGATCGTACCCGCCGTCGAAGTGGAAATGGTACCGTAGTCAGCTTTGATCTCGGCAGCGCCCGGACCTTCGGCGAGGTAGTTGAGCACTTTTTTCAGGTCATTCAAATCCACCATTGGCAGATCTTTATCGTCGGCATACTTGAAAAGAATGGCCAGTACGCCCGCCTGTGTCTCATTTAATTCAAATATCTTGGAAAGAAGAATAGGCCCGAATTCCAGAATTGTCGCACGCATCTGCGAGCCTTTTTGTCCGCTCAGCGAATATAGTTCGACTGGATATCCCTTTGGTTCAAAAACGGTTCCGAGTATCTGTGAACGTTCCTCCAATGCTGCATTGGTTTTGCCAGGCTGGGCTATACCCGACAAATCACCTTTAATGTCCGACATGAACACAGGCACACCCGCTGCGGAAAGCTGCTCTGCCAATACCTGTAATGTGCGGGTTTTTCCTGATCCTGTGGCTCCTGCTACCAACCCGTGGCGGTTCATCATTCGCAGCGGCAGGCTTACTCTTGCTTCCCCGATAATCTCTCCGTCTAAAATAGCGGAGCCCAAACGAATTACCGGCTTGTCAGTTTGATATGATTTCTGAATTGCTGCAATAAATTGCTCTTTTTTCGACACAGTAATACAGGTTATAGTTTTCGACTTGTTAATTTACAAAAATTAAATGTTTCCGGTGGATTCCAAACCAATCACGGGAAAATTCCTGAAATGATAATCTTTCCAGATATTATATTACTTTTCGCACATCCTTGTATTTGCAAAATTTTATTAGGTATTTTGGTATGATCGCTTAACAATTATTCTGATTAATCAATTTAGATATAATACTTGCCATTTATGCTTAGCCGAGTTGCCAATTCAATTTACTGGATGAACCGTTACATGGAGCGGGTTGAAAATTACGCCCGTTTCGTTGGAGTTAATTTTAATCTGGCATTGGATCTCCCTCCTGACGTAGACGAACAATGGGAACCTCTTCTGATTGCAACCGCTGATCATTATTTATTTTATAAGTATTATGATAAGCCGACGAAAGAGGATGTTATCCATTTCATGACCTTCGACAAACGCAATCCTAATTCGATCATTAGCTGTCTTTACGAAGCGCGGGAAAATGCCCGCACGATCCGTGAGACGATTTCGAAGGAAATGTGGGAGAGTATCAATGAATTTTATCTGTCTATCCGCGGTACGTCGCCGGACAATTTCCGGAACATGGACCATATGCAGTCCTATTTTACAGATATCCGCAAAAGCTGCCAGCTTTTTCACGGTGTTGTGGATGCTTCCATTACGCGAAATGAGGCCTGGCATTTCGGACGCCTGGGACGGCATATAGAACGTGCAGACAAATGCTCCCGCTTTCTTGACGTAAAATATTTTACTCTTTTGCAAGATGCCGGTACTTCTGGTTCTACATTGGACCTGATGCTTTGGACGGCGGTTCTGAAATCGGTGAGTGCATATAATATGTACCGGCAGACACATCGCGCATTGACGCCAATGAACATCGTTGCGTTTTTGATCCTGGACAAATTGTTCCCGAGATCCATTGCCTACTGTGTGCGCCAGGCTGAACTGTCGTTATATGCCATCGCAGGATCGATTCCTGAGCGCGGGCATACCAATCCGGCGGAACGTGCATTGAGCAAGATCCGGAGTGAACTGGAATTCACAGACGTGGAAGACGTGTTCAAAATGGGCCTTCACGAATATCTGGACAAGTTTCAGACTAAGAATAACGAGGTGGACAATGCGATTTTTGATATGTATTTCGGTTTGGAAACCGGGCAGTCGCAAAGTCAGTCTCAGGGACAAACAACGGGACAATTTAAGACCCAGTGGATGAACTGAACAAACTTTTAATAACTTAGCGACCTATAACATTTGTAGCGCCGCAACGACATGACATATTGCCTTGGGATAAAAGTAGCAACGGGCCTCGTCGCCATTGCTGATACCCGCCTGACTTCCGGTACGGAGGTTTCAACGAATAAAAAGGTTTCCGTTTATCAATCAGAAAAGCATTCGATTTTCGTAATGACTTCCGGGTTGAGATCGGTCCGGGACAAAGCCATTACTTATTTCAAGGAAGTACTGGAAGAGCGTGATTCTTCATTCAACAAGCTATACAAGGCTGTTAATGCGCTCGGTGAACAGGTGCGGCGTGTGGCCGACGAGGACCGGAATGCATTGAATGCCGCCGGGCTTTCTTTTAATCTGTTTGCCATTATAGGCGGACAGCTTGAAAATGATAAGGAGCACAAGCTGTTCCTGTTATATCCGGAGGGAAACTGGGTGGAGGTAGGTGACGGTTCACCTTTTATTATCATTGGTAATTCGGGTTATGGGAAACCGCTTCTTTACCGCAGCCTCAAATTTGATTCTTCCATGCAGGATGCCTTGAAAATAGGGTTCCTCTCGTTTGATTCTACGAGGGTAAGCTCCAATGATGTGGATTATCCGATAGATGTGGTGATGTATGAAAAGGACTCCTTTCAGATTGTCGAACACCGCTTTGAAAAAGATGACCTGGACTATGTAGGGAAGCAATGGAGTGCTTTGCTGAGCAATTCGGTTCAGAAACTACCTTTGGAATGGATGGATCCGGTTTTTAATAAAATGGAGATAACGTCATCAAACTGAATTCTTTCGCAACCTGTTTTTAATAATAATTCAATTCAAGATCAGAAAAATTACGCTGAACGTTAAGTGAGTGATGGGAATCCATAAACTCAAATGTTGCCGTTGTTTGAAGAAAATTCGGCTAGTAGAGAGGGAAATTTAGTATTTTTGCAACCAAACAAAAAGAGGAATTCTAGATCGTGACGTTAATTAAATCTATCTCAGGAATCAGAGGTATCGTGGGTGGAAAATCGGGTGAGGCGCTGACTCCGATTGATGTTGTGAAGTTTGCAGCTGCATACGGAACATGGCTGAGGCGTACAAATCCACAAAATTTAAAGGTCGTTATTGGCAGAGATGCCAGGCTTTCCGGTGAAATGGTTAGCCGTCTGGTCGCAGGTACATTACAGGGAGTAGGGCTTCATGTGCTGGATCTGGGCCTTTCAACCACACCTACCGTTGAGATAGCAGTTACCGCAGAGAACGCCGCAGGAGGTATTATTTTGACTGCGAGCCACAATCCGATCCAATGGAATGCCCTCAAACTTTTGAACCACGACGGTGAATTTATTTCAGAAGCCGACGGTGAAGAAGTACTGAGAATTGCGGATGAAGAAGACTTTGTTTTTGTTGATGTAAAGAAATTAGGAAGTTACAGCACCGACGATACGTACCTCCAAAAGCACATTGATCAGGTGCTTGCATTGGCTTTGGTCGATGTGGAGGCAATTAAAAATGCAAATTTCAGAATTGTTGTTGACGCAGTCAATTCTACCGGTGGGATCGTCGTTCCAATGTTGCTTGAAGCACTTGGAGTATCTCCCAAAAACATAAAAAAGCTTAACTGCGAGCCGACGGGCAACTTTGCCCATAATCCTGAGCCACTTCCGGAACATCTTCGGGAAATCAGCAAAGAGTTAAATAATGGTGCATTCAATCTTGGTATCGTCGTAGATCCGGATGTAGACCGACTTGCGCTGATGTGCGAGGATGGTACTCCTTTCGGCGAAGAGTATACATTGGTCGCAGTTGCTGACTACGTTCTTAAAAACACACCGGGGAACACCGTTTCCAATCTTTCGTCCACAGCTGCATTGCGTGATGTGACGGTGAAAGCTGGCGGTAAATACTTCGCTTCTGCAGTGGGAGAGGTGAATGTTGTCAATATGATGAAGGCTAACCATGCTGTCATCGGAGGCGAAGGGAATGGCGGGGTGATTTATCCTGAAAGTCATTACGGACGAGATGCATTGGTTGGAATCGCTTTGTTCCTGACACATTTGGCCAAATTTGGCAAAACGGCCTCTGTTTTGCGTAGGTCCTACCCCAACTACTATATTTCTAAAAACAAAATTGAACTCACGCCCGATATTAGTGTTGATAACATATTGAGCCGCATTCAAACGAGATATTCCAAGCAGCCATTGAACACAATCGACGGCGTAAGGATCGAATTTGACAGAGAATGGGTTCATTTACGTAAATCAAACACGGAACCGATCATCAGGATTTATTCGGAATCGGAGACACAAACCACGGCGATCAACCTCGCGAACAAGATTATTTCTGACATCAAGGAGATTATCTCCGAGCCTAAGAAATAAAGCTTCGACGACGGATTGATTGAAATTAATTGAAAAAATGAAAGCCTATTTGGACAATGCGGCGACTACACGACTGGACCCTGAGGTACTGGAAGTGATGTTACCGCTGATGACCGAGCAATTCGGCAACCCGTCTTCTATCCATTCTTATGGCCGGGCTGTACGTTCGGCGATTGAGCGGGCCAGGAAGAACATTGCAGCGATATTGAATGCAGCTCCCGCTGAGATATTTTTCACTTCGGGTGGTACTGAGGCTGATAATACCGCCATTCGTTCCACCATTGAAACGCTGGGTCTGAAACATGCCATCACTTCCCGTATTGAGCACCACGCAGTGTTACATACCCTTGAATACCTTAAAAAAACAGGGCAGATAGAGCTGAGCTTTGTCAATCTGAACGACAAGGGGGAAGTTGATCTGGCTCATCTTGAAACATTACTGGCGTCGAATTCACGTTCATTGGTTTCATTAATGCATGGGAACAATGAAATAGGGAATTTGCTGGATCTGAATGCGGCAGGGGACATCTGTGAGAGGTATAATGCAGTGTTTCATAGTGACACCGTTCAAACAATGGGTCATTACAGGCACGATCTGCAGCAGTTGAAAACAAATTTCATTGTTGGCGCAGCCCACAAATTCAATGGACCCAAAGGCATTGGATTCTTATATGTAAGGCCTGGCATTAAAATAGCACCTTTCGTACATGGGGGCGCGCAGGAACGTAACATGCGCGGCGGTACTGAGAATATTTACGGGATAGTAGGCCTCGCGAAAGCACTGGAAATCGCCTACCGTGATATGGATGAGCATCGCAGCCACATTGAAGGCCTGAAAACACGCATGATCGAAAAGCTGAGAGACAGCATTGACGGGATAACTTTCAATGGAAATTCCGACCAGCTGGACAAAAGTTTGTACACAGTGCTAAGCGTGAGCCTTCCACCGTCCGATATCAGCGATATGCTGTTGTTTAACATGGATATTGCAGGTATAGCAGTTTCAGGAGGCAGTGCCTGTTCCAGTGGCACGGAAATTGGGTCTCATGTGCTCACAGAGCTCAAAATCGATGAAAACCGGGCGAACGTGCGCTTCTCCTTTGGGAAATATAATACGGAAGAAGAAATTGATTATGCCGTGCATACGCTTTCAGAACTTTATAAGAAAGAAGGTGTAACACTATAAAGCCAAAAATCCGGCGCCTGATCAGGCTGCCGGATTTTTGATGATATCTTCCAAAGCTTCAATCCAGATGTCACTGTCGTTGAGACTTTCTACCAACTGCCAGTGTTCTCCTCCCTCTTTTTCAAAAAGCTCTTTATATTCTTCGCCCACTTCAATGGTCGTTTCGAGGCAGTCTGCGACGAAAGCCGGTGAAAATGCCAGGGCACTCTTTACGCCTTTTTTGGTTAGTTCCGGTATTACTTCGTCGGTATAGGGTTTAATCCAAGGATTTTTCCCCAATCTTGACTGAAAACAGGTGGTATACTTCCCTTCCGGAATTCCCATTCCTTTGACTAACAGCCGCGTTGTTTCAAAACATTGGGCACGATAGCAATGCTGATTTCTGTGATCTAATGTGTCGCAGCAAGATCCGAACTGGCAAAAACTTTTGGTCACATCGCCTTTTGTAATTTGCCTCTCCGGTAGTCCGTGGTAGCTGAACACGAAATGATCGAATTCACGCTCAGCCATGTATTTTTTACCAAGATCAACAAAACCCTTGATGAATTTGGGATGTTCCAAAAACCGGTTTACAAACCTGATCTCAGGCAATACTTCCCAGTCCTTCACCACCCGCATTACTTCTTTATACACCGAACCCGTTGATGCAGAAGCATATTGCGGGAAGAAAGGCACTACAATAATATCTGTGAGACATTCTTTCCTTAAGGCTTTCAAACCATTTTCAATGCTCGGGCTTTGGTAACGCATGGCTAGCTCTACGATGTAATTTTCACCCAGCGCCTTTTGCAATTTGTCTTTAACCGAAAACCCGTAAGTTTTCAATGGTGAGCCATCCGGTCTCCAAAGCTGTTTGTAAACTTTTGCCGATTTTGGTGCCCGGAACGGCGCAATGATGAGGTTAATGAGCAGCCAGCGATTGATATAAGGAATGTCAATAACCCTTTCGTCCATTAAAAACTGACGCAGATATTTGCGAACGTCAGGCACTGATGGGCTGTCCGGCGTACCCAGGTTTACAATTAAGACGCCTGTTTTACGGATTGAACTGACAGTTGTTGTATCGAAAGGCTGGGTCAATGTTGCGGTACTCATTACAGGTAATATTTTTATTACTGGAAACAGGGTGAATGAAAACCGTTTCCATAGATTAATTCTATGTTTGTTAATGCTGCATTCCAAGCAAAACCTCACGTAAAGCTGCCTGTGCAGACCATTCACGGTTGGCGGCTTGCTCAATCACCAGTGATCTAGGGCCATCCAGCACTTCGTCGGCGACTTTCATGTTGCGGCGAACGGGCAGGCAATGCATAAATTTGCCATTATCTGTCAGTGCCATTTTTGCTTCCGTGATCATCCACGACGGATCGCTGGTTAATACCTGGCCATAATTCGAGTAAGACGACCAGTTTTTGCCATATACAAAATCCGCGCCTTCCAATGCTTTGTCCTGATCGTAAATAACCTGACCTTTTCCAACGAACTGGGGAGCCAGATCATAACCTTCCGGATGCGTAATAACCAACTCAACATCCATCGGGTTCATCCACTCGCAAAACGAGTTTGCTACTGCCTGAGGCAATGCTTTGAAGTGTGGTAACCAGGTTAAAACTACTTTTGGACGCTGTTTAAGTTTAAATTCTTCGATCGTAATGCAGTCAGCCAAGGATTGCAATGGGTGTCGTGTCGCAGATTCTAAATTGACGATAGGTACCTGAGCGTATTTTTTAAACTGCTGAAAAATAATTTCAGAGTAATCTTTTTCGCGATCCTGTAAGCCCGCGAAAGAACGTATGCCGATAATGTCACAGTAGCTTCCAATCACGGCCGCAGCCTCCTTAACGTGTTCAGCTTTGTCGCCATTCATGATCACACCTTCCTCCATTTCCAGCCCCCAGCCATCCTGACCGACATTCATTGTAATCACATTCAGGCCGAGATTTTGTGCAGCTTTTTGTGTACTGATCCTGGTCCTTAAACTTGAATTGAAGAAAAGAAGTCCGATGGTTTTGTTTTTCCCCAGCTCACTGTCGCCAAATGGATTTCGCTTCGCAGCAATTCCGCTTGAAATGAGTTGGTTAAGGTCTGTAACGTCGTCTATGGAAAGGAAGTGTTTCATTCAGTTAGGAATTCTGACATGTCTCAGGAGTTGTTCTGAAACCGGTTATAGCAATATTTAGGTGTTAAGTTTAGATCAAACGGTGGCGACTGATACCTCTTTTTTCAATGCTTCAAGGAAAAGATCAGCCTCTTCTTTGCCCAGGGTAAGCGACGGTAACAAACGAATGGTGTTGGCACCCGCTACTCCGGTAAACATTTTATGCTCGAACAAAAGTTTGTTTCGAAGGTCCTTAACCGGGAAGTCAAATTCAATACCGATCATTAATCCACGTCCTCTGAGTTCCTTATATCCTCCGATTTCCTCGATTCCCTTCAAAAGGTAGTCTCCGATTTTCGCAGCATTTTCGATCAGATTATCATTTTTCATGATATCCAGTACTGCAACTCCGGCGGCACAAGCCAAATGGTTTCCTCCGAAAGTGGTACCCAGTAATCCGTAGCTGGCTTTGAATTTGGGAGAGATCAGAATTCCGCCGATCGGGAATCCGTTACCCATTCCTTTGGCCATCGACATAATGTCCGGCTCTATCCCGCTGAACTGATGCGAGAAGAATTTTCCGGTACGTCCATAGCCACATTGCACGCTGTCGAGAATGAGGATCGCGCCTGTCTCGTCACATTTACGTCTTAATGTTTGCAGGAATTCATCCGTGGAAACATTAATTCCGCCAACGCCCTGGATTCCTTCTACAATTACCGCGCAAACTTCGTCAGTAATACCGTTTTCAGCCGACTCCACGTCGTTGAAAGGAAGGAATGTAACGTGTTTATTGTAATTGATCGGGGCAACAATGGACGCATCGTCAGTAGCGGCCACTGCGCCGGCAGTACGTCCGTGGAATGATTTGGTGAACGATATTACTTTGGTTCTTCCGTTATGAAATGAAGCCAGTTTCAATGCATTTTCATTCGCCTCAGCTCCTGAGTTACAGAGAAACAGCTTGTAATCGGGGTAGCCCGAAAGTTCTCCCAATTTTTCAGCCAACTCTTCCTGCAATGATATTTTGACGGAATTGGAATAAAAGCTGATCGCATTAAGCTGCTTGGTCAGCATATCCACGTAATATGGATTGCAATGTCCCACTGAAATTACGGCATGTCCGCCATAAAGATCGAGGTACTTGGTGCCATTCTGATCCCACAAATAACTTCCCCGAGCCTTTACCGGCTCTATATCGTAAATTGGATAAACATCAAATAAATGTGACATCTTGGTATTTCAATTAATGTGGTATTGTCCTAATTAATAGATCAAAAAGCCGGTGCTTTTAAACGCAGCCCCGAATCTTCTGGCAGTCCGAAAAGCAAGTTCAGGTTCTGCACAGCGTGTCCCGAAGCGCCTTTGGTAAGATTGTCGATAATGCTTGAAATCAGCAATTGACCATCGTGTACTTCCAGGTGAATCAGGCATTTGTTGGTATTAACAACTTGCTTCAGGTCAATGGGTGTGTCGCTGACATGCGTAAATGGATGCGATGCGTAAAAGCTCTTGTAAATGCTTTTTGCTTCTTCCAGGGTTCCGTCAAACGCAGTGTACACATTCGCCATAATTCCGCGGGTATAGTCGCCACGATAAGGGACGAAGTTAACCGCCTTGTCAAAGCCATCCTGCAATTTCCCGAGACTCATCTTAATCTCAGTCAAATGTTGATGCGTAAAAGCCTTATATATCGACACATTGTTATTACGCCAGGTAAAATGCGTGGTGGCGCTCAACGACTGACCTGCGCCGGTACTACCTGTGACTGCGCTAACATGAATGTCATCTTTAATCAGCCCTGCATTCGCAAGTGGTAAAATCGCCAGTTCAATGCTTGTCGCAAAACAACCCGGATTAGCAATTTTGGTCGCAGTTCTGATTTTCTCTCTTTGTAATTCGGGTAACCCGTAAACAAACCCGCCGGATTCGTTACGGAAATCAGTACTCAGGTCAATGATTTTAATGTTGTCTGAAACAGCATACTCATCCAGAAACTTTTTGGATTCGCCGTGACCAGAGCACAGAAAAATAGCATTCAGGTTTTGGTCATTCAAAAGTGTTTGAACGTCTTCACCTGAAAAGATCAGATCTGTATCGCCTAGCAAGTCAGTATGCGTCGCGTAAACCGGTTTCCCAGCCTGGCTTTTACTATGTGCAAAAGCTATTTCTACATTCGGGTGATTGATCAAAATCCTAATCAGCTCCCCGCCCGTGTAGCCCGCCGCGCCTATTATACCTACCTTAAGAGAGTCTATGAGTTTATGAGTTGATAAGGTCATTTTTATTTAGCTAATGTTACGAACTGTCTTTATCAGAGATACTAGCATAGCCTTGATCTCTTTAATTTCTAGATTGCGTAACTCAAATATTTCATTGGTTATATATTGTAAGTCCTTTGAAAGAAGTAAGTAATATTCTGTTTCATGCAAAGAACCCAAAGAGATCTGAAAGAAATTTGCAATATCCAGGGCACCTTTTTTACCACATCCCTCTGCTAAGTTAGCAGCAATCGAAACGCTCGATCTACGCATTTGTGAAACCAGTCCAAACGTCTCGTTCTTCGGGAAAATATTGGTAATTTGATATACCTCCAATACAAATCGATGTGACTTTTGCCAGACCTTCAGCTCCTGATAATTTTGCATAGAAAAGACTCATAAACTCTAAACTCATCAACTCAAATTCGACTCGCTCACTTTCTGATAAATCATTACCTGGTTTGACGCAACTTTGGAGAATCCTCTTACGTCATCGCCCGTCCAGGCGTTATTCATTTCGCCGTAGCTACCGAATTTGGAAGACATGAGGTCAAAAGGAGATTCGATTCCTTCTACATGGAAGCGGTATGGAGCCAGGTGAACATGCACTGTGCCCGTCACGTGCGATTGCGTATCGGTCAGGAATGTTTCAATGTTACGCATCACTGGTTCCACGAACTGTCCTTTGTGTAGAAGGCTTCCGTACCAGTTAGAAAGCTGCTCTTTCCAATATAGTTGTTGCTCGCTCAACACATGTTTTTCCAACGTGTGGTGCGCTTTAATGATGATCAATGGCGCAGCGGCTTCAAAACCAACGCGGCCTTTGATACCAATAATCGTATCGCCAACATGTATGTCACGGCCAATTCCGAAAGGTTGTGCAATCGCCGCCAGCTTTTGGATCGCCTGTACGGAATTTTCAAAACTTTCGCCAGCCACGCCTTTCAGCTCACCTTGTACAAATTCCAATGCAATGGTTTCAGGCTCTGTTTTGGAAACCTGCGTAGGCCAGGCTGATTCAGGCAAATATTGGTTAGAAGTCAATGTCTCCTTACCACCTACCGAAGTTCCCCAAAGGCCTTTATTAATGCTATATGCAGCTTTTGCCCACTCGCGGCCAACGCCTTTGGCTGTCAGATATTCAATTTCCGCTTCACGGGAAAGTTTCAGATCGCGGATCGGGGTAATGATCTCAGCTTCCGGGATAATGATTCTGAAAGCCATATCAAAACGTACCTGGTCATTTCCAGCACCGGTACTACCATGAGCGATCGCACTGGCTCCGATTTCCTTGGCGTATTCAGCAACTGCTACTGCCTGAAAAACGCGCTCTGCGCTTACGGAAAGAGGATATGTGTTGTTTTTAAGTATATTTCCAAAAATCAGATACTTGATACAATCATTGTAGTAATCGCTGGTTTTTGAAATAGTTGCATGTTTCTTCACGCCCAAGGCGTATGCATTGGCCTCAATGGTTTTCAGTTCTTCATCCGAGAAACCACCTGTATCTACCAAAACCGAATGGACTTCGTAACCTTTGTCTTCGGCTAAATATTTTACACAAAAAGAGGTATCTAATCCTCCACTGAACGCTAATACTACTTTGGGCTGTGACATTATTCTTATGATATGGATACTTACTTTTACTTAATCAGTTATTGGATGAATTTTCAACAGGCGGTCAAGAGAGTATCAGCAGGTATTCCGAGATTTTTGCTAAGTTCTCTGATCATTTTGATCGTCAAATTTCTTTTTTTATTTAGAACCTCTGAAACCCTGTTTTCACCTCCGAAATATGGAGCAACATCTTTTCTTGTCAGGTGAAGCTGTTCCATTCTTTCTTTGATAGCCTCTATCGGATCCGGTTTTGGGATTGGATAATGCCTTTTTTCATAATCGATTGCTAAGACAGTTATGGCTTCAAGAATATCGAGAGCCCTTTTTCTGTCTGCTGGATTTTCAATCAAATCGGCGTCCAACAACGCATCTATGACTTTACCGGCTTCCTGGAAATCGGATTCATTCGTGATCGGTTTGATCACGATATCTTCCAAATTGATCGCTAGTGCTTTCATAACGCGCTTAAATGTTTTTAATGTCGTCTATCTGATCGTATTGACGATGTGTGCCTATAAATCTCACGAACACCAGTTGTTTCTCATATTCAAATTTTGCAATCAGTCGGTACTTGTTGTGAGCGATGTTAAAGACTACCCTGCCGTTCCCCACAGTGTCCGCTTTTTTGAAAAATGTAATAACTTCATTAGGATTCTGAAAGCTTTTTTTTTCCACCGCATCATACCAAAATTCAAGTGCTGGCCTTGCATCAGGGGTTCTATTCCAAAATTCCCTTAATGTAGCCCGGGTAAAAATTCTCATATTGGTCTGCAAAAGTACGTAAGTTTCACGGAATGCATTCCCGGAATGGGAAAAGCTTAATGACGATTCTTTACGTTGAATAATGCAGTAACAAAAAAATACCTCGCTTCGGGCTTATGATAGCTGCCGGGCGAGGTATTTAAAAGATATATAAAATCTGTAAATGAATGCAGTACGTTAGTGTACGAGCAAGGCCCCGGCGTTTTTCTTTTTAGCGCGTTCTTCCCTTCGCAATAAAATGCGTTGCTTGATACGCATCCAGCGTTCATATAAGCTGGATTCTTTTAAGAAATCCCAGGAATGTTTTTCAAGCTCGGCACCTGTTGAAGCTGCCGAAACTTCTTCTTTTTTCTTATCGTCCGGATTGTACATCATTCCTGTGCACAGACAATGCTTTCTACCCGTCCGCGTCAGTACGTCATAGTTCACGCAGCTGGCACAACCTTTCCAGAACGCATCATCCGCAGGAAGCTCGCTGAATGTTACCGGCTCGTAACCAAGGTCGGAATTGATTTTCATTACCGGAAGGCTGGTTGTAATACCAATGATTTTTGCATCAGGATATTTCATCCGGGACAGTTCAAAGGCTTTTTGCTTGATCGCTTTAGCCATTCCGCTGTTACGGAAATCTGGATGTACGATCAGGCCTGAGTTAGCCACAAACTTCCCGTGTTCCCACGTTTCGATGTAACAAAAACCAACCCATTCGTTGGTATCGGTGGTGGCAATAATTGCTTTTCCCTCCACCATTTTTTCCATTATATATACAGGAGAACGTTTGGCTATGCCGGTACCACGCTTTTTGGCGCTCTCTTCCATTTCCGCGCAAATGATTTCGGCGAAATGAAGATGATTTTCATTGGCAGTCTGAATTATAAACTTACTGCCCACTACTTCGGTATTTTTCATTGATGACTTTACTGACAAAGATGTTCGAAACGATAATTACTATACCCAGATAAAAAACGATGGGACGTTTAGAATAAGAAAGAAAAAGGGGTATAAAAGTTTTTACCACGTAGGTAAAAGATAATTATGCGGTCCGGGGGGACCTGAATCGGAAAGGCGTAGTATGAAGAACAGTATGTATGCCGTTGTTGTTCATTGACTTGCTAATGCGTCTAAGAAGGTGCAAATTTTGAAAAAAAAATTGTCACTCCAAAGAAACAGAAGATATATTTTTATGGTTCGTTTGCATTAACAAAACTTTTTAGAACCCAACCTACATATTGTGACTTTCATGACCGAGATCAATACCGACGATATTCTTAACGGATATATAAACGGAATATTTCCAATGGCTGAGTCGGACGGGACAATTTTCTGGTACTCACCCAACCCGCGCGCTGTCATTCCGATTGATACTTATAAGCCTTCCAAGTCACTCAGGCCGGTTTTGAACAAAAAATATTTTGAGATAAAAATTGATGCGGACTTTGAGGGCGTCATGCGCGGATGCTCCGGGCCGAGAGCAAATGAGCAGGGTACGTGGATTTCGGAGCCTATTATTGAAGCCTATACCTCGCTCTATCATCTGGGATATGCGCATAGTGTCGAAAGTTACAGGGAAGGGAAGCTGGTAGGCGGACTTTATGGAGTGTCTATTAATGGTGTGTTTTTTGGTGAATCTATGTTTTCGAGGGAGAGCAATGCGTCCAAAGTAGCTTTTCACTATTTGATGCAACTCTTGAAATTAAATCGTTTTGTGCTGCTGGACACTCAGTTTATCAATGATAATGTGCTCCGTTATGGCGCTATTGAAATTCCTAGAGACGAGTATCTGGACCTTTTGCAGAAAGCATTAAAACTAAAAAGGAGATTTGACGGAGGAGTATTGAAGGATTTATAATGGTACAAACTGTCGTAAGCCTCGACATTGTGTTCTATTTCATTTGAAATAAATTAATTTTGACCCAAAATTGATTACCCAGCGTACGGATCTGTCAAAGTGGTCGTGCCTATTATTGAATTCCAAAGTGTCAAAACCAATATTAGTAATAAAGTTCGGGACGGCTTCGATCACACTTCCCTCCGGCGAGCCTGATACCAGTATCATTTCCGAAATCGCAAGACAGGTCTCAGAAATCCATTCCAGGTACAGAATCATCATTGTTTCGTCAGGAGCAGTAGGGGCGGGGAAGGCCTATATACAGGATTATAAAGGAACCATGACGCAGCGGAAGGCGGCTGCATCCGTGGGGAACCCATTGCTGGTAGGCTTGTATGCCAAATTTTTTGCCCCGAACGAAATTTACATTGCCCAGAGCCTTTGCGAAAGACAGCATTTTGCGAACCGGAACAAGTTCTTGCAGCTCAAAGAGACATTTGAAGAGCTTTGGGGAAACAACATTATCCCGATCGTGAACGAGAATGATGTCGTGAGCGACCGTGAGTTGAAGTTTTCTGATAATGATGAACTGGCTACCTTGCTTGCAGTAGGTTTTGGTGCGGAATGTTTGATGTTTTGTACTTCTGTCGGCGGCTTGCTGGACGAGGAGGGCAAAATTTTAAGGAACGTATCGAATGTCAATGAGGTTTTCAAGTTTGTAAAGACGGACAAATCGTTTCTTGGTCTTGGAGGTATGGCTTCCAAGCTTACTTTTGCAAAACTGGCGGCCAGAATGGCCATCAGGGTTGTGATTTTTGGGATGAACCAACCCAATGAATTGCTGGAAGCGCTGAAAGGAAATGCGGGAACACTCATTCATGCCGGTAAAAGCACATTATCTGCGCGAAATCGCTGGCTTGGAAGTGGCGGTTTGGTATCCGGCAGCCTGCAAATTGACGAAGGCGCAGCCAAGGCATTGCTAAGAAGAAAAAGCCTGCTCGCCGTGGGAGTAACTGAGGTAACCGGTGATTTTGAGTCCGGGGAAATTATCGAGATTTACTCGCCGGCAGAAGAAATGATCGCAGTGGCGCGGGCCAGGGAAACCTCATCCGCGATCCGCGAAAATCTAAAAACATTGAATTTCGAAGTGGCTAATGCCAATGACATAGTACTATTATAATGGAATCTATTATACCTCTTTTAAAGGAAGCACGGGAAGCCTCTGCGGCAGTTCGCAGGCTGTCGGATCGGCAGCGGGCTGATCTTTTGCTTTCACTTGCCGCAAAGGTTTTGGCCAATGCGGAGAATATTATTGCCGAAAATCAGAGAGATCTGATCGTCATGGACGATGCAGATCCCAAAAAGGACCGTTTGCTTCTGAATGAAAAGAGGATCAATGATCTGGCGCAAAGCCTAATTGACGTTGCCGGACTTCCCGATCCGGCAGGAGAGATTTTTGTTGAAAAAACCATTCAGCAGGGGTTGTCTCTTAAAAAAATAGCCGTTCCGCTGGGAGTAGTAGGAGTAATTTACGAATCCAGACCTAACGTCACCATTGATGTGGCGTCACTCTGCCTGCGTTCTGCGAATGCATGTGTGTTGAAAGGTGGGAAGGAAGCACATTTTTCAAATACCTACCTGGTAAGCCTCATTCATGAGATCTTAATACAGTTTGGCGTTCCAAAAGCCGCGGTAACATTGCTTCCAACCGGGAGGGAGTTTGTGGGAGAATTATTGACTGCTACCCAATACATTGATATCATTATTCCAAGAGGATCGGAAGGACTGATCAAATTTGTGAGGCAAAATTCATTGGTACCTACCATTGAAACAGGCGCCGGCGTCTGCCACACCTACATTGAAGCATCGGGGGATTTGGATAAAGGAGCGGAAATTGTGGTTAATGCAAAAGTTTCAAAGCCATCAGCTTGCAATGCGTTGGACACTGTATTAGTTGACCGGGCGGTTGCAGAAACATTCTTGCCAAAATTGAGAGAAGGTTTTACCAAATGGAATGTGGAAGTTTTCGCGGATGAATTGTCATATGACATTTTACAAAGGGCGGATTATCCCTATTTGCAAAAAGCCGGGCCGGATGATTTTGGAAAAGAATTCCTTGATTTTAAATGCTCGATCAAAATTGTGGACGGACTGGATGATGCCTTGAAACAAATAGAATTATACTCGTCCAGACATTCAGAAGCAATTGTTTCAACGAATGATGAGGCCATTGAAACATTCCTGAAAGAAGTTGATGCAGCTTCGGTTTATTCCAATGCATCTACGCGGTTCACGGATGGCGGCGTATTTGCATTAGGCGCTGAAATTGGTATTTCAACTCAGAAATTACACGCAAGAGGGCCATTTGCGCTTGAAAAACTGGTTACAGAAAAATGGATTGTTAAAGGTGACGGGCAAGTAAGATGGTAAATACATTGGAAAACATACAAACGCTTACCCAGGAGGCCATTGCGCTTTTGAAAAACCTGATCGAGACTCCTTCGTTCAGCAAAGAGGAAACCAATACAGCGCAGTTGATTGTTGATTTTTTTACAAGAAAGAACATTCCCTTTCATACCAAGAAAAACAATATCTGGGCGTACAACCTTCATTTTGATGAATCGAAGCCTACTGTTTTGCTGAACTCTCATCATGATACTGTAAAACCTAATAAATCGTGGACTTTGGATCCTTTCAAAGCCATTGTTGAGGAAGACAAGCTGTATGGTTTGGGTAGTAACGATGCTGGTGGATGCCTGGTATCGTTAATTGCCACATTCTGCCATTTTTATGAAAGAGAAGATCTTACCTACAATATAGCAATCGCTACCACCGCCGAGGAGGAAATCTCGGGAAAAGAAGGTTTAGAAATTGTAGTACCCGAGCTGCCAGAAGTCTCTTTTGCAATAGTAGGAGAGCCGACGGAAATGCACCTGGCGGTAGCGGAAAAAGGACTGCTTGTCCTGGATTGTATTGCCAAAGGTAAGTCCGGACATGCGGCGAGGGAAGAGGGAGAAAACGCTATCTACAAAGCGCTGACCGACATTAAATGGATTACGGAATACAGGTTCCCGAAAGTTTCGCCAACATTGGGCCCAGTGAAAATGTCGGTAACAATCATCAATGCCGGAACGCAACACAACGTGGTTCCTGATGCATGTACTTTTACCATCGATGTGCGGGTTACGGATCAGTATACATTGGAGGAAGTGATTGACGAGATTCAGAATAACATTCAGTCTGAGGTAGCAGCACGCTCAATAAGGTTACGGCCGTCGAGCATTCCAATGGATCATCCGATTGTTGCGGAAGGTCTGAAATTAGGGCGTACGGCCTACGGTTCGCCGACGACCTCCGATCAGGCACTTCTGGATTGTCCGTCGTTAAAAATGGGCCCGGGACATTCAGCAAGATCCCATAGCGCTGACGAGTTTATTTATCTTCGTGAAATAGAAGAAGGTATTGCTCAATATATTGCAATGCTCGAAGGCGTGGTAACCAAATCCTAGTCATATGCGATTCTACACAAAGGAGGATGTACGAAAATTTGATAGCGTTACATTTTTGTACATCAAAGCTTCTTTGTCAAGTCATATCTTCACAATAACACTGAACCGTCCGGAAAAGCGTAACGCCTTTACGCCGACAATGGCGGAAGAAATCACTTTTGCGCTGGCTTATGCTCATTTCAATCCGGAGGTCTGGTGTGTGATTGTTAATGCGTCAGGACCGGTTTTTTGCGCTGGGGCGGATTTGAATGCTTTTCATGATCAATCTGCTGACATTAAAAATCCGGATTTGCCTGTTATTCGGGAGGAAGTAAAGCTTGGAGACGCATTTGCCCAGCTTTTGAAACCAAGTATCGCGCAGGTAGAAGGGCCGGTACTGGCGGGTGGGTTTTTGATTATCTGTGGGTGCACCTTCGTGGTGAGTACAAATGTTGCAACTTACAGTCTTCCCGAGGTAAAACGCGGTTTATGGCCGATGCAGGTAATGGCCTCACTCATGCAGATTATTCCGGCAAGAAAAGTGCTGGAAATGTGTATTACTGCTAAAAGTTACGATACGCAAGAGGCTTATAATGTTGGGCTTGTAACCCAAATTTCAGATAAAGACAACATTGCCAACGCAGTAATCACATTAGCACATCAAATTCTTCAGAATGCGCCGCTAGCTATTCAAACGGGCATGAAAGCATTTCGGGATTTATCTGAAATTCCGGAAAATCAAAGACATAGTTTTTTGAAAGCGCAGCTTGACTTGCTTCTGCAAACGGACGACGCCAAAGAAGGTACCTCAGCATTTAAAGAAAAAAGAAAACCAGACTGGACAGGGAAGTGATTCTCAGTTACCCGGTACAATCTCAATTTCCTCGCCGTAACGGTTATGGAACTTGAAATCAACAACTCCCAGGGAAGTGTCTTTGATCAGTTTAACCCAGGTTTTGTAATGGAAAAGCCATTTTACCTGTTCAGAAATGATCCCTTTTGTAAAATAAGAATGCAAGAATGGGTGGAGTGAAACGGTAATTCCACGTTCATTTTGTTTGGTCAAAATGTAATCCAGGTTGTTGGCGATTACATCAGACACCAGGATACTCGCTTGAATGGTACCCGTTCCGCCGCAAGTAGGGCATGTTTCGCGGGTAACAATGTTCATTTCAGGTCTTACACGTTGGCGTGTAATTTGTAATAACCCGAATTTTGAAAGTGGTAACACCGTATATTTCGAACGGTCTCCTTTCATTTCGTCTCGCATCATATCGAAAAGAACGCGTTTGTTTTCCGCTTTCTTCATGTCGATAAAATCGACGACGATGATACCACCCATATCACGAAGGCGCAACTGACGGGCAATTTCCTTAGCTGCTTCGAGGTTTACGCTTAATGCGGTAGCTTCCTGATCTTCCTCAGAATTGGATTTATTGCCGCTGTTTACGTCGATAACGTGCAATGCCTCAGTATGCTCAATGATCAGGTAACCACCATTCGGAAGACTAACAGAGCGGCCGAATAATGACTTGATCTGCTTTTCCAAACCAAATTGTTCGAAAAGCTTGTTCTTGCCATTATGCAATTTCAGGATATTCTCCTTGTCCGGCGCAATGTTGTGAATGTAAGCTTTAATGTCATCATACACTTCCTTGGAATCCACTGTAATGCTGTCGAATGATTCGTTCAGCATGTCGCGGATAATGGAAGACGCACGGTTCATTTCGCCTATGACACGGTCGCGAGGCTTAGCATCACGAAGCGCTTTGATGCCATTTTCCCATTTGTCAAGGCAATCCTGCAAATCTTTGTTCAGCTCATCCACATCCTTGCCTGTGGCAACGGTGCGAATAATTACGCCAAAGTTAGCGGGCTTGATAGAGGACATCAACCGCTGCAAACGGTTTCTTTCCTGCTTGTCTGTTATCTTTTTGGAAAGGTTAACAGAATTAGAAAAAGGAACCAGTACAATGTAACGACCGGCAATGGAAATGTCACAGGAGAGTCTCGGGCCTTTTGTTGAAATAGGCTCCTTAACAATCTGGACAAGTATAGGCTGATTTTTGGAAAGGACTTTATCAATTTTTCCCAGCTTCTCAATCTCAGGCTCCATCTTGAAATTATTCAATTTGCCTGAATTGGTCCGCTTGGAGATAACGTCCTTGGTAAGTTTGTTGAGAGAGTTGATATTAGGCCCCAGATCGAGATAATGCAGGAACGCATCTTTTTCAAAACCGACATCAACGAACGCGGCATTAAGCCCGGCTACCAGCTTCCTTACAGTACCGAGATAGATATCCCCAACGGTAAAGCTTTGGTCCGGTGTTTCGACGTGGTATTCTAAAAGACGTTTATCCTGCAAAAGGGCTATACGTTCTCCCTTTTGAGTAGAATTGATTAGTAATTCGTTACTCAATGTTCAACCAACTAAATGGCTATATAATGTTGATACTTAACCTCCCGCTTTTCAGAATAAAAGGGGCATTACATACGAGGGGAAGAAGGCATGACCGGATCTTAATAATTAAAAACCCGGTCATGACCATTTATTTCTTCTTATGTCTGTTTTTTCTAAGGCGTTTTTTTCTCTTATGAGTGGAGATCTTATGTCTCTTTCTTTTTTTTCCGCAAGGCATAAATATGTCGTTTATAAATAAAAAATGGTTTTCTTATTTTCTGCTGATCAATTGTTCAGACGGCCTTCCAGTTCGCCGATGGCTTGCTGGATAACCGGATCTTTTTCCTCTTTCTTAACCTCCGACAGAACCTTACGTGCCTGTTCCTTGTCTCCGAGCTCCACCAGTGTTAATCCCAAATAGAATTTCGCTTTGGTGTTAGCAGGATTGTTGGTTAAAATCTGTCTGAACCTGTCAGCAGCTTTTGAATATTGGTTAGATCTCATGGATAAAATCCCTAAATTGAACAAAGCCAATTCGTTGGTAGGATCCGAGTCAATTACCTCACGCAACATCAAAATTCCCTGCATCGGGTTCTCTGTATTCACGTAAGTCATTGCCATATTAGCCTTTGCAGCTAACAATCCAGGATTCTGGTCAATTGCTTTTTGATAATATTCGCGGGTTTTTGCTCCCAGGTTTTTTGCTTTCTGCTCGTCTATGGCAAAGCCATAAGCTTCATAGTAGCGGTCGCCCGTTCTCACCAGATTGTTGATGGTAGGAGACAAAAGGGTTACTTTCTCAGCATAAAAAGCCGCACTGTCAAACTTTTGCAGCTCGGCGAATTTGTCTGATAATTTCAACCCGGCGGTTATCTTTTCTTTTTCCTCCGCTTTAATGAAACCACTTCTCAACTGATCTACAATTTTTTGTTGATCAGCAGATAAAGTGGCTCCATCATGCGATTTGGAAGGAGTTTCAGGTGCTGTTTCCGTAGAAGCTGCCGCCGTCTGGCTCCTTTCTTTGTCTACCTCCTTGCCTTTTGTATTTACAACGACCTTTGGAAGACTGAACAATGTTCCAACCAAAGCAACTGCAAGAACGCAAGAAAGAATGATAGACTTTTTCATACTATTATAACCTAAACCTTTTCAGGTAATTACTTTTCAGCGACTGCTTTCAGTTTGTCACTTTCCTTTACCTGTTCAACGAAAACTTTTGCAGGCTTGAAGCTTGGTACAAAGTGCTCGTCAATAATCATTGAAGTTCCCTTCGAAATGTTACGGGCAACTTTACGCGCACGTTTTTTATTAATAAAACTACCGAAACCTCTTACATAAAGGTTCTCACCATCAGAAAGTGAGTCCTTTACCACGGTGAAAAACGATTCTAGCGTTTGCTGAACGTCGCCCTTGTCTACGCCTGTTTTCTCAGAAATCTGTGCGATTACGTCTGCCTTAGTCACTTTGATTGTTTACTTTAAGTGGATATTATTTCATTTATTTACTTACTCCTCTAAATTTTGGGAACACAAAGGTACGGTAATTTTACCAGTATTTAAAAGGATGGGGTTTTCATTTTTTTTCTAATTGGTTAAAAAACAGTGCACATAAGCGAAAATTATATGGTACCGGATCATTTTCAGGTAATTGATTTTAACAAAAAACTTAAATCCTGGTATCTCAAAAACCACCGTCCTCTGCTTTGGCGCCAAACCAATGACCCGTATAAAATCTGGTTGTCGGAAATTATTCTCCAGCAAACCAGGGTAGCTCAGGGAACACCATATTATGAAAAATTCCTGCTGAACTATCCGACCGTTTTTGACCTTGCCAAAGCTGACGAACGTGACGTATTGCGGCTGTGGCAGGGGCTTGGATATTACTCCCGGGCCAGGAATATGCATTTCACGGCGAGGCAGATCGTCGGCGAATTTGAAGGAAAATTCCCTGAAACGGCCGCACAGCTTTCGAAGCTGAAAGGGTTGGGCCACTATACCGCAGCAGCCATCGCATCATTTGCTTTTGGGGAGGCGGTAGCGGCCATCGATGGCAATGTGTATCGTGTGATGTCGCGGATTTTTGGGATCCAGTCGGATATGTTGAGCAATGAGGGGAAAAAAGAATTTGCGGCTCTGGCAAAGGAGCTGGTTTCGCTCGACGACCCGGCAACTTACAATCAGGCAATGATCGAGTTTGGAGCAATACAATGTGTTCCGGTTTCCCCTGACTGTAAGATTTGCCCTTTCAATGACATTTGCTTTGCCTACGAGTTCAAAATGCAGAGCCAGCTTCCCGTCAAGGTCAAGAAGCTCACAGTACGGCACCGGTCCCTCCACTATTTTCTGATCAGAAAGAATGATGAACTGGCGATGCGGGAGCGGCTTGGCAGAGATATATGGAAAGGTCTGTACGATTTTTATCTCTTGGAGTCTGAAACTGCCGTGAATTCGCCGGATGACATGGACGACGAACCGATACTTCGGGTTTTGCTCAAAAAAGGCAGGATCAGTGAGATCCCCAGACTGTACACTCATATTCTCACCCACCAAAGGTTGAATGTACGTTTCTGGTGGATTGATTTTCAGCCGGGCGATACAATAGATTTACCCCCGGGAATGGCTTTCTATACAAAAGAGCAAATTGAAATTCTTCCGAAACCGATCCTGATTGATACGCTGCTCAAAGAGGAAAATTATCTTTAAGATGATTGGCAATGTCTTCGGTAAACTGACAAGGTTAAGTTCTTTGCTTGGTTTTAATTGTGTTTTAAGTAATATATTTTTGTACTTAACATGTATCAATGAATAAGCTATGGCAAGTTTTAACCTAAGTACCAATCAGATCAATGACTACAACCGGGACGGTTATGTCGTTGTCAAAGGTCTTTTTTCAAAAGAGGAAACTGATAAATTATATCATACGGCATTGGAAAATTCGGTCATGCAAAAAAATGCAATGGACTTGAATGACCAGTCGGGAAGGAAAACAAAACTATCGTTGTGGTTCACACCGGGAGACGACGTTTTTGGCTACCTGATCAGGAGTGAAAGAATGGTTAATTCGGTGTGGCAGCTGCTTGGACAGGATAGTCAGGTTTGCCATTTTCATACCAAACTGATGCAAAAGGAGCCGAAAGTAGGCGGCGCGTGGGAATGGCATCAGGACTACGGCTATTGGTACAAAAACCAGTTTATTTTTCCAGACCAGCTAATGAGCGTTATGATTGCACTGACTCCTGCAAATAAAGAAAACGGGTGTTTGCAGGTCATTAAAGGTTCGCATAAAATGGGCAGGGTCAATCATGGTTTTGCAGGTGAGCAAGTAGGGGCGGATATGGAAATGGTGAACCACGCGCTGAAAACTATGGAGCTCGTTTATTGTGAAATCGAGCCAGGGGACGCATTATTTTTCCATAGTAACCTGATGCACCGCTCTGAAGCCAACTTATCTGATCATCCCAGATGGTCGCTCATTTCATGCTACAACTCTCAATCCAATATAGCTTACAGCGAAACTTCCACATCCTGGAAAGTACCGGTTTCCATTGTCCCCGACCATGCTTTGACGGAATGGGAGGCAACTTCGTTCGGTAATGCTGATTTTCTCAGAAAAGAAGATGATCCTGCATTGAAAACTACTGGCTGGGAGGGGGAAGTGAAAACGTCTTAATCTGTCATTTGTAGTCATGAATGGTCATTTATAGTCACGTGTTGTCAGAAGTCGTCATTAGAGGAAAAAACAATAAATGACAACTCCTGACCATAAATGACGATAAGTGACCAAAACTGACTAGTTCCTAAAATCTTAAATTGATTGCTGATATGCAGAAAATTGCAATGCTTGGTTCCGGTTTTATCGGACGTTTTTATGCGGAATCCATTCATGGCCAGCGCGGCCGGGATAGGGTAGTGGCTATTTATGCGAGGAGAGAGGAAAGTGCTCAAAAGTTCGCGACTGACTATGGCTGTGACTTCTGGTCGTCGGATATGGAGGAAGTGATCGCGCACCCTGACGTGAACATGGTGTGCATTGCGCTGCCTAATAACATTCATGAGCAGGCCGTATTGCTTTGTGCCAAACATAAGAAAGCAGTTGTTTCTACAAAGCCGCTGGGGAGGAATGGAGAGGAAGCACTTCGTATGATGAAAGCGGTTGAAGAGGCCGGAATTTTTGCGGGATATCTGGAAGATCTGTGCTATACACCGAAATTTTTGAAATCACTGGAAAGCGTGAAAAACGGATCATTGGGCAGGATTATTTGGGCGAAGTCTCGTGAGGCCCACCCTGGCCCGCATAGTGAATGGTTTTGGGACATTGAGCAGGCTGGTGGCGGATGTATTCTGGACCTGGGTTGCCATTGCATTGAAATCTCACGGAATTTTATCGGTAAGGATATCAGGCCCGTTGAAGTAATGTGTTGGGCGGATACGCAGGTGAAACCTATCGATGCCGAGGATCACGCTATTGCTTTGGTAAAATATGAAAATGGCGCGATCGGACAATTTGAAGTGAGCTGGACATTCCGCGGAGGTATGGATTTGCGGGACGAAGTAATGGGCACAGAGGGTACAATCTGGATCAACAACTTTTTGAGGACAGGATTTGAAATGTTTACCACCGGTCAGAACCCAGACGGAAAAGGCGACGACTATGTAGCAGAAAAGGCTGAAAGCAATACTGGCTGGCTTTTCCCGGTTGGAGATGAGGTCAATGACCTTGGATACAATCACATGTTTACGGATATGTTCAACTCAGCAGAAAAAGGTACTGAACCTGCGGAAACATTCTATGACGGCTACATTGTGAATGCGGTTATTGACGCTGCCTATAAATCGGCGAAGACCAAATTGTGGGAAAAAGTAGAGCTCCCCGTCTGGCGTGGAAAAGAAAATGTGACCAAACCTTCAAATTACGTCTCATATAACGAAGACTATTATTTGATCAAACAGGAAATGACACATGATGGCCGCAATAAGTTAATTTTGAAAGACAAAAAAACAGGGAAAATCAGTGAGCAGGATGTCTGAAAAAGTCTTCAAACAAGTTATCTTTAATGTTACATTTTAAAATCATCCACAACAAAAACCATGGCAGGAAGCGTAAACAAAGTAATACTGATAGGAAATTTGGGCAGCGATCCAGAGGTAAGATACCTGGAAAGCGGATCGGCAGTAGCCAAATTTAATATCGCAACCACTGAATCGTATACAAATAAAAGTGGCGAAAGAGTGGACAACACCGAATGGCACCGGATTGAACTTTGGGAAGGATTGGCCAAAGTGGCTGAGAAGTACCTGAAAAAAGGGAATCAGGTTTACATCGAGGGCCGGATACGTACCGACAGCTGGACGGACAAGGAAGGGCAGCAAAGAACTGGCGTAACCATCCGCGCTAACAGCATGACGCTACTTGGCGGCCCTGCTGGCGGAGGTGGAGGAGGCGAAAGCAGCGGACAAGGTTATTCTCAACCGTCAGCTCCTCGTGGCAACCAATCCCCAAGATCTTCTGATCCAATTCCGCCATCACTGGCAGCTGGAAATGATGACGATGATTTGCCGTTTTAACCAGACATTCTAAATATTTAAGCGGTTCTGCCTTGAAAGAATATTTATTTTTGAGGTAGAATCGCTACATTTATCTTATTGAATGTCCAATATGAACGTTTTATAGTATTTTGTGAAAGAAACTGAAGATAGTGACGATCCACTTTCCCGAACGCGTACGGGGATTTTATTTCCCCAACGAAGTACGCAACCTATCTTGGCAGGGGTGATCATACCCATTGATTTCTTAGCTCCCTACGACTTAATCCTCATTATTTTTCTTTTTATAATTTCCCTTTTCCTTTCCGGGATACGTGCGGCGTATGCGGCATCCGGTGCAATGGAAAACCCCTGGGAGCGAAAAAGTGATTCCGAAAACAACCTTCCCAGCCGCATACAGCAACTTGCGCTTTCAATAGTTCAGCGCGCTATCACATTATTTGCGTTGCTGCTGGCAGCGAGACTAGCCTGGATACATTTACAAATTGACCAAAGCGAATTAGTTACCTGGGTTATCCTGGGAGCACTTGCCTTCTGGATATGGCTGGATGCTATTGTACGGTACAATAGTGCAAGGCGTGCTAACGAACTGATCCCTAAGATTTCGGGTCTTACCCAGTTTCTGATCAAAATATGCAGGCCGCTAACACAACCTATTATGAAGCTGGGTTATACCTTTGGAGTGCTTACACTCGAAGGAGCAGAAATAACTACCGAAATGCTGGAAGCAAAGGCTGAAAGCGAAGAAGAAACAGATCTTTTACGCGGACTGGCCAATTTCAGACAGACCAATGCGAAAAAAGCGATGCAAGCGCGGCTTCACATTACCGCGTTTGATATTGAACTGAATTTCCATGAATTAATGGACAAGATCAATAAATCGGGATACTCGCGTGTACCGGTTTTCCGTGACGATCTGGATCATATTGAGGGAATTCTGAATGTGAAAGATTTGCTCCCGCATATTCATCTGGATGAGCATTTCAATTGGCAAAAACTTTTGCGGCCTGTTTACTTTATCCCGGAAAGTAAACGTCTGGACGATCTGATGAAGGATTTTCAAAACCGCAGGGTGCATATGGCGATCGTGGTGGACGAGTACGGCGGGACTGGCGGACTGATTACTTTGGAAGATATCATTGAAGAAATTTTCGGAGATATCAATGACGAATACGATGAGGATGACGAGGTTAACTACACCCAGGTGGATGAGAATACTTATGTTTTTGAAGGAAAAGTACTGATCAACGACTTGTGCCGGTTACTGAACCTAGAGACGGATTACTTTGATGAAGTAAGAGGTAGCAGCGAATCGTTGGCGGGGCTGTTACTAGAATTGTTCTCTCAGATGCCACGTGCAGGGGAGGTTGCTACACACCGTGAAGTGACGTTTAAAGTACAGTCGGCGGACAAAAAGCGGATCAAAAAAGTGCGTGTCCTGGTTTTGGAGAAATGATGACGCTAAAGAAAAAGTGCAATTGATTTTATTTCCTCCAAACTTATTATTAATTTTGCCCGGCAAATAACAATAGTTTATTTGCTATGAGCACAGACCCATCCAAAGTCCTCTTTGAGGCACTCACTTACGACGACGTTCTTCTAATACCTGGTTATTCAGAAATTCTGCCTCGCAATACAACAACAAAAACCAAGCTGACACGTAACATCGAGCTGAACATTCCACTTGTTTCTGCTGCGATGGATACTGTAACAGAATACGAACTTGCCATTGCTATGGCGCAGGAAGGTGGTATCGGAATTATCCATAAAAACATGAGCCTGGAATTGCAGGCTGAGCAAGTAAGAAAAGTAAAACGTTCTGAAAGCGGAATGATCCTGGATCCGATCACACTCTCAGATACTGCCACGCTAGGTGATGCGCATCAGATCATGCGCGAATTCAAGATCGGAGGTATTCCCGTTATCGACAAGGACCACAAACTGATCGGTATCCTTACCAACAGAGACCTGCGTTTTGAGAGAGAAATGGGAAAACCCGTTACCGACATCATGACGAAGGATAAGCTGATCACGGCTTCCGACGGACTGTCTCTGGACGATGCTGAAAAGATCCTGCAAGAATACAAAATTGAAAAACTCCCAATCGTAGACTCAGAGTACAGGCTCACCGGATTGATTACGTATAAGGATATCCTGAAACGTAAATCGCACCCGAATGCATGTAAGGACGAGTACGGTCGGTTGCGAGTAGGGGCTGCAGTAGGTGTTACTGCCGATCTTTTGAAGCGCGTAGAAGCGTTGGTAAAGGCCGGTGTCGATGTCATCAGCCTTGATACTGCTCACGGACATTCTTTCGGTGTAATTGAAGCATTGAAATCTGTTAAGGTACATTTTCCAAAACTGGATGTGATCGCAGGGAATGTGGCCACAGGCGAAGGAGCCAAAGCGCTGGCAGAAGCAGGTGCCGACGCTGTGAAAGTAGGGGTAGGGCCAGGCAGTATCTGTACGACCCGTATCATTGCCGGCATCGGTGTACCTCAGCTGACCGCAGTAATGTGGGCCGCAGAAGCATTGAAAGACACAGATGTTCCTGTAATCGCTGACGGAGGCATCCGTTTCTCAGGAGATATGACCAAAGCACTGGCTGGCGGCGCAAGTACGATCATGATCGGCTCTATGCTCGCAGGAAGTGACGAAGCTCCGGGTGAGATCGTTATTTACGAAGGAAGGAAATTTAAAGCTTACCGCGGAATGGGATCAGTGGAAGCCATGGAAGATGGTTCGAAAGACCGTTATTTTCAGGATGCCGAAGATGATGTGAAAAAGCTGGTTCCGGAAGGAATTGTAGGCCGGGTACCATTCAAAGGCAAGGTCTCTGAAATTGTATATCAAATGGTAGGTGGACTAAAAGCAGGAATGGGCTACTGCGGAGCTGGCGATATTACAGCATTGCAAAAAGCGCAGTTTGTTAAAATAACCTCTGCTGGAGTAAAAGAAAGCCACCCTCACGATGTAATGATCCAGAAGGAAGCGCCAAACTATTCGTCGAAATCTTAGGGGCTTTCGGCCGTCGACTTTTAGCTTTTGAATAAAAATAGAAATGCCTCGCAACTTTGAAGTTCGCGAGGCATTTTTTTAATATCTATCTAAAAAACCGAAAGCCGATTGCCGAAAGCTGACAGCCGAAAGCTCCCTATGCTGCCGAAGGCTTCGCAAAACGGCTTTTGATATATTGAAAAATCATTGGCAGGATTGAGAAACCAATAATTCCGAATATTACCAGTTCAAAATTTTTCTTCACGATATCCATATTTCCGAAGAAAAAGCCCAGCAATGTAAGCGATGGTACCCAGAGAATGGCGCCAACGATACAGAAGATAATGTACCTGGAATAGTTCATGCTTCCTGCACCAGCCACGAACGGCGCTACTGTGCGTACAATCGGTATAAAGCGGGCCATGATCACGGTGCTACCGCCATGTTTTTCGTAAAAAGCCTCCGTTTTTTCGAGATATTCCCTTTTCAGGAAGAGTATTCGTTCTTTTTTCTTGATTACGCCACCGAATTTTTTGCCAATAAAATAATTGACATTGTCGCCCATTAGCGCTGCAATGATCAGAACAATGATGATCAGCCAGACATTTAGTCCTGTACCTTCATTGGCAGCAATAGCGCCGGCAGCAAACAACAGGGAATCTCCCGGGAGCAGCGGCATGATCACCAGTCCGGTCTCAGTGAAAACGATCAGGAAGAGGATCACGTAGGTGAGCGTACCGTATTCTTCAACAATGTTAAACAAATGCTTGTCCAGATGAAGGAAGAAGTCAATGAACTGGGTCAAAAATTCCATAGCTAAATTTGAGTTGACAAATAGATTTGATGTATAGTAATTTACTTGGAGTCAATTTTCCACTTCTGCTTTGTCTTCGTATTCAGAAAGTGGTTGAATGTGTCACCTCTCAGGCCCAGCCGGATTGTTTCCAATGGAATAAGCTCGCTTGGAGCAATATTTCCAAGGTTCACATTGGCACCTAACAGTTTTACAAACCAAACCTGTTGAGATTTTTGGGGAGCTTCCCAAAGCATATCTTCGAAGGCGATTTCGGTTAATATCTCTTCGACCAGGCCTTGTCGTACTTCGCCGCTGGCGCGGAACAAACCTACATTGCCGGATTCGCGTGCTTCTCCGATCACCTTCCATGCACCAGCCTGCAGCTCTGACTTAATGAGCTGTATCCACTTATACGGAGGAATGATCTTGTTCTCGTCTTTGGAGCCCACTTCGGACAAGACCGTTACTTGCTTGGCAAGAGTGTGGATATACTCACACTTCAGATCCTGAGCCATTTCAATGGAACCGTCTGAAACTTCGGCATATTTCAGATCATATTTATCAAGCAGCTTCCGGTAGTCATCGAATTGATTTCGTACCACGAAGGCCTCAAACAAAGTACCTCCAAAATAGACCGGAATGTTGGCGTTTTTGTAAACAGCGAGCTTCTCATTCAAATTAGGGCTCACAAAAGACGTGGCCCAGCCAAGCTTTACGATATCTATATAAGGCGCTGCGGTTGAAAGCATGTCTTCGGTTTCCCTGACACTGAGCCCTTTATCCATCACCATGGTGATCCCCTTCTCCCGGGGTTTTTCGGTACGGTTAGGGACTTGCGATAACGTAAAATTCATATATGGGTATGCTTTTATCTCTGGCAAAAACTCCGGCAAAGGTAGTAATTACCTTTGATACGTAGCAATAAAATCCATATCATTGCCGCATATGGATATATTGTTCTATGATAATTACTATTTTTAGAATATACAATGGCAATAGGTTAAACCGAATTATTTGAAATGACCATATCAACTAACATGTCTTCTTCCGAAGAAAATCACAGATTGATTTTTCTACGGCAATTTATCGGACAGCATATGAGCGGGAGTTTTTCGCCTGTCGCCAGGTGGCTCAACGGAAGACTGATCGCTATTGCCGGTTCTGAAATGGAGATAGAATATGTCGTACGCGAGGATATGTGTAACCCTATGGGTACTTTACACGGTGGAATAGCAGCAACGATCCTTGATGACATTGTTGGAACAATGGTGTATGCCATGGGAAGGGAATTTGCTTACACGTCCATAAATCTGAACTGTGATTTTCTAAACCCGGCAGTAGTTGGCGATGTTCTGACGGCTAGATCGCAGGTAGTGCGTGCTGGGAAAAGTGTTATTCATGTGGAGGGACAAATTACAAATGGCAGTGGCAAAATTGTAGCCAAATGTTCCAGCAACCTCATTCAAACAGCCCTGAAAATACCGGCACCTTCCGCCGACTAACCGGGCTACCACTTATCTTTGTTTTATGGAAAAACAATTCAATGATTTATCGGAAAGCCGTCAGCAACAATTGATGGCCTTTGACCGCCTGCTGACCATTATGGACGAACTTCGGGAGCAATGTCCCTGGGACCGGAAGCAAACGATGGACAGCCTGCGGCATTTGACGATAGAGGAAACTTATGAATTATCGGATGCAATTATAGAAAATGACTCGCCCGAGATCAAAAAGGAATTGGGTGACGTGTTGCTACATATTGTTTTTTATGCCAAAATCGGTTCAGAAGCACGTTTAGACAATGGTTTTCAGTTTGATATCAAAGATGTGCTCGATGGAATCTGTGACAAGCTGGTATCCCGGCATCCGCATATCTACGGAGATTTTGTCGCGGATTCGGAAGAGGCGGTGAAGCAAAACTGGGAGAAATTGAAGCTGAAAGAGGGGAATAAATCGGTGCTATCAGGTGTACCTGCATCATTACCCGCATTGGTGAAGGCAATGCGCATTCAGGAGAAAGCACGAGGAGTAGGATTTGACTGGGATGATAAACGGCAGGTATGGGGTAAAGTAGAGGAGGAGTTGGCGGAGTTCAAGGATAACTTTAACATTGAAACCGGCGAGGTATTAGACCAAAAGGAAGCAGAGGGAGAGTTTGGTGACCTGTTATTTTCACTGGTCAATTATTCGAGATTTGTGGATATCAATCCTGAAACAGCTTTGGAAAGAACCAATAAAAAATTTATCCGCCGTTTTCAATACCTGGAAGAAGCGTCGAAAGCTGACGGGAAATCATTGGCGGAAATGACTTTGGATGAAATGGATGAGTACTGGAATGAGGCGAAAAAATTGAATGCTTAAAAAAATCTAAATTTTATGTGACTTTATTTGAGTTGCGCAGTCTAAGTAAAGATGCCGTTTGTAAACCATTGAATTCTTTTCGATATTGATTAGGGTTACGTCCATAGGCATCAGTTTGAAACTGTTATTCATCAAATAATTTTGCCTGAAAATGTATCTGGAAGAGCGCGTTGAACAATTAGAAAACTTAGCAGTGGATCAGGGAAAGCATATCGAAATAATAGCCTCAGGCCTGGCAACACTGACTGCCCAGGTTCAAAAAGGCTTTTCCGATGTGCGGAATGATATAAGTAACCTGACCGGACGTGTTGGTAGTTTAGAATCAAAATTTGATAGGCTTGACGTCAGAGTTAGTAGACTTGAGGTCAAAATTGATAAGATTGAGATTAGACTCGACAATGTAGAGACCAGGCTGGATAATATAGAGACCAGGCTGGATAATATAGAGATCAGGCTGGACAAAATAGAGACCAGGCTTGATCAAATGGATGTTAGATTTGATCAAATGGATGCAAGACTTGATCGCATGGAAACTAAAATGGATCAACGTTTCGATGAGCTGATCATGCTGATTAAAAGTAAATAGTGAAATGTCATCCCATCATATAGTAAAGGAAAAACAGGAGCCGGCTCTGATCATTGCCAATGGCGAAGCATGTAGCGAAGAGCTTTTAGGACAGTTGTTGGAGTGGAGCCCATTCATCGTCGTACTCGATCATGCGATTTACCGGGTACTGGATCTGGGAATTAAAATCGATGTCTGGATGGGGGATTTCGATCAGCAGCATGATTTTGAAAGTGTGCGGGACCGTCAGCATCCATTGGAAATTATAAGTACCCCCGATCAGGAAAAGACGGACCTTGAAAAAGCCATTGATTTTTTGATTGAAAGGGGTTTTCCCGCCGCTAACGTTGTATGGGCGACCGGCCGCCGCGCAGATCATTCCATCACTAACATTACCAATCTGGTACGGTACAAGGAACAGATCAGGCTCGTTCTGTTTGACGATTATTCCAAAATTTTCCCGCTTTCGGGCACATTTGAAAAGTGGTATGTGGCTGGAACGCCCATATCGCTCATTCCTGTCGGGGTAGTCGAAGGAATTGAGACGAGCGGGTTGAAATATAACTTAAATGATGAAACCCTGACCTTGGGACATCGCACAGGCAACAGTAATGAAGCCGAGGCAGATGGTATGGTCAGGGTTTCCGCCAAAAAAGGCGATCTTTTAATTATGGAATGCTGGGATCTATAAAGAAGCCTGCTTGATTTCTTTTGATTTTATATAAAAGTTGCGATCTACTGAAAATGTCTTTTCAGCTTTCGTTTTTAGCGTTTTCCATTCAGCCGTCGGATATAGAAATTCTTCTTTACCGCTGCCAATCTTCACTTTAACAGGCATATCAAATCCGTCCACAACATTCGTCCAGCGGTACTGTAACCCCTTATTCCCAAAAGAATATTCCAAAACAGGAATTCTCACATCCCTAAGATACTGGTCAAAAACCTTTGACAGATTCCGTCCGGCATGTTCGCTCACATATGCCTCAATTTGTGAACCATCGACAGTTTGGTGGTAAAATGTTTTATTAAGGCCCCTCAGGATCTGCCTCCATTTTTCATCATCATTTACAATCTGACGAATGGTATGCAGCAAATTTCCTCCTTTATAATACATGTCCTTGGAACCCTCCTGATTAACCCCATACACACCGATAATAGGAGCGTCATTTGCAATCAAAGCCCTGGTGCCGATTACGTAGTCTGATCCGGCTTCCTTCCCGAAATAATATTCAGTATACAGGTTTTCAGAATAGTTGGTGAAACCTTCGTGCACCCACATATCGGCCACATCTTTATAGGTAATGTTGTTCGCGAACCATTCATGACCGCTTTCGTGGATAATAATGAAGTCCCATTTCAGGCCCCAGCCGGTATTGGACAGGTCTCGTCCGAGGTAACCCATTTTGTAGCCATTGCCATAAGTGACTGAACTTTGATGTTCCATACCCAGGTAAGGCACTTCCACCAGCTTGTAGCCGTCTTCATAAAAAGGATAAGGGCCGAACCAGTGCTCAAACGCTTTGAGCATTTGCGGAGCTTGTTTAAACTGCTCTTTGGCCTTTTCAAGATTCTGAGGAAGTACATAGTAGCTTACAGCAAGATCACCTTTTTCGCCTTTAAAAGTTTCCTTCCAGGTTACGTAGTTCGCCACATTCATATTCACCCCATAATTATTGATAGGATTTTTGACAAACCAGTTGAATGTATGGGTGTCATCATTGTTTTCAACCACAGATCTCAGATTTCCATTGGATACATCCATCAGGTTTTTGGGCACCGTAATGCTGATCTGCATGCTGTCCGGCTCATCGTACATATGGTCTTTACACGGCCACCACACACTTGATCCCAACCCCTGGCAGGATGTTGAAATGATCGTACTGCCCTTGCCGTCCGGTACCCATTGTACGCCGCCATCCCACGGAGGACGTTTGGCTAGCCGGGGTTTGCCTGAATAAAATACTTCAATCGTTTCGGTTTTGCCTGCTTCCTGCTTTTTCTTTAGATCAATAAAAAATGCATTGCCGTCCCGCTTGAATGTAAGTGACTCGCCATCCTGAACGACTTTACCGATTAGAAGAGGTTCCTGCAAGTCAATCTGGATGGTTTGATAGGGCTTAACAACCTTGTAAACTACCTGGGTACTGCCCGACAACGTACTGTCTTTGGCATTGGGTGTCACTTTTAGGTGGTAGTAAGTCAGGTCCCACCAGGCGCGCTGTGGGGTAATAGAGCCGCGCAGCGTGTCGGCATGGGTAAATTTTTGAGCCTGGGCCAAACCGTTCAGAGAAACGGCGACAAAGCATAGACAAGCAATGATTCGAAGCATGTAATGGTGTTATTTATTTATCAAGTATTTCCATATCATTCAATTCCGGCCCTCCGCCACGATTCGCGGATCCTGCCGCAACATAGATTTTTTTGTTAAGCGAAACAGCCTGTGTACCATGTCTTCCCTGGTGCATCGAAGGCAACTTTTCCCACTTCTGGGTTTGCGGGTTAAATGCCTCTACCTCGTTATGAGCCTCCACATGCGCATCACTTTCACCGCCAATGATCAGGATTTTGTTATTGAAAACAACCGCAGTATTGCCAGCCCGCAATGTGGGAAGGTTATTGGAAGCATCCATTGTCGACCATTTGCCCGTTTTGAAGTCATAAACATCTACTTCCTTGATCACCGTATTCAGTACCTGGTTGATCCGGGCAGTGGAAAGACGGCCACCGGCAACATATAGTTTGTGGTCCAGAACAGCTACCTGTACATGATCTCTTGGACGGGGAGCATCGGTTAATGTGGCCCATTTGCCAGTTGCCGGGTCGAACTCGTCGAACCAGGTAACTTGTCCATCCCAATGTCCGTCCTGAATTCCGCAGACGAGGTAAATCTTGTCATTTAAAACAAAGGCTCCTGCTGCGCCACGACGGCGGTTTTCAGGGATCGAAGCCCCTTTTCTCCATTCGTTTTTAACAGGATTGAAAATGTAAATGTCAGGTATAGGTGTCTCATGCGGATATCCGCCGGTAAAAGCACCCAATACGTAGATCTCATTTTTATAAGTGACTGCCTGAAAGTGGCTCATTTCGAGGGGCGTCTTGGCAAGGCCAGTCCAGGAGTCTTTTTTGAAGTCATATTCATCCACAGGTTTGATCCCGCGGCCACCCAAAAGGTACAGTTTTCCATTAGCGGTCGCCATCGCATTTTCATGGCGTTTCTCCGGGAGGTTTTCCGGTTCTGATACGATCCATATCTGTGCTGAAAGCGTGAAAGCGGCCAGATTAAATATGATCAGCAATGCGCCGGTTTTGCAAAGTGAACTCATAATTGTTGCGTTTAGAATGGGTAGGGAAAGCATTTCAAAAATGCTTTTTTTTTCATAAAAACGACATTAAGGTACAATTATATTTCTTAAAACCGAAAGACCAGCCCTGAGCTGGTCTTTCGGTTAATTTTGGTCAATAAGTCATTAATTTTTGCTGCTGATCTCAATCGCCGGACTTTCAAAACCCAGCTTTTTTAAGCCGTTCTGAACATCCGGGTCTTTCATGAACAGCTTCCACAAAAGCCCTGTGCGATAGTTCTCTATCATGACAATGATCGGCCCCTGATCAATGGCCAGATGCGACTTGGCGTACCAGTTTTGAGATTCATTAAATGCATCCGTAAACCCATATTCGCTCCAAATTTTATCACCCATATCGTCGTAAAAGTGCCGCAGCGCTTTCATAGATTGTTCCGGTGTGTAGGGAAATGAGGATAGTGCGGCAGTTGGAGTGATCGTACCGAAATCGTTGGTCGGAGAATGTGCATTGTATCCATTATATGTATCGCTGGCTGTCAATCCCCAGCTGTTTTCGCCGTACCCTTTGAATTTTCCCGGATTGGCGACGCAATGCTTATAGTTGATGAGGGAATGGTTGACATTTTGTTCCCAATAGTTAGCATACTGATCTTTCAAATTGCGGGGATCGAGGCCCACAAAGGAGTAATGTGTAAAAAATAGCGGGCCGCCGTATTCAAAGCCCAGTGGGAGCTTTATTCCATAATACTCCTTTCCGTTTTTGAAATGGTCACTTTGCGCCCAGCATTTATTGTAGACCTGTGCTGTGATCGGATACCTTGGCGAGGAGGCTGCCATAATGTAAGTAATGAGCGTCTCATTATAACCCCGCAACTCGAAATTCATAGCCCAGCCATTGTTTGGACTCCAATGCCAATAAAGCTGGTTCGGATTTCCCTGCGTGTACCAGTCCCATTCAGCCTCATTCCAAATCCATTGAATACGGTTGCGCAAATCCCTTTCTACGTCTGTATTCTGGTCAAAATATTGTCTGGCAGCTAAAAGACCTTGAAAAAGAAAAGAGGTTTCTACCAGATCACCACCATCATCCTTGCGACCGAACGGAATGATCTTGCCCGTAGCACCATTCAGCCAGTGTGGGAAAATACCGTGATAATGGTCTGCTTTGGACAAAAACTTGACCATTTTGAGCAAGCGTGCCGCTACTGAATCTCTTGGCTGCCATTTTCTTTCCGCAGCAACGATCATCGCCATTATTCCGAAACCGGTTCCGCCAGTGGTGACTACCTCGTCGCCATAGTCATAAGCTACATTGCTTCGTTCGCGCGACATTCCGCTTACGGGATGCCCGAATTCCCAGAAGTAACGGAAAGTTTGTTTTTGAACGAGTTCCAGTAAAGCCGTGTCGGACAAGTTTTTAGGTCTGTCGGCGGCATTAAAAGCAGCTGGCTTTGCAGCAACTGCTTTTTTCTTCTGCGCCTGGATATCTGCCTGTGTAGAAAGCAGAAAGAGGCCAAGCAGGTAATAGAAGGATATCTTCATGATTTAGTCAATTAAAATGATCAGGATTGCATTATTTCAAATCGGGGCTGGTGAACCCTAACTTTTTCAGCCCGGCTTTTACTTCCGGACTGCTCATAAATAAATTCCATGGTAAGCCGCTCCTATGATTCTCGATCATAATGATAACCGGTCCCTGGTCTATGGCGAGATAGGAGTCGGCAAACCATATTTTATCTAGTGAAAAGGCGTCGTGGAAGCCATAATTGCCCCACAATTTGTCCCCCAGCTTGTAGTAGAAGAACTTCAATGCTTTCATCGATTCTACCGGCGAGTAGGGAAAAGCCGACAACGCCGCTGTCGGGGAAATGACGCCCTTGTCATTTGTGGGCGAACTCGCATCGTAGCCGTCCGGAATGTCGCTGGCAGTTAATCCCCAGCATTGGTCACTGTAACCGTTGAAGGACTGAGGATTGGCTTTACAATAATTATAATTGATAAGGGTATGTGCTTTGTTTTGTGTAAAATAGTTGGTGTAAGAATCGCTCAGGCCCGTCGGATTAAGTCCTAAAAACGAATAGTGTGAGAAAAACAATGGCCCTCCGTAAGGCTCGCCGAGTGGTAGCTTGATGCCGTAATACTCCTTCCCATTCGCAAATCCTCCATTGCTGGCCCAGCCTGCATCGTACACTGCTTTTGGAATAGCATGCGTTGGCGAAGACGCAGCCAGCGCATAAGTGATCAGACACTCATTCCAGCCTTTGATCTGGTGGTTCATGTCCCAATTATATTCGGGACTCCAATGCCAGTACAGCACATTCTCATTGTTTTTCCGAAACCAATCCCATTCCACTGCTTCCCAGATCGCGTTAATGTCCTTCCTCAAAGCTGTTTCAGCCACTCCGGCATCATTGAAATACTGTCTTGCGGTCAGTAGTCCCTGGATCAAATATGAAGTTTCCACAAGGTCCGCACCATTGTCTTTGGTACTGAATGGCACTACTGCTCCTGTTGCTCCATTGAGCCAGTGTGGAAAAGCGCCGTGAAATTTCTGGGTTTTGCCTTTCAGGAAGCTGGTGATCTTTTGCATTCTTTCCAGTCCCTGGGCCCGGGTAATGAATTTCCTTTCGATAGCAATTGGAATGGTCATAATCCCGAAGCCACTTCCTCCTGAGGTTACCACGTCGCCGGAGGAGTTTCTTTCACGTGCCAGCCCGCTCACAGGGTGCCCAAAGTCCCAGAAATATTTAAATGTCTGCTTCTGAACCAGGGTTAGCAATGCGTCGTCAGTGATTACCGGAAATTTATCAGTAGAGTCAAGTCTAGTGGTCAAATTAACTTTGACTTCGCTCAATAATGTCCCATTGCTTTTGGATTTCAGAGCTTTGGTGGCGCCAACGGTGTAGGCTTTCAGATAATCCAGATCGGCAGAAGGGATAACTACTACAGAGCTGTCGCCATTTTCCAAAGCACTTGAAAAAGCAATATTTTCTCCGCTGGCTGACCTGAACGTGATCCCGCTGCCGACGGAATTGCCGTTCAGCGCGGTGGAAAATGTAAACCTGATCTTTGGTTTCAGGTCTACATTCACGTAGTCAAATCCGGTGTAAGCATCATTTACTTTCAGACTGTTAAATCCGAAAGAGGAAGGGCCGGTCGGCGTTGATGGCCCGGGATCTTTTTCAGATTTACACGAAACCCCGAGCCACAACAGCAAACCAGCAAAAACAATATTTTTAAAAGGCATTATTTTCCTCTTGATTCCAGTTTAACCAGGGCATCTACTTCGTTGTCTTTCAGGGCAATGTTGTAAATCCGTACTTCATCCAGCAAACCGGTCAGATAGCTAGCCCAGGGTTCGCCTTTTGACTCTGTGGTCAGACTGGGTTTGGTTTGAAACTGGACTGTGCCAAAAACCATTTTCCCAGGGTTTTTCCATTTCAGGTTGCCAAATTTCGCCACAGTACTGGTTGCGGTTTTGGAACCATTGACATAAATAGAAAAAGTGGAAGCAGTAGCGTCGTAGGACAATGCAATGTGCGTCCAGGAATTGTACAGGTTTACAATTCCTTCTTTTGCTACCCAGGTATCGGTACTGTCATTTTGAATGTGAGCTTTGAAAATCCCATCGGTTTCCGTGCCGCCATTTTCAAAAAAGGTCTCGATATTTCCCCAAAAACCGTCTTTTTTCGAAAGCCCAACCAAACCGATAATCCCACCGGCAGCCGTTGTCGACTGACTGTTCACCCAATAGGTCATGGTGAAACTTTTGAGGCCCAGGATAGCAGCGGTTGGATCAAATAATACATACCCGTCTTTTGCACCTTTCATGGCCTGGCCTTTCAAGCCATTGGCGAAGGTGGTACCTGTGTTAACACCAGCTGTTTTCGAAACTGCGTCCACATAGTCGCCGTCGAATGGAAAATGGGCGACCAGGTTGGCAGCAGCTATTTCATTGGAAGCTGTGAAACCGCCAATGGAAACGCTCGGCGCATAGCTTTCCGGATCGAATTTTTCGTAGCAAGCAGACAGACTGACGAGCATAAAGCCACTCACAACCCAGATTATTTTATTCTTAAAAGTTTTCATCTATAGATCTTGGTTTACATTAATAACCTGGATTTTGAACCAATACACCTGCACTCAGGTCGATCTCATTCTGTGGAATGGGCCATACCTCGTTTTTGCCGGCTTTCCACCCTTTTGAACCAAAAACAGCTTCACCTCTTCCCTGCCGGATGACATCGAAATAGCGGTCAAATTCCATGGCAAGTTCTACGTGGCGCTCGTTCCAGATCGCGGTCCGCAGCGCGGCTTTGTCAGTGGGTGTTACTTTTGGAAGAATAGTCTTGCTGGTACCTCTCGCTCTGGCTCTCACCAGTTCCAGCGAAATCAGCGCCTGTGCACTATTACCCAGTTCATTCGCAGCTTCTGCATTCATCAGCAGCACTTCGGCATAGCGGAGCACACGTACATTTTGCTGAGAACCTTCGTTAAACCCAGTGGTGTACAGTGCAAAAGGCACATAAGATTTCTGATTATACATCGGATTGTCACCCACCGCTGGTATAGCATCGCCTGACGGTGTAGTTTCCCCGCGGAAGATAATGGTCGCATCTCTTCTTGGATCGCCCGGCTTCATAAGCATTAGCCAAGGCAGTTGTAGGGGTATTAAAGCCCCATCCGCCGCCGGTTACGCCACGGACGCCCTGAACCTGAGAATATTGAGAGTTGCTTACGTCCTTGTTATTAGGCAGCAACTCATTCTGGATCTCAAAAATAGATTCAGTGGAATTTTCGTTCGCTACACGGAAAAGGGCCTCGTAATTTGGAAATAAAGAATATTGGCCCGAACTGATCACTTGTGTGGTAAGGTCAAATACCTGCTGCCATTTCTGCTGATACATGGATACCTTAGCATGCAGGGACAATGCTGCTCCTTTGGTAGCGCGTCCGATATCGGATGAGCCGTAGCTTAATGGTAGAACAGCTGCTGCTTCCGTTAGATCTTTTTCAATCGCTGCATAGACTTCTGCCTTGGGAGTCCGTGGAATGTTGTATTCGGTAGCATCTTTCGGCAATTTCAAGCGGAGGGGAACATCACCAAATGCTCTTACCAACCGGAAATAGGAGTAGGCACGTATAAATTTTGCTTCGGCCAGGTACCTCGCTTTCAATGTCTCGTCCATGCTGATCGCCGGAATGTTGTCAAGCACCTGATTGGCATAGTTGATATTCTGGTACTGTCCTGACCAGAACCCGCCGAGTTGTCCGTCACCAGAGCCTACCGAGAAGTTGTCATAGTCATTAAAGAAAGTCGCATCAGATGGTGTACTACCTTTTTCGGCATCGTCGGAACCTACACTTTCGAGCGCGATAGCAGCAAATGCAGTGTTGTTCCAGCCGCGAAGGTTGGCGTACATAGCGTTAACAGCCTTGGTGGCGTCGCCTTCATTTTGCCAAAAAACAGTACCAGCCTGCTTTCCCTGCGGATCAGTGTCCAGGAAGCTTTGGTCACATGAGGAAGGCACGATCAGGAGGGATAAGAGCCCCAGATACAGGCCAGCCTGCTTTACATTATTTTTAAAACCTATATTTTTCATATTGCTTGTTGTCTTAGAAAGTGACATTGATACCGAAGTTGTAAGTAGCCGAAAGCGGGTATACATTAGCGTCGATACCTGCCTGCGTAGGCTTGTTCTCGTTCGCACGCACCTCAGGAGAAAGTCCTTTGTATTTGAAGAAATTTAATGCGTTCTGCGCATTGGCATAAAGTCTTAGCTTTCTGATTTTCAGTTTTTCGTTGACCGCCTGTGGGAATGTGAAACCAATCTGAGCATTTCTCACACGGAAATAGCTGCCGCTTTGCACAAAGAATGTGTTAGGCAGATAGTTGGAGCCTCCGCCGATGTTGGCAGACGGATAGGTGTTGGAAGTGCCTTCACCGTGCCATCTGTTGTCATAGAAATCCTTCGTGAAGTTTTCATTTCCATATCTCCAGCCCAGGTTCGCATTGTAAAGATCCACTTTGGCAACGCCCTGGAAATCCAGAGACAGGTCAATATGGCGGTAGTTCCAGGTAGTGTTGATACCGTATGTAAACTTGGGGTTCGGGTTACCGATCACTTGTCTGTCGAGGCCTGTAATGGCACCGTCCGGCGTTCCGTTCGTCCCGCTGATGTCACGGTATTTGAAATCACCTGGCTTTGCATTAGGTTGGGCAGACTTACTGATCTCGTCCAGGTTTTGGAAGATTCCGTCTACAACATAGCCGTAAAATGAACCGATAGGATCGCCTACTTTGGTGCGTGTCGCGAGTGCACCGCTGGTCAATCCCACGCCACCATCGTAAATAGGGTTGGCACCTGAAGAAACCGAAAGTACTGTGTTATTATTGATACCGCCATTGAAACCAATGCTGTACGAAAGATCTTTGCCGATATCGTCTCTCCAGTTCAATGCGAATTCAAACCCTTTGTTCTGGAAATTGGCCTGGTTACCTACGATACGACCCGATTCTGTACCAATGGAGCTAAGTACGGGAATATCGAAAATCGCTCTTTCCGTTTTCTTAATGTAATAATCCAGTTCAACAGTCAGTCTTGATTTCAGAAAAGATGCTTCAATACCTGCATCAGTACCAACGCCCCGTTCCCAGTAAGTAGTAGGAGGAATGATGGTGTTGATGCTAGCGCCGGTATTAACAGTTCCGCCAAAAATCGCCGCCAGGCCACCGCCTGTCGCGACAGTAAGCGTAGAAAGGTTTGAAGGAACCGACGCATTACCGATCTTGCCCCAGCTACCTCTTAGTTTCAGGTTGTCAAAAATGTTCTGGCCTTTCATGAATGATTCATTGCTGATCACCCAGCCTGCTCCTACCGAAGGAAAATAACCCCAGGCATTGCCACCCTGGAAGAATTTGGAAGAACCATCGGCGCGAAGAGAAGCATTTACAAGATACCGGTCGCCGAAGGAGTAATTTACCCTACCAAAATAAGAAGCATACGTTCCCAAATCGCCTTCATCCTTCACATTACGTCCATCCGTATTTCCAAGGGTGAGGTACAAATCGCCTTCGCTGGAATACGGAACATTCAATGCGCTGGCGGTGAGTTTGTATGATTGGTCACGCTGTGCTGACTGTCCTGCAAGAACTGTGAAGCTGTGCTGGCCAAAGTCTTTGGTGTAGGTCAATGTGTTTTCAAAGATCCAGTACCGGGCCTGAGGACGTGTAAATTCCAGTAAGCTGGTGGTGTTGCGCTGCTTGAAAGTGGCAACGTATTCCGGATTGTAGTAACGCGTTTCATCCTGTGAGTAGCGGCCGCCGAGGCTCGTTTTGAAGGTCAAGCCTTTCAAAATACTAAGCTCAGCGTAAGCATTACCGGTCAGAAGCGTCTTTTTGGTGTTTTGATTGTAATAATCGATCGTTACCTGCGGGTTGAAATTGTTACCGTCGCCGAGGTTATAATCGGTCGGGTCACCATAGGTTCCATCGGCATAATAAACGGGTACCACCGGACCGGCAGCGTAGAGCTGTCTGAAAATCCCGCCTGCTTCATCTTTGGACTTGCTGAACGAACCGGTAGCAGTATAACCTATTTTGAGGCTTTTCAATACCTGAAAATCGTTCTGTAACCTCGCTGTGTATCTTTTAAAATTATTTTTTTCAACAATACCATCCTGGTTGAGGTAACCCAATGAAAAGCTGTAAGTGGATTTTTCGCCACCACCGCTGATCGAAAGCTGATGATTTGTAACCATTGCATTTCGCAAAATCTGATGGTACCAGTCCGTTCCTTCACCATATTGTGTTGGGTCAAGAATGGCGGATTTCCCATTGATCGTGCTGAGTTCATTGACCATAGTAGCATATTCATTCGCATTGGCCATTTTGATCTGGTTGGTCACTTTTTGGTAACCTACAAAACCATTGTAATCAACCACAGCTTTACCGGATTTACCTTTCTTAGTAGTGATCAAAACCACACCATTAGCTGCTCTCACACCGTAAATAGACTGGCTGGAAGCATCTTTCAAGATGTTCATGCTTTCAATATCGCCGGAATTGAGGAATGATATATCATCAAACCAGACACCGTCAACTACATACAATGGGTTGGCGCTACCATAAGCAGTTCCCACGCCGCGAATGCGGATCTGCGGGGCTTCACCAGGCTTTCCTGAATTGTTGATCTGGACACCGGCAACCTTTCCCTGCAAACCGCTCACTGCGTTCATTGAAGGCTGTTTTGAAATATCTTCACCTTTTATCTGAACAACAGACCCGGTAACATCGAGTTTACGTTGGGTACCATAACCCACCACCACAAACTCCTCCAATGACCGTGCATCTTCCTGCATTGCCACATTCAAAACGGTCTGGGTACCCACAACAACTTCCTGTGGGGTCATCCCGATCATTGAAAACACCAGGACAGATTGAGCAGACGGAACGCGGATCGCGAAATTTCCTTCGGCGTCGGTCGGGACACCCGTGGTGGTTCCCTTTATCAGTACGCTGGCTCCTGGAAGGGGAGAGTTGTCAGCGCTGGAAGTGACTTTTCCTGTAACATTTATTTCCTGTGCGAAGGAGACATTTCCAACGGACAGAAAAATCAGCATGTACAGTAACCGTACAATAGTTTTCATCAGTTATAAATTAGTGATTGAATTATTATAAGAATTAATTGTCTTCAAATTTAAGTTTGAAGAATAGCGATATTCAAAAAAAGCACTACATCACCACTACATCAATGAGAATAATGCAAGGTTTGGTTGAATATTAAGCAGCTTTGTGAAGGATTAATGCAATGGCGTCAGATGTCCATCATAAACTGTACCAGATTCGCTTCGGCGTCCAGATCCAGTTTTTTTCTGAGGCGATAGCGCTTAATTTCCACACCGCGGATAGAAATACCCAGTACCGGAGCCATTTCTTTGGTAGAAAGATTCATCCGGAGGCAAGCCGCAAGCCGCAGCTCCGACGGAGAAATGGAAGGGGAGATTTGTCTTAGTCTTTTGAAAAATTGCTCATGTACTTCATCGAAATTTTGCTCGAAAAGTATCCAGTCGTCTTTGCCTGCTACATTGCGTTCGATACTGTGAAGTAATTTCTGGTAATGAATGTGAGGGAGCTGCTGGCCCATTTCAGCCTTTACCTGTTTAAGTTCGTCCCGTATCTCTTCCAGAATTTCGTTTTTGCGGACCACATTGATCGCTACATTGCTGAGCTGCTGACTTTTATTCTGAATTTCGCTCTGCAGCTTTTCATTCTGGATCCGCATGATCTGCCGCTCGCTGGAAAGGCGCTGCTGGCGTAGCGTTTCTTCCTGCTCCTCGATCAGTTTTCTACGGTGGCGTGCGAGTCTTTTTTCCTGGAATACAAGCAAAGCTGTAAATGCCAGTGCGCCGAGAATGGTGAAGAGGATCCGGGCAAAAAGCGTCTCCCGCCAGTACGGTTTTACGCTGAACCGGTAGGAAGTTACAGAGTCATTCAGACTGCTTTTGATCTCAAATGTGTAGTCTGTGGATTCCAGGTTGGTAAATTCCACGAAGTTTTGACCCGTCCATTCAGACCATTGATCATTAAGCCCCCGCAAACGGTATTTATACTGAATATTTTGCCCGTACACAGGCATAGCGTACATAATACGTAGTGAGCGCACGTCCGATGGGAGTGTAGGATTTCCGGAAACGCTGAATGTTTCGGCCAGGTTTCTGAGGTTAGCCACTTTTCGGATAGCAAGCACGGAAAGTGGCTCATTGTTTTTTTCACCCGTTGTTCTGTTGTACAATGCATAGCCATTGTCGAGACAAAAAAAGTAATAGTCCTTTGAGATCGGTATCACTGTTTCGCTGTTCCTGACCAATGTAAGATCCAGGTTTCGGATTGCCTTGCCGGGCGAATAATAGGTGACGCGGTTCATAAAAACTTTAAACCAATCGTTATTAATGCCGGTAATCACTTTGAATGGCTCTTCTTCCGGCAAGAAATCGGCACTGGGTTCAAGTCTGTTATTCTGGTCCGGTTCCAGAAAAGCATTACCTGAATGAATGTGAACACGGTTTTTCCATTTAACGATCTTCACCGAAAATTCACTGGGCATATCCTTCGGTGCTTTGAACTCCTTCCATTGCAATGCAGAATCGAGAGTAGGGGTAAGCTTGGTTTGAAAAAGGCCTTTGTAGGCATGCCCCAGCCATAAGTTCCCTTTGTCGTCCCGGACAATCTGGCGGATCGGAATAGGTTGCGCGCCTTTAACAGGGTAAGCATACGTCCAGAAATTCTTGCTGTCTTTTTTATACACATGCAAACCAACATACGCACCCTGCAGCAGCAGCGTGTCTGTACCGCTGCGCAAGGGGAGGAGCACCCACCCACCATTAATGTCTGAGATTTTTTTAATTCCGTTTTCTTCAATCCTATAAGTGGCGTCATTGTGGCCGCATAGCAGCTGATCGTTAAATACTTTCAGAGTCCAGGTTTGCCCTTCCAGACCTGGTACCGGTCGAAATGGCTCCGGAGAAAGCCATTTTTTTACAAATACACCTTTATTGGACCCTACATACAGCTTGCCTCGCCAAATGGCCGCAGCATAAGTCGAACCGAGCGGATTATCATTCGCCTGGTAGGAAATGACCGGGGAGGACATTTTGACCATATCGATGCCCTGGTCAAGCCCAATCCAGAGCTGCTTTCTGCTGTCTTCTGTCAGGGAGAGTACGGTGTTGTTCTGCAGTCCCGTCTCTTTGTTGAACTGGTATTTAAGTGTCCCTGCTTTTGAAACCACGTAGACTCCTTTTTGAATGGTCCCGAAAACAAGACTGCTGTCCTGAGTGAGAATCAGTGCGCGGTTGATAATGTTGGTTTTCAGCTCTTCCGAAATGCCGATATTCCAGGGTGTGAGCACGCCGTTCTCCCAAATGAAAAGGCCATGCTTGGTAGTTGTAATTAAAATGCGGTTGCGGGAAAACGGCAGAATGGACGAGACGATAGCCGGAGCAAGCGATTCTGTTCCGGGCAATGGCTGGAATTTCCCGGCTTTCATTTCATACAATCCCTTCCCGATCACTTGAACCAGTAGTCTGTTCCGAACGAGGCGGAGAAACATGAAGTTCCCGCTTACCTTCATTTCAATCAACGACTGACCGTCGTACCGGTATATTTTGGAGAATGACTGGAAATAGATGTATTGCGGCGTTTTCAGGATATGCCAGATTTCCTCGGTTTTGAGGCTGGCGAAGTTTGCTTTCTTGCTTAATGAATAGTATTTCAGCTGCCCGTCCCGCTCTTTTTTCCAGTACCCGAATTCAGAAAAGCCTCCGACATAAACACGTTGTTCCTTGCTGGCTGGCCTGCTACCTGCTTTTCCCGATACAGCCGGAATCTCGGTGTCATCACACAAAACGGTCCGTACTATTTGTCTGTCAGGCAATGGATAGAGCTTCCACGAGGCACCGTCAAATTCCAGTAACCCGTCCGAATTGGCGGAATAAACGATCTGGTCTGAGCCCTGGTCGATTGCCCAATTCTGGTTGTGCGCCTTGTAAATTGAGGATGGATAATTGATCAGCGGCGGTGTCTCCTGAGCAAAAGAAGTTGAGATAAAAGTGACAAAAAGCAGTATAGCAGCGTACAAGTCCGCCTTATATTTGTGCGTCGGGTATGTGAAAAATCTAAATGTGGACCGTTTTGCTACCTGGTCAAAAATCATTTTAACAGTCTTTTAGTATCGTTTTAACTCTCATTAAAGGGTTTAATGCGCTATTCGTCTTTGATAATACTTACGTCGGTAAATGAAAAAAGTACTTTCCGTAATCCTATTTAGCTCGTCTATGGCCATAGCGCAGGTTAAGCCGTCAGATGACAATACCAAGAGCGATATTCGGTACAATCTTAACGAATCCGGTTCACATTATGTAAAAGTTACGTTTACGAATCAGGCCTGGTTTCGCTTCAATGATAATAACCCGGGGACCACAGTTTTGAGTGATCCCAAGTCTAGTACATTTGACATTGGTCTGCGCCGGACACGTATTCAGCTATTTGGACAGATTACCGACCGTATTTTTTTCTACACCCAATACGGGATGAACAATTTCAATAAAACGAGTGCTTTTCCATCTTACAATACAACAGGCACACCCAGCCAGAGAAAAGTCGCTGCGTTTTTTCATGACGCAGTAGGCGAATATGAAGTTCAGCGTAAAGGAACCAATTTCATTCGTTTTGGTGGCGGATTAACGATCGTGAACGGTCTTTCCCGTTTTTCACAACCTAGTATCGGAACCATTATGACCATGGATGTACCCGTATTTGCACAGGCAACGGTGGACCAGACCGACCAATTTTCAAGAAAGCTCAGCGTTTATAGCAGGGGACAAATCGGCAAATTCAACTACCGTGTTGGGCTTGCCGACCCATTCCCTATCGAGACCAATGGGGCCACTCCGCCGACGCTCAATCAGAATTCAGTGTTTTCGCAACGTAAAAATCATAAGCAGTTCGAGGCATTGTTCATTTACAACATTTTTGACACGGAAGACAACACCACACCTGGTTATATGACAGGTACTTACCTTGGAAAACGGAAGGTGCTGAACATTGAGGCGGGTATTATTTCTCAAAAGAATGCTACGTGGCGAAAGGAAGCTGTTGATACACTTTACGGCAATATGACACTTTGGTCAGTCGCGGCTTACATGGATATGCCCGTAAACAAAGTGAAGGGAACTGCTGTATCAGCATATCTGGGCTATTTTGACACCAATTATGGAAAAGGGTACCTGCGTTACAATGGTATCATGAACCCGGCAACAGGTACTTCGCAGCCAATCGCCGGCGTGAGCAGAACGCAGGGTAATGCGTACCCGATGTTCGGAACCGGTAGTGTGGTATATGCGCAGGCAGGCTATAAGCTGAAAGACGGTTTGCTGGGAAGCCAGGGCACATTAATGCCATATGCGTCATTGCAACATGCGGATTACGAAAGATTGCGGGACGGAATGAATGTTTTCAATCTTGGGGTGAACTGGCTGATTAAAGGCAACAATGGAAAAATGACATTGAACTACGAAAACAGGCCGGTATACCGTAACAGTACAGTTGCAAACGAGCTGGACAAATACGCAAGAAGAGGCTCCTGGACGCTGCAATACCAGATTTCTATTTGATGTCGAAGTGCAAAGACTTGGCAAGTCTGGGCGACCCCGTCTCCAAGACTTACCAAGTCTTTCATAATCAAAAGTTGAAATTCACCCTCGCAAAAATGTATCGTCCGTTCACGCCCATTTGCTGCACGCGGCGGGAATATACAAATCGTCCCAAACTGAAATTCCCTGAATGTGTATGCCTGTCCTGGTACACATCAAACAAATTATTAGCTCCAATCGAAAGATTGATTCCTTTCACCAGATCATAATTTAATGCGATATCGGTGACGATTTTTGCGCCAAATGTCTGGTCTAACGTCTCTTTTTGTCCGGTTAATGTATTCACAGGCCATGACTCAGGTTTGGTAGGATCGATGGTCGGGTCCCAATAACTTACTTCCCCGAAGCGTACTGCACGCAGCATGACACCAAATTTTCCAACTTTATAATTGATTGTCAGACTTTGCTTGTTTTTGGGGCTTGCTATTTCAAACCGGCTCATGTCTTCGCGATTGAAATAAGTATTAACCTGGTTGGTCTGCACCAATATGTCCGACGCGTGAATGATCGGCTTGCCGCTGGCGTCTTTTTTCACTTTGTTCTGGATAAAGGTCCCGGCCAAAACAGCTCTTATGGATTGATTGCCGGCGAATCTGGTATTATATGACAAAACGCTTTCAATTCCCCGGGAGCGGGTATCCACAGCATTTGAAAAGAAATTGGCGGTAGTTGCATTGGCTGCGGCGAGCTGTGCTTTTAGCGCTGCATTACCACCATCATTAAAGTTGTTAGTCAATACGATGCGGTCATCAATGTCAATCTGGTAAGCGTCGACCGTCAGTTCGAAAGCATTGTTGATCTGAATGGTAGTTCCGACGGTGAAGCTTTGCGAGGTTTCCTGTTTCAGTTTGGGAATACCAAGAATTTCGGCCGGTTTACTATCGTTGGTAAATGTCCCGCTTTCCTGCGCCACCTGCTGGCCGTTTTGGGTTACGAACAATGTGTTGGTTTTGGCATAGTAACGTTGCTGCAATGACGGCGCCCGAAACCCGCTGCTGGCCGATGCTCTCAGGGCGATACCGTCTGTGATCTTGTAACGCGTTGCGACTTTGTAGTTCAATGTGTTCCCAAAATCCGAGTAGTTCTCAAAACGTAGCGCGGCGCTCAGTACCCAGGCTTTGGTAATATCCTGTTCGAGATCAAGGTAGCCTGCGACGCTGTGACGGGAATGCGACCCTGCATTTTGAGGGAAGAATCCTGAAAATACCTGCGCACCTGCTGCTACTCCCGCTGCTACATCATAATTTTTGTAGGACGACTCTTCGCCGGCTGTAATCGTGTACTTGTCGGTACGTTGTTCAGCGCCCAGCGCGACATTGAGTCCGTATAGCACATCAAACTTTCTTCCCAGATCGAGATTGATCGTATTTTGGGAAAACCCATTTCCACCTGCATTAAATTCTCTTTGAATGTTCATTGCTGTGTTTACCTGCGTGTAATTCACAGAATTGGATATGGCGTAATCAAAATCATTTTTGCCAAACGTATTGCTCAGGTCAAATTTCCATTCGCCCAGTTTACCGCGAAAGCCCGCCGCCGCCGAAATGTCGGTCACGTCGCTGTTAATTTCAGGTAGAAAGCCATTTGGATAAATCGCAAGCACATTGGTTCTTACTACCGCCGGAATACCATTGGGATAGCGATAAAAACCAGCGGCATTTCCTTTCTTATGGTTATAGCCTCCGAAAGCATAGAAATCGACATGGGTACTAAGCGGAATACTCGCGTTCAAAACGACGCCACCACCCTTGACCTTTGAATTTCCAATTCGCATGTCAAAGTCATTACGGGTCAGCCCTTTGGTATTCAAGAGCTCATCATCCACAATTTTACCTCCCACTGCGGGGTAAATTTGCCCGGTATAAGTTCCGGTCCTGTTGGTCGCTTCGCGGTTTACATATTCGCCGGTAATATTCACAAAGCCTTTCTCGCCGATTTTGAAACCGTAATTCAAGCCCACCTGAGCTGTACCACCGTCCGAAATGTTAACGGACGCGTCCTTGCCGCTGTTGAGGACATAGTTTTTGTCATAGCTCGTTACGTTTTGCCCGTAGGAGACATTGCCGCTCAGGCCGGTGCGGGTTTTGAGAATAATATTGATCACACCCGCAATCGCGTCGGAACCGTACTGGGCTGCAGCGCCGTCGCGAAGGATCTCGATTTTATCCACCGCAGTAGCCGGAATAGCATTCAAATCCGTTCCGACTGTGCCGCGGTTCACGGTTCCATTCACGTTGACGAGCGAAGACTGGTGCCTTCTTTTGCCATTTACCAAGACCAGCACCTGATCGGGGCCCAACCCTCTGAGCTGTGCCGGGTCAATGTGGTCGGAACCATCGGAAATGGTTTGCCGAGACGACTGGAAGGACGGCGCGATGTAAGTCAGTATCTGGTTGATATCCACCTGGCCGACATTATTGGTGATCTGGGAAACCGGAATAATGTCGACGGGGACAGGCGAATCAATGCGGGATCGGCCGCCGCTTCGGGAGCCGGTGACCACAATTTCGCTCAGTACTTCCGACGACTCGGCCATCGATACATTCAATGTTGTGGTTGCTCCTGCTGTCACCACGGCCGGGATGATCTGAGGCGTATAGCCGATGAAAGAGACTACGATGTTGTACGAGCCTTCGCTAATGTTAATCGTGAAATTGCCGTCTGCATCTGTAACTGTTCCGTTGTTGGTTGATTGTACGAGGATCGAAACTCCTGGTAGCGCCGAGCCATTTTTTTCGTCTGTGATCTTGCCTTTAATACCTTGTGCAAATGAAGTGAGCGGGCCCAGAATGGCCAGAAGTAGAATTAAAAGATTTTTCATAAATGTGCATGTTTTAATGGATAGTTGATGAAAATGATACTTTATTGTTTTTTTATTGAATTATTAGCTAACAATTTAACCCAAATCAGAGGTAAAACCAAATACCGGTATAAAACAAAGGCCGGCCCGGAATATCCGGACCGGCCTGTATGTTAGTTAATTTATATGGTCTTACAAACTCAAAGCACCGTTCATAGAGCGAACGGCTTCCGCTGATTTTTCAAACGCCGCTTTTTCTGCATCGCTCAGACGCAGGTTAACGATTTTTTCCCAGCCGCTTCTTCCCAGTACTACCGGAACGCCCATGCAAATGTCCTTCTGGCCGTACTCACCATTGAGGTAAACGCTGCAAGGGACGATGCGTTTCTGGTTACGGACAATACTTTCAACCAATAATAAGGTAGCAGCTCCCGGCGCATACCATGCCGATGTACCGATCAGTTTCGTCAATGTAGCACCGCCTACCATTGTATCTGCAGCTACTTTTTCAAGCTGGTCGGAAGAAAGGAAACGGCTAACGGGGATACCATTATACGTAGCCAGTCTGGTAAGTGGGATCATGGTCGTGTCGCCGTGGCCACCGATCACCATTCCGTGAATATCGAGGGGTGAAACATCCATTGCCAGTGCCAGGTATGTTTTGAAACGCGCGCTGTCCAATGCACCACCCATTCCGATCAATCGTTTCTTAGGGATGCCTGACTCTTTCAGTGCCAGGTAAGTCATGGTGTCCATTGGGTTGGAAACCACGATGATGATCGCTTTGGGAGAGTATTTGAGGATATTTTCAGTAACTCCTTTTACAATTCCTGCATTGATTCCAATCAATTCTTCGCGCGTCATACCCGGTTTGCGGGGCAGGCCGGAAGTGATAACCACTACATCAGATCCTTTTGTCTTTTCGTAATCATTGGTAGAGCCAACGGGTTTGGTATTGAAGCCAAGCAATGCTGCCGTCTGGTACATGTCCAGCGATTTGCCTTCGCTCACGCCTTCTTTAATGTCAAGTAATACGACCTCCTCAGCCAGCTCACGACGAATAATATTATCGGCAGTAGTTGCACCAACGGCGCCCGCACCTACAACAGTAATCTTCATATAGAAATATGGTTAATTGTATAGAAATTAATGCTTTTTGAATTTTTTCCTAAAAGTAGGATACATAATTTGTTTAAACCAAGCGGAATGTGATTTTTTGCCGGAAAAGTCGCGGGCGTAATCCAAAATGCAATTTTTTACGTATCTTGATAGTTATATTGGCATTATAAACCACTTTTTCTTGCTTAGTATAATGAATGATGAGTCCATGATTTCACGAATTTTAAAATCAATTTTTTTTAAGAATGCCGAAGGAAAAGCTGGCCGTTATGCACAAAATTCCACACGTTTGTTCGAGCTGGCCAAGGAGGTCGTCGGGAAGCTTCAGAAGGTGGGGTTCAAGGACAACCTGTCCGAGTTTCAGAACGGGGTGCAGCTGCTGATCCGGATGGTGAGGGCTTACGCCGCTGGTGAATACAAAGGTTTACCCTGGAAAAGCCTGATCTCGATCATTGCCGTTCTGATCTATTTTGTGTCGCCGATTGACCTTATTCCTGACTTTTTGCCGGTTATAGGCATCACGGATGACGTTGCTTTGGTGGTGTGGCTCCTCAAAACATTGAGTGATGATGTGAGGAAATTCAGTGATTGGGAAAAGAATGAAAAAACGATTAATATAGGATAAAACCCACCATAGTTTTAGTTCTTATAAAAAAGAATAATTATTTTTGTAAACATTAAAAAGAAAACAGATATGGAATCAGTAACCGTTTTGGCATTTATGGGATTAGGTGGACAGGAGATCTTTTTGGTTGCCTTGTTCGTTTTACTTTTCTTCGGTGCGAAGAAAATTCCTGAATTGATGCGCGGTTTGGGGCAAGGTATCAATGAATTCAAGAACGCTACCAAAGACGTTAAGGAGAATATTGAGAAAAGCATGGAAGACCCCAAATAACGCTTCCATTCTTATACGAGGTACAACCAGAGCCTTTAAGCATCCACTTAATGGCTCTGATTCTTTATTTACAACCCCACAAAGAAATTACATTGAAAGAGTATCTGACGCTAGCCGAAATTCAGGAAGATTTGCGTGAAGGAGGTTTGACCTGCGTCAAGTTAGTGAATCATTATCTAGAAAATATTACGTCTGCGGCCCATCTCAATGCTTTTGTTGAAGTGTACGCAGACGAGGCACTGGGAGCAGCAGCGACCGTTGACCAAAAAATAAAAGACGGAACAGCCGGAAGGCTGGCCGGGCTGGTCATCGGGCTCAAAGATGTCCTTTCCTACAAAGGTCACGGCTTACAGGCCGGGAGTAAAATCCTTCAATCCTACGAAGCTCCATACACAGGCACGGCAGTGCAGCGCCTTCTCGACGAGGACGCCATTGTGATAGGAAGGCAAAACTGCGATGAGTTCGCGATGGGTTCTTCCAATGAAAATTCTTCTTTCGGGCCGGTGTTAAACGCGGCCAATAATTCTAAAGTTCCGGGTGGATCGTCAGGCGGATCGGCAGTAGCTGTTCAGGCCGGGCTTTGCCATGCGTCCCTGGGTAGTGATACCGGCGGATCGGTTCGGCAGCCGGCTGCATTTTGCGGCGTAATCGGTGTCAAGCCTTCTTATGGGCGTGTTTCCCGCTATGGTCTTATCGCTTATGCATCGTCATTTGACTGCATCGGGCCGATTACAAAATCTGTTGAAGATGCTGCCCTGATCCTTGAAATTATGTCGGGACAAGATAATTTCGACAGCACGGTTTCAAGTAAAGAAGTGCCTGCCTATTCGTCCAAAATGGAATGGAATGGTAAGGCGAAAATAGGGTATATTCGGGAAACGATTGATAATGAGGCGATTTCTTCGGAGATTCGTCAGCAGACACTGGACGTGCTGAACCGTTTACGTGCTGAGGGGCACGAGGTAACGCCGGTTGAAATGCCTTTGCTGGATTCGTTGCTGCCTACGTATTACATTCTTACAACTGCAGAAGCAAGTTCCAATTTATCACGGTTCGACGGTGTGCGTTACGGTTACCGAAGCCCTGAATCCGTGGATCTGGAAAGCATGTATAAAAAAACCCGTACCGAAGCTTTCGGTGAGGAGGTGAGGAGAAGGATCCTGTTGGGGACTTTCGTATTGAGCGCAAATTATTATGACGCATACTATACCAAGGCGCAACGCGTTAGAAGATTGGTGCGGGAGGAAACGAACCGGTTCTTTGAGCAGTTCGATTTTCTGATTTCCCCGGTTACACCTACCACAGCCTTTACGATTGGTGAAAAGACAGAAGATCCTTTACAAATGTATCTTGCTGATATTTTCACAGTGCAGGCAAACGTTGTTGGAAATCCTGCAATCGCTATTCCCAATGGAAAAGACGACCATGGAATGCCAGTTGGAATTCAAATAATGGCTCCTTATTTTGGTGAGGAAAAAATGCTGGCCTTCGCCAGCTACCTTACCGAACTGAACAAAAAGGTTGCTGTTGAATACAATACAAATCACTAGTAAGACGCAGAAAGTCAATCTGTTTTTTTATCTTGCCGGTTACAAGTGGTTGTATTTAAACCCGAGGATTTAAAAGTAAATAATCATGCCAGAATGACGAGTTGTTTCGTGGGTTGTTCTGACAGGGTTTTATGAGCAAAAAGTAAAATGTGTTAGAGATTATTCTAATTCATCAGGCAGATTTTCAGAACGTTGAAAATTCTAAAAAGGGATATTTTATCTGTATTAATTTCATCAACAGGTACTAGCCATTGAAAACCGGGAATTGATTAACCTTCAAAAAACATTTATTGATGAGGATTTCGAAAAAAGTATTGTGGCTCGGAGCCATGTGTGTTGGATTCTGGAACTCGCCGGCTGAGGCCGTCATTCCACAGGAGAAGTTAGCAGCCGAGCCAGATACACTGGAGACTATTGCTCAGGCAGAAGAAAGTTTATTACCCTACTTACCGGAAGTAGAAGAAATTGGGGCGACACCCGCTATTCCTCAGGAACTGCTGAGAGCACGGTTCGCAAAACTGGAAAGATCAATTCCGCTTACCTATCATAAGTCCTCTCATGAATTTGTAGAATATTTTATCTACAAAAAGGCAAAGTTCACCAAAACGATGATGGAGAAAATGCCCTTATATTTTCCCCTTTTCGAAAAGACACTGCAGAAACACGGACTGCCCGTTGAGCTCAAATATCTTTCCATGATTGAATCGGGCCTAAACCCAACGGTGATCTCGCATGCCAGAGCTGGTGGCCTGTGGCAATTTATGCCTGCAACCGGCCGTGAATTTGGTCTTTATCAGGATAAATATATCGACGAACGCTTCGAACCGGTGAAGGCTACTGAAGCTGCCTGTCTGTATCTGAAACAACTTTACAGGATTTTTGGCGACTGGGAACTTGCACTCGCTTCCTATAATACAGGACCAGGCAATGTAAAACGCGCCATGCGTCGCTCACACGGAACTACATTCTGGACCATTTACAATGTACTTCCACGCGAAACGCGTTCGTATGTGCCTCAGTACGTGGCGATGAACTACATGATGAACTACGGAAATGACCACGGTATATTTCCTGAGAACACAGAGTTCCAGATCCCCAATGACACCATTCATATCAACGGCTACATTGATCTTTTTACATTTTGCAAACAAAGCAATATTGATTTCGAAGAGCTTAAACAGCTGAACCCCCAGATCACCAAAACGTCACTTCCTGATATTACAAGAGATTTTGTACTGAAAGTGCCAAGTATGCAGTTTACCTATCTGGTGAGCAACAGAAACTCCATTATGGATTCCTGTACGAGGAGATACCTGCCTACCGGTGTGATGGTTGCCCGTGTGGACAGTACTACTACGGACTCGCTCGGTAATGTTAGTGCTTTCCCGTATGCGCTGGTGAGTACCGGTCAGGAGCAGAGCGATGAGCTGGAAGATCAGGATACTGAGGAAACCATTGAACGTAGCAGGACAAAAAGATCGTCCCATACAGTTCGCAGCGGAGAAAACCTGATATCAATTGCGAAAAGGTACCGCGTTACGGTTTCGGAACTGAAAAGATGGAACCATATCCGCAGAAGCAACATTAGAAAAGGCCAGCGACTGGTTATTTACAAAGAAGTAAAAGTTAAACAGCCAACCGTAAGAATTGCGTCAACGTCGTATCAAGAGCCGGAAAAACCTGTTAAGAGAAACGACAGGCATACCAAAAAGCGCTATCATACGGTTCAGAAGGGGGATACTTTGTGGATTATTTCTCAACGTTACGGGCTTGAAATAGACCAGTTGAAAAAGAGAAACAAAATAAGGGGCAATGCGATCAAGCCGGGACAAAAACTGATCATTTCTACCTAGTGAACAAGAGTCTGAAACACACATACTATTTTTATGATTGCCTACGTTAACGGAACTGTAGTCTACAAAGATCCGGCTTATGCCATTATCGATGTATCCGGAATTGGCTACGAAGTTCGCATATCTTTACAAACCTATACTTCACTTCCGGAGCTGGGGGAACGCTGCAAGTTAGTAACGTTCCTGAATATACGGGAGGATGCCCACATACTGTACGGTTTTTGGGGAAACGATGAAAAAAGGCTTTTCCTGGATCTCATTGGGATATCTGGAATCGGGCCTTCAACAGCATTGGTAATGCTTTCTTCGCTTTCTTCGTCCGAGATCCGGCAAGGAATTATAGATGAAGATCTGCGCCTGATCCAGTCCATTAAAGGGATAGGATCCAAAACTGCTCAACGAGTTATCCTGGAATTAAAAGATAAAATCCGCAAAGAGGATTTAGTGTCAACGGGTACAAAATCGGTTGGTACGTCTTCCGGCAACATTAGAAGTGAAGCGTTGGCTGCTCTTGTTACATTGGGAATACCCAAAGCAACAGCGGAAAAAAGTCTGGACGCCATTATCAAGCGTGAAGGACAGACGATCACTGTTGAAAACCTGATAAAACTTGCGCTTCGATAATCGGAACTGTAATGATATTTGGCAAAAAAATTTACGATAGTAAAATCGTGTTGATGGATTTGAGTGTAGTTACAACCTTCTCTAAATAAGTATATTACTTTGTCATCAACGATTTACTCATTTCTGTTTAAGGCAGTTAGCATTTCAGCAGGAGCGGTACTATTAGCCAATGTTTCTGTTGATAAGAATACTCTGTATACAGCCCAGACTGAGGAATGGGCGCTTCTGGCCGACACGATCATCGAGGATACCACCAGAAAGAACCTTGACAGAACGGGCAGCCAGCTGATCATGCGGTGGAAAGACTACTATTCCAACCGGATCGCGGAACCTCGCCCCAAATCACCATTTTATCTTCGCGACCCGTCTAACATTTCGACTTCCATATTGCTGGACAGCGCCGGGAAAATAGCCGTTTCTGAAAATATCCAGACACCGGCAGGCAATCTTAATTTCCGTGCACCGGAACGAATGGACCTGGAAACTTATGACAAGATCCAGGAAGACCGAGCTTTCAAAAGCCTCTTGCGTGAGTACGCGGGAAGGCAGGATGGCAAGAGTGCGATGGGCGCACGCGGGCTTTTACCGAAGCTGGATCTGCCTCCTGGAATTTCGAAATTGCTGGGTGACGATTTTGTCAACTTCAAGCCTACCGGTTTCGTTTCGCTGGATTTGGGGCTGATGCACCAATTTCTGGACAATCCGTCTATCCCTATCCGCCAGCGGCGCAATACCCAATTCATATTCAATGAGCAGATCGCCATCAACTTTGATGCGCGACTGGGCGATCAGCTGGGTTTTCAGACGAATTTCGATACGAAGGCCAACTTCAACTTTGAGAATGCGATCAAGCTGAATTATAAGAACCCGGAAGAGAGCTTTATTCGCAAAATAGAAGCTGGAAATATCAACTGGGCGATCAACAGCCAGCTTATCCCGGGAGTTCAGAATTTGTTTGGTTTAAAAACTGATCTTCAGTTCGGAAGATTGAAGGCGACATTGGTAGCTTCACAACAAAAATCGAGTAAGGAACGGATCGTGTTACGCGGTGGTGCCCAGAACCGTGACTTTGAACTTCGCGCGGATACCTACGACGAAAACCGTAACTTTTTTCTATCTCAATATTTCAGGAACATCTACGAGAGCGCGTTGCAAAACACACCGACTATTACTTCGGGTGTGACTGTAACGAGGATTGAAGTATATGTTACCAACCGCACCACAACTACGGAATCTTTAAGGAATGTAGTCGGTTTCGCGGATTTGGGTGAACCTGCGCCTTACAAATCGGCAAACCCGAGCTTGCAGCCGATCCGGTCCACTTCTCCGGCTGACAATGCGGCTAATGGTTTATACAAAACACTGTCGGATAACAACGCTTTCAGGCAGGTTGATAACACCAACAGCGCTATTACCGCCCTGGGACTCGAAAAGACGCTGGATTATGAGTTATTGCGCGGAGCGAAACGACTTATAGTGGATCGTGACTACACGTTTCATCCGCAGCTGGGCTACATTTCTTTGACCAATGCATTGAGAAACGACGAGGTACTAGCCGTTTCTTACGAATATACATTGAACGGAAGAGCATTTAAGGTAGGGGAGCTTACCGAAGATTACCAGGCCCGAAAGGACAATGAAGTAATCGCATTGAAATTGCTGAAATCATCGACGATCCGGAACAATACGAAGCTTCCGATGTGGGACCTGATGATGAAAAATATTTACTCCCTGGGAACCAGCCAAATTGAAAAACAGGGTTTTCAGTTAAGAATTATTTATAAGGATGACCAAACTGGGATAGATAACCCCAATTTACAGGAAAGTAGCATCGCCAATGTGCCGCTCATCCGTCTCGCCGGGCTGGACCGTCTTAATCCGGTGAATGATCTGCAACCCGACGGTAATTTCGACTTTGTTGACGGCATTACGATGGATAGCAAATCCGGCCGGATCATTTTCCCGGTGCTCGAACCATTTGGTACCAACCTATCCAAAAAATTTGGAGCTGGCGAGGACCAGTTCCGTAACAAATATGTGTTCAGTGAGCTGTACCGGACTACGATGATCGATGCGCAGCAGATTACGGAACGCAACAAGTTCTTTATCAAAGGTTCGTACCAGTCGAGCGGTGGAGCGGAGGTGCAGCTGCCATTTGGTGTGCTGGAAACTTCGGTAACCGTCACTTCCGGCGGTGTACCACTTTCGCCAGGCTCTGATTATATTGTCGAAGCACAGATTGGCCGGATAAGGTTGCTGAACAGCAGCGTACTGAACTCAGGGCGAGAGATCGTCATCGAATATGAAAGACCGGATATGTTCCAGAACCAAATCAGGTCATTGTTGGGAACAAGACTTGATTACCTTGTAAACCGCGATTTGAGCCTTGGATTTACGGCTATTAAATACCGTGAGAGACCGGCAGGTTTCCTAACACGTGTATCCATTGGTAATGAGCCGGTGAATAACACGATACTTGGTTTTGATATCAATTTCCGCAAGGATGTCCCTTTCCTGACCAAATGGCTCGATGCGTTGCCTTTCCTGCAAACCAAGGAAATGTCCAGTATTCAGTTCAAAGGCGAATTTGCCAAATTGCTTCCCGGCGTTTCCAAAGATGTGAATAACCGTTCATTGGTGGACGATTTTGAAGCTACGCGTACAATTTATGACCTGTCGCGTCAGCCACAGAAATGGAGACTGGCCGCTGTTCCTCCGAAATTCCGCGAGGGGTTGGATGGGAAGACGCTTAATTACGGTTACAAGCGTGCGCGTATTTCGGCCTATACAGTTGACAATATTTTTGCGGGAGCACAAGGCCTTGGAGGAGGGTACCAGCCGCCGAGCAACCTTGATGAAGCGGACAGGGCCAATTTTTACGAAAGATTATACCTGCCAACTGACATTTTCCCAAATCGTCCCATTGCAGGATTGGTTACCTATCCGCAAAATGTGCTGGATATCGCCTACTTCCCCAGCGAAAAGGGAATGTACAATTACAATGTTGACCTGAGTCCGGATGGTCTGCTGAAAACTCCGCGCCAGAATTTCGGCGCGATCAGCCGAGCGATTACTTCGGATAATGACTTTGACAATGCGAATATCGAAAGTATAGAGTTCTGGATGCTGGACCCTTTTATCAAAGGAGATAACGGAAAAGTCCGTGACGGGTTCAAAGGCGAAAACAATACGACCGGCGGAAAACTAGTATTTAACCTGGGCGATATTTCGGAAGATGTTATTCCTGATGAGCGTTATAACTTTGAAAACGGATTGCCGATCGTTCCCAAGCAAGTTGGGGTTAACGTTGACTCTACCGCCTGGGGGTATGCCACCAAATCGCAATATCTGATCAATGCATTCAGCAATGAGTCGGGGGCGCGTGAAAAGCAGGATGTCGGTTTGGACGGTCTGAGTAATGCGGAGGAAAGAACGTTTTTTAAACAATATATAGATCGGTTGCCAGCAAACCTGACTGCTGACGCGAGGGAAAGAATAATCGCGGACCCTTCTGGTGATGATTTTAAGTTTTTTCTGGGAGCGGAGCTGGATAGTGCTAATCTGAAAGTATTGCAGCGTTACAAAAGCTACATCGGGATGGAAAACAACTCTCCCGAAAGTTTGGGAAGATCTGCGAATGTAACGCCCGCATCCACCAATGTCCCCGACGCTGAGGACATGAATGTGGATAACACGATCAACGACAATGAGTCTTATTACGAATACGAAATTGATCTGAAACCGGACCAGCTTGCAATTGGTAACGGATACATTGTGGATAAAACCATGACAGACGGCCAGAACTGGTACTTGTTCCGTGTGCCTATCAAAGAATTTTCAGGAATAGTGGGCAGTATGAATGGTTTTAAATCCATTCGGTTTATGCGAATGTACCTGACTGATTTTCAGCAGCCTGTCGTATTGCGCTTTGCACAGCTTCAAATGGTTGGTCAGCAATACCGCAAGTATACTTCCAATCTGGATGCGCCGGGATTACAGGAAGTGCCTGAGCCGTATGACGCTAAATTCACGGTTGGAACTGTCAGTATGGAAGAAAACAGTTCTGCCAGCGCCGGGGCTAACAAGTACATTTATCAGATTCCCCCGGGTTGGAAACGTGACCAGGACAATACGCAACGACCTCCATTGTTGCTCAATGAGCAGTCGATGAGCCTTTGCGTGACCGATCTGCGTGATGGCGATTCCCGTGCTGTGTTCAAAAATGTAAACCTTGACCTTTTGTTCCGCAAAAGACTTCGGATGTATGTGCACATGCAGAACGAGCAAAATGAAGACGGAATGGTGGGTGCATTCATGCGGATTGGTACTGACCTTACGCAAAACTATTACGAGATCGATCTTTCGAAATTGCAAGCGACCCGGCCTGATGTTAGTGTGGCGGAAAGTGTATGGCCCGAAGGCAACGAGATTAACATTGCCCTGGCGGACCTGATCAACGCCAAGGCGCAGCGAAACAGGCAACTGGACAAAAACCTGAGCGTACCATACACAGTTACGACGGCCGACGGGCGATATAAACTGACTGTTGTCGGAAACCCGGATTTGAGTTCGGTAAGAGTGATGATGATCGGGATGCGTAACCCGAAATCAGTGGATGAACGTTCCAAAACGTTCTGTATCTGGGTGGATGAAATGCATGTGGAAGGCTTTGACGAAACGGGCGGAATCGCTGCTATCGCTCAATTGAATGCGAAATTGGCGGATTTTGCAACATTAACTGCTTCCGGCAGGTTGGAAACATTCGGTTTCGGAAGTGTTCAGCAGCGGATCGGAGAGCGTTCGCGTAACTTCACGACTGAGTATGGTGTTTCTTCCAACATTGCTCTGGACAAGCTGCTTCCTGCCAGCTGGGGTTTTAGCATACCATTGTTTGTGAGCTACGACCGGCGAAACGTCAAGCCACATTTTGACCCGCTGGACCCTGATACGCCTTTGAATACCTCATTGGACAATCTCCTTTCGGACGAGGAGCGGGACGGTTACCGGCGAATGGTGGAGGAAAATGCTGTCAAACGAGGGATCAATTTCTCCAATGTCCGAAAGATCAAGACGAAACCCGGGGCGAAAAACCACTTTTTTGACTTCGAGAATTTCTCCTTTACCTATGCTTTTAGTGATGATAAGCGGCGGAACATTCTCACGCAGGAGTACAACCAGCGGATGTACCGCGGGGGAATTACGTATGCGTACAGTAGCCAGCCCAAACCGATGGAGCCATTTAAAAACTGGAAAGCGACCAGTCGCTGGGCGGAGCTGATCAAAGACATTAACCTGACACTGCTTCCCAATATGGTGCAGGTGAGTACCGATGTGGATCGTCGCTTCCTGAAAACGCAGCTGCGCAATGCTGACCTGACTACCGATGGAATTCAGCCATTGTATGAAAAGTATTTCTGGTTTAACCGCTACTATGACTTTGGCTGGAACCTGACGCGGAACATGACGCTGACCTACAAAGGCGTTGCCAACTCGATCATTGACGAGCCGATGGGCGATATCAATAGCGCAGAGAAAAAGGATTCATTATGGAACAATTTCAAAAAACTGGGAAGGATCAAGAATTTTGACCAAAGAATAGATCTCACATATAGGCTTCCTTTGGACAAAATACCGCTGACAGACTGGATGACGGCCGATTACAAGCATTCCGTTACCTACCAGTACCAGGCCAATGCATTGGGATTGAAAGACACGACAGGCTTGCCTTTCGGGGACATTATCAGGAACAGCCGCGAGCGGGGCATAACCGGAAAGGTGGATTTTGTATTGCTTTATAACAAACTGCGTTACCTGAAATTTGCAAATACGCCGTCAGTTGCCAGGAAGAATTTTGCAAGAAGCCCAGGTGATATCGAGGACATTGATATGCGCACTACCGACATTTTGAAAACGGTAACACGCGCCCTGATGACGGTAAGGGGAATTAATGTCAGCTATTCGGTACTGGAAACTACTGCATTACCGGGCTATCTCCGCGCCCCGAAATATTTTGGAATAGACAATACCAATGCACCGGGCTTGCCATTCGTACTCGGTCAGCAGGACAGGAATTTCCAGATCAAGGCGGCAGAAAAGGGGTGGATCACCAAGAGCGAGCAGCAGAATATGCCTTTCCAGCAAACCATTGCCAAGAATTTCTCTGCCAATACAACTTTGGAACCATTCAAGGATTTCAGGCTGATCATTGAGGCCAGGCTAACCCGGCAGGATGCTTATCAGGAGTTTTACCGTCCGAATACCGATGGTGATTTTGTATCTCAAAGCCCGCTCAGAAATGGTCAGTTCAGTATGTCGTTCATGTCTTTCAGGACTGCTTTTGCAAAGATCAGGAAGGATAATTCTTCGCCGGTGTTCGACAAATTCAGAGCATATCGTGCCATTCTGATGGAACGGCTGAACAATGAGAACAATAGTGGAGGAGAGTATAATGAAACTTCGCAGGACGTTCTGATCTCGTCATTCTTTGCTGCATATACCGGAAAAGATCCGAAAACGGTGCGTACCAATCCATTTTTGAAATTCCCGATGCCGAACTGGGATCTGAGCTACAATGGTTTGTCGCAGCTACCTGCTTTCAAAAAGCTGTTCAGCTCATTTACATTGAAACATAAATACATGTCCAATTATAGCGTGGGTAACTTCACGTCGTCGCTGGATTATGAGGCGTTATATGTGAACCTGGCTGTAACCGGCTACCCGCTGTCGTCAAGACTAAATGATCTGGGCCAGTATATCCCGGTGTTTGCAATGAGTACCATTACATTATCTGAGAAGTTCCAGCCGCTGGTGGGCGTGGAGTTCAGGACGCAAAGCAGGGTCACCGCACGGGTAGAGTATAACCGTGACCGTACGATTGCGCTTAACCTGTCCAATTCTCAGGTTGCGGAACTGTTCAATCAGGATGTGACGGTAAATATTGGGTTTACCAAAAACAATGTACCGCTGCCCTTCAAGATCAATGGCGTAAAGAAGAAACTGAAGAATGATATGACGATGCAGCTCGCACTTACATTCCGCGATACGAGATCGATCCAACGTAAATTTGACGGTGAAAACATTCCTATTGCAGGAAATATCAACTTCCAGCTGCGGCCAACCATTAATTATATGGTTAACAACCGGTTAAGCGTCCAGTTTTACTTTGATCGTACATTCAATGATCCGCTGGTTTCCAATTCCTTTTACCGGGCAAGTACTTCGGGAGGGGTGCAGTTGAAATTCAATTTGGCAGAATAATATTTCGATTTGGAAATTACACGCTACATCTTGTAATTTGCGGTTCAAAGATATTTACAACTTACCTTTTTAATCATGGATTTCCCGTCAGAACTTAAGTATACAGAAGATCACGAATGGATTCGTATTGAAGGAGATACGGCAATTATTGGAATTACAGATCATGCTCAGAACGAATTAGGTGATATTGTGTATGTTGACATCAACACTGTCGGAGATGCGCTTGACAAAGGGGAAGTTTTTGGTTCAGTAGAAGCGGTGAAGACGGTTTCTGATCTCTTTATTCCAGTGGCTGGTACAGTGGTTGAAGTGAATGAAGAACTGGACGCTGAGCCCGAACTCGTTAATACAGATCCTTACGGCCGTGGCTGGATGGTAAAAATAAGTTTGGCAAATCCTGGTGACGTGGATGGCTTGTTATCCGCCGAAGACTACCAGAAATTTATAGGTGCCTGATATTAGGTTGAAGCTCCGGTTGGAGCTTTTTTTTTGAAACCGGCAGTACCAGATGTATTCCGGCTATTAGTTTAAAGAAGATATGAAATTGTTAATTCGCTCTGTTCGCATTGTTGATAAAAAATCCCCGTTCAACGGTCAGGTGAAGGATATCCTGATTGAAGGCGGAAAAATTAAGAAAATTGGAGACGGCCTCGAAGCCGATGGGGCCGAGGCTAGGGAAGGAAGCGGTTTGAGCGTATCCGTCGGGTGGATCGATATGCGGGTAGCCTCGCGTGACCCGGGATTTGAACACAAAGAAGACCTTAATTCAGTCAGGATTGCTGCTTCGCGTGGCGGGTTTACAGAAATAGTACTGTTGCCTAATACCGAACCGGTGGTTCATAGTAAAGATACCCTTAATTACATTCGCCAGTCGGGCGCAGGTGGGTTGGTAAAATTACACGTGGCCGCGGCGGTGACCCGCAAAGCGGAAGGTGTGGATTTTACTGAAATGATCGATCTGCACGAGGCGGGCGCCATCGCTTTTACGGATGGTGAGCATCCGGTGCAAAATGCGGACTTATTCCTGAAAACCATACTGTACCTGCAGCCGTTGAATGCATTGCTGATGAACCGGCCGGAAGACAGGCAACTGACTTTGTACGGGCAAATGCACGAAGGTGTCACAAGCACATTGATCGGCATGAAAGGCATTCCGTCGCTGGCTGAGGAAATGATGCTGACCCGCGATCTGAAATTGCTTGAATATGCTTTGGAAAAAAGCATGTACAAATCTGCCACACCTGCATTACACGTTTCGTTGATATCGACGAAGCAGGCGGTGGGCTTGATCCGCGAGGCGAAGACAAAAGGCCTGCCGGTGACCTGCGATATTGCGGCACATCAGCTGGCGTTCCTGGACAAGGATCTGATTGATTTTGATACCAATTTGAAAGTGAACCCACCTTTCCGTTCAGAATCTGACCTGAATGCATTGAAAGAGGGATTAGCCGACGGTACGATCGACGCCATCGTGTCGGATCACAATCCACATGACGAGGAGAGCAAGAATCTCGAATTTGATCATGCAGATTTTGGGATGACAAGTTTGGAGACCACGTTTTCAACAGCCCTCGAACACAGTGGGCTGAGCATTGAGGATATTGTTGAAAAACTGACCAATGCACCAAGACATATCCTCCGGCTGGCGGAGATCGGCGTTGAAGAGGGAGGCATTGCTAATCTGACTTTCTTCGAAGCGGAAACGGAATGGGGTTTTAACAAAAGCTACTCGAAATCGAAAAATACGCCATTTTTGGGCAAGAGGCTGAAAGGCAAAGTAAGAGGGGTGATCAACAATGGAAAACAAGAGTGGTATTCATGAAATCAATTATTGCATATTTTAATAAACCCATTTTAAAAATTTCCCTGCTTTTTGGCCTGGCGACAGGTTTGCTGGTTTTTGTATTTTTCCTGGGGCTGTACCTGATGGACATTGTGCCACTGGGCAACAACAAAATCCTGGACTTTGGTATCCATATCATTTTGATAGCCGGCGCATGCTGGTACTATCGCAAGAAGGTCGGAAATGGCTTTCTGCATCTTTGGGAAGCATTGACCATCGGTTATGTAGTCAATACGATCGGGGCATTGATAGCGGGCTGGCTCATTTACTTTTTCGTGACTTACATTGATCCCTCCGTGTTTACAAACTATCTGGGTGAAATGAAGACATTGATGCTGGCAGGCAAGGCTGAACTGGTGAAGAACATCGGAGAAGCGGAATTTGCTAAAATGTACAATGGGGTCGGCAGCATGGAGCGGTCTGAAATTATTATGGATGAGGTCAGCAAAAAAACGGTGATGGCCATTATCCCGATACTGGTCATTTCGCTCATATTCCGAAAGCAGGATTATGGTTTGTATCAAAATAAATAATGATATTAGTGACATAGGAACGTTCTCAACAATCTCTTAACATCATTTTGGAATGGAAGAAAAAACATCTACTGCCCGCGTTGCGCTGAAATACGGAGTACTGGCTTCGGTGGTGATCATGATTTATTCTACGATCATTAACATTGCAGGAATGTCTCAGAACAAAATGTTATCCTCACTTTCCTTCATTTTCATGATAGTCGCCATTGTGTTGGCGATGAAGGATTTCAGGGAACAGAACAAGGGTTTCATGTCGTATGGTGAAGGGCTTGGCCTGGGCACATTGGCGTCGGCCGTGATGGGCTTGCTGAGTTCCGCATTTGCGATGTTCTATATGCAGTTCATTGATAATACATTGCTTACCCAGGGAATGGACAAGGTGCGGGAAGACATGGAAAAGAGAGGGTTGGACGATTCGCAGATAGACCAGGCGATGGAACTTTCCCAGAAAGTGATGTCTCCCGGAATCGTTTTTGTGATGGGGGTTTTCGGGTACATCATCATGGGCTTTGTGATTTCCCTGATCGTAGCAGCGATTATCCGCAAGGATAAGCCTGTTTTTGAATGATCCGTCTGAGGTCTGAGCAAATTTAAACCCACTGAAACAGTGTTCACAATATTCCGGAAAGAAATAGGCAGCTTCTTCAACTCTCTGATCGCCTATATTGTAATGGCCGTATTTTTGACTGCCATTGGACTGATCGTCTGGGTATTTCCTGAATCCAATATACTTGACTACGGCTATGCTGATCTGGGCTCGTTTTTTAGCCTGGCACCCTATGTTCTGATTTTCCTGATTCCTGCCATTACCATGCGTTCCATCGCTGAGGAAGCACGGACGGGAACGCTTGAATTGCTTCTTACAAAACCACTTCGAAACAGTGATTTAGTCCTTGGTAAGTTCTTCGCCAACTGGGCGCTGGTACTGATCACTTTGCTCCCCACGACGATCTATTACTACAGCGTTTACAAACTAGGGAACCCGGAAGGAAGTATCGATTCAGCTGCGGTGGTGGGGTCGTACATTGGACTTTTGCTTTTCAGTGGGGTGGTGGTTTCAATGGGTATCTGGTCGTCATCATTGAACGAGAATCAGATCGTGGCCTTCATCATTGGCGTGTTTACAGCATTCATTTGGTATGTCGGTTTTAGCTCGGTTTCTGCATTGTTTGGAACAGGAATAGTGGCGCAAATACTGTCCTGGGTCGCGCTGGACCAGCAATACGTTGCGCTGGGCAAGGGTTTGGTCGACTCACGCAATGTGGTTTACCTGCTGAGCCTGATCGCTTTTTTTAACTTTCTGACCCTCTGGAAAGTAGAACAAATGAGAAAATGAATCCTTTTTAGCAGCGCCGGTAATTGTTTGATCCAAAGCAGGTGTGTTGATCGTATATGATAAAAACACACTAGCGATGACGACTTTAAACGCCCGGTGGGGACTACCATCAGCGCTGCCAATTTTGATAATATTTGGTGGATTTCAGACGGAGGCAATTAATTATAATGCCCATGCCTGGTTCTTCCGAAATTTTATTAGATTGCCAGTAAGTAATGTACAATTAAATGTTAAACAACTCTTGGCGACCAACAAGGTAAAATACTCGGAAGAGGAATTGGTGCTAGCTCTGAAAAGAAACGAGCAAACCGCCTTTGAATTCCTGTACGACCATTACTCAGGAGCTTTGTTTAATATCATTTCAAAAACGTTGAGGGACGAGGAGAGAGCCGCAGATGTGTTACAGGAATCCTTTCTAAAGATATGGAAAAATATTGCTTCCTATAATCCGGAAAAGGGACGACTGTTTACATGGATCATGAATATCGCCCGAAATGGTGCGATTGACGCGGCCAGAGCGGAAGGTAGAAAACCGGCGATGGATGATATCGAAAACAGGGCTGTCCTGAATGAACGGGATGTGTATGAAGATTCGCAGACCGTCAGTTCGGAAATGAAAGCAATCGTTGATATGCTCAGGCCCGAGAGAAAGATTCTCATTGATATGGCTTATTTTCAGGGCTATACCCATGAGGAAATTTCAGAGGAGCTGAGTATCCCTTTGGGTACGGTAAAATCGAGGATCCGAACCGCATTACACGAGTTAAAACAATACTTTGCAGTATGAATATCCAAGCCTACATAGAGTCCGGTATATTAGAGGAATATGTATTGGGCACTGTTTCTCCTCAGGAAAAACAGGAGGTGGAGTGTATGTCTCATATTTACCCTGAGATAAAAGAAGAGCTGTTGCGAACTGAAAGTGCTTTGGAAGAATATGCACTGAAACATCAGACTCCGCCACCAGCATCTTTAAAAGAATCGCTTTTTGCCAAAATGAATTTTGATTCCGTTAAAGATATAGATGATACACAAGCCGATGAACTGACAATTGGAAAAACTGAGCAGGTATCTGACGAAACTCCGGGCATTTTACAGCCTGTGAATACCGAAGATCCGAAGGTAATTTCAAATGTATTCGACAGGGTCGAAACGAGGGAAGTAACACCTTTCTGGGCTAAACTGGCGGTTGCAGCAGCAGTATTGCTGGCGATGTTTGCAGGATGGTCTGCTATTCAAATGACCGAGTACAAAGGCAGCAATGAGCAATTGGCCGGTGAAATGAATGAGATGAAGGCGGAAATGGCTGGTTTGAAGCAGGGATTTGACTACAATCATTCACTGGCAGGCCTTTACAGTGATCCGAGTTATAAAGTCGTAAAAATGGCTGGCATGCCCAAATCTCCCGAAAGCGCAGTGTCTGCATTCTGGAACCAGCAAACGAACGAGGTGTACGTAGACGTGCAAAAGCTCCCGGCAGCTCCGGCGGGCAAGCAGTACCAGCTTTGGACGATCGTGGATGGAAATCCAGTAGATGTGGGAATGCTCGATAACCAGTTTTCAGGCAAGGTTTTAAAAATGAAGGAGACCAAGCCCGGTGCAGTAGCATTCGCGATCACGCTTGAAAAAGAAGGAGGCGTACCGTCGCCGACTATGGAACAAATGTATGTAATGGGGAAAGTGAGTTGATGTATGAAGCGTCGTAGTTTTTTAGGAAGTATCGCACTCACCAGTGCATTAGTAAATAACAACGAAGGTCCGGCTGCAGAGTCCGGGCCTTTTTTGCGTGAAAATAAGTCGAAGGAAACACTTTCGGCTGATGTAGTAGTCGCAGGTGCGGGACTCGGGGGCTGCGCGGCTGCGCTGGCTTCTTTGCGGAATGGCTTGTCGGTGATCCTGACGGAGGAAACGGATTGGATTGGCGGCCAAGTGTCGCAGCAGGGAGTACCGCCGGACGAGCATCAATGGATCGAAACGCACGGCGCTCCGAGGGCTTACCGTGATTTTCGCAATGCGGTAAGGCAGTATTACATCAGAAACTACCCACTGACAGCCGAAGCCAAAAGCCGTAAAAACCTGAATCCCGGAGATGGAGCGGTTTCCAGGTTATGCCACGAACCGCGCGTTGCGGTGGCGGTTTTGAATGATATGCTGGCGCCGTACATTAGTTCGGGGAAATTGACATTGCTTTTGGAGCATAAAGTAGTCTCCGCGGAAGTGAAAGGTAACCAGGCGAAATCATTGGAATTTGTCAATACCAAAAGCAAAGCCCGGGTAACCCTTGCTGCACCCTATTTTGTAGACGCTACCGAGCTTGGCGATCTGCTGCCGGTAACAGGTACCGAGTTTGTAACGGGTACCGAAGCCAAAAGCGAAACCAATGAATTACACGCACCCGAGAAAGCAAATCCCGACAACGTACAGGCATTCACCGTTTGCTTCGCGATAGACTATCAGCCCGGAGAGAACCATGTGATCGACAAACCGGCGGAATACGATATCTGGAAGAATTACATCCCCAAAATGACGAAGCCCTGGTCTGGAAAGCTGCTCGACCTGTCATACTCCAATCCCAAAACATTGGAACCCAAAGAACTCGGTTTTCACCCGGAAGGCATTGCTACCGGCGATAAACTGAACCTTTGGAACTACCGCAGGATCATCAGCAAGGCCAACTTCACACCAGGCACGTACAAAGGCGACATTACGATCGTAAACTGGCCGCAAAACGATTATTTCCTCGGTAACCTGATAGGCGCGAATGAGAAGGAATTTAACAAGCATTTTGAAAGAGGCAAGCAGCTGAGTTTGTCGCTGCTATACTGGCTGCAAACCGAAGCCCCTCGCCCCGACGGCGGCAAAGGCTGGCCAGGAATACGGTTGCGCAAAGACATCATGGGTACCGAAGACGGCCTGGCCAAATATCCTTACGTAAGAGAATCGCGGCGCATCAAAGCCGTTTTCACCATCAAAGAAGAACACGTAGGAGCCGCCAACCGCGAAATGGCCGTAGCAAACGGCGCCCCAGGCCCGAAAGACAAAGCCGCCGAATTCCACGACAGCGTAGGCATAGGTTACTACCACATAGACCTCCACCCAAGCACAGGAGGCAACAACTACATCGATTTCGCATCACTACCCTTCCAAATCCCACTAGGAGCATTACTGCCCGTGAGAATGGAGAATGTACTTCCTGCTAATAAGAATATCGGTACTACGCACATTACGAATGGCTGTTACCGGCTGCATCCGGTGGAATGGAGTATTGGGGAGGCTGTGGGGTTGCTGGTGAAGTTTGCTATTGGGAAAAAGGTTAGTCCGCGGGTTGTGCGGGAGAGGAAGGAATTGTTGGCTGGGTTTCAGGAGTTTTTGAAGGGGGAGGGGGTTGAGTTGGCGTGGCAAGGATAAGATTTGCCGAATTTTTTAGTTTGGTAAATTTATAGTAACGCTGGTAATTCAAGTAAATTTAGAAATTCCAATTGATGTTGTCTCTTTAAGGAAGAAATAATGTTGTACTTAGACAATGATGAATATGCGATAAAGGTGATTATATCGCTGAACTTTTTGAATATCGATTGTTTATTTTGAAGTAAATGAAAAAATATTAAAATCTCTCTTTCATAAATTTCATGAGCGTTTTTATTAGTTATTCCTCAAAGGATCACGAGTTTGCTGACAGACTCGCATTGGCTCTTGTTGCTAAGCGAATCAAGGTTTGGTTGGATAAATGGGAGATGCAGCCTGGCGATTCATTATTAGATAAAATCCAAAATGGACTGACTGATTCGAGTTACTTGTTGGTAGTGTTATCGAAAAATTCAGTTGAAAGCGAGTGGTGTAAAAAAGAATTGAATTCTGGGTTAATGCGTGAAATAGAAGAACGGAAAGTTCACATCATTCCCATCATTATTGATGATTGTAAAGTGCCGGTTTTTCTCAGGGAAAAGGTTTACGCTGATTTCAGAAAGGAGTTTAAAGATGGCTTTGACGAATTGATTCGCCCTTTATACAAACTCTTTTCAGAAAATATGGGAAGGAAGGTGAGCGGCGATTTTATAATTGACTACGCTTTCAATTGGGGAAAGAGAAACGGGTTTTACTTTTTGGACATCGACTTAATAACCTGGTACCAGTCTCAAAGTAAATCGCTCCTAATTCAGCTACACTTGACAGGTAATAATGAAGCTACGAAAAAGTTTGATGCTTATTTGGCCGCAGGAGTTCCTTTTGTAATGCGAGAAATCGTGACATCGTCACTTAGGTCTTCCGAAAAAATAAGTGCATTAAGATTCTACATACAGTCCGATAATCCTCATATTGCACATACTAAAATAGGCGATCCTAAGACGAATACAAATTTTGACCTAAACATCCGAGCCGTTCAAATGGGAGTGGATAACAATATGGCTATACTCCTAGATCTAGTCGATTATTTAAATATAATGGCGGAAGAGTCGGAGCAGCGGATGCGAGAAGATATGCTAAAATTTAGAGCAATATAATAGTATAAAGAAGCCTACGACGGGCAAAATCAACTTAGTTAACGCTTTACAGCATGTTTGTTCGCCCTGTAAAGCAGCTATTAATCGGCTAATCGAACTTTTTAAGTACCCCAGCCGCTTGCAGAGGAAATTTTTCAACAATCCACTTCAATACATCCAATTGATCAGAAGTCGGAGCTCTCCTTACCTGAGCAAGCAGTTTAATAGCTTGTGGTCGATTCAATGTTAAGTTCGAGGCACCCTCGTTACAAATCGAGCATATAGCGCGAAGATTGGAAGGTTCATCACTTCCACCCATAGATTTGTCAATAATATGCCCAATGTGTAGTCGGGTTTTTCTTCCTTGATCATAAGGATGTGGCTCTCCTGCTGCGGCGCCGCACATTTGACAAGTGAATCCATTTCGGTCAAGTACAAACGCTCTGGTTTCTTTTGAAATCGACCGATCAAAGAAAGGGAGGGGCTTAATATCTACCAATAAATACTCACCAGGCTTTAAATCACTTCTATCATTGTGAGTGACGATATTCATACCCTCTTCGTTGCGCAACTCTCTTAGCCGACGCCCCCATTCACTCGTTCCCGCAACTTCGCGTAAAAAGTCTGAATTTAGAACATGACCTACATTTTCATAGAAAATCTCACGCAATTTGGCTCGTGAGCCTTTTCCTTTCGGAGCTTTCGTGCTCATATTTTTTCAGTGCATTTTTTATCGATAACCCCATAGCTTTTGCCACAGGAGGAGGGAAGGCATTTCCAACTTGTCGATAGGCTGGTGTTTTCTTACCTGCAAATTCCCAGTCTTTTGGAAAACCCTGAATTAGAGCTGCCATTTTAAGTGTGAGCTTCGGCAACTCGCTAGAACCGTTCATTGGTGGGTGGTCTGCCAAACCTTTTCCATTAACTCCCAACTCGGCCCAAGATTGTTTTGCGCGTGTGGGTCCCAAATCTGCACCACCATGTTTTTTCGAACCTCCCACAAGCGTAGGAGCAATTTTATCAGCCTTGATTTTCCAGTTGTTTACATTTTCCCAGCCGCGTGATGCCATTTCCTCGTATAAAAGTTCACCCACGCTTAGAGGACTGTTTTCATGCCGTTTTGGCCATTGGAAGTATTCGAAATATTCTTTTTTCAATGCTACCAATATTGCTCTTGACCGTGATTGAGATACACCGTAGTCTGATGCATTCACAATACGCCAATCACATTGATAACCCATTTTATAAAATTCCTGTAAAATTCGCCTTCTATAATCCAAGAATTTTGAGCTGAGTATACCACGAACATTTTCAAGCATTACGGCCTTGGGATTGCATTCTCTTACCAGGCGAATCGCTTCAGGGAATAGATCCCTTTCATCTAAATGACCGAGTTGTTTGCCTGCAATTGAGAAAGGAGGACATGGAACGCCTCCCGCAAATAAATCCACACTTCCAAATTCAGCTGCGCTGAAATTTTTGACGTCCGTGTTAATTACATTCCAGTCGGCCCGATTTAAATTAAGGGTTTCACAAGCAAGTGGCTCAATTTCGACGAGTGCTAGATGCTCAAAACCAGCTTGTTCGAGTCCGATTGCCTGCCCGCCAGCTCCTGCGCATATTTCGATTGATGTAAAACTCACGCTATGATTGGCTTTTACTATTGACATTGTTGATGATAAATTTAACGGTTTTCAGCCAATATCAACATCGTAAATCGATATCAATGTGAAGCTTTTGGAGCGCTCTGCGGCGAAAATTAAGGGAATTGAGACTTTAAGGTGTTGGTAGTCAGTCAAGCATTCAAACTGTAACTCTATCCCAAACAGAAGCCAAATTTATTTCTTGGTCATCCCTATCTATTCCCAATCAACTTCTCCAACCGCCCCATCATCTCATCCTTCTCCTTCAACATCCTCTCATACAATGCAATCTTATCTTCGTGAAGTCGGAGAAGTTGCTCAACAGGATGAAAAGTAGGATTGTTATTGATAGCATTAATCATTGAGCTATCATTGAATGTATTTGAAATAATATTAACGGCCTTCTCTTCATCAAAATTCCGAATCGCCTCAGCCGGGATTTTAAGTATCGCCGAAACTTGTTCCAATAGGTCGGAATCGATCTTTTCTCTTTGTTCGAGTAAAGAAATCTTTTGCTGGTTCCATTCTTCACCGAGCTCGAAGGCGAGGACGTCTTGTTTGATACCGAGCATTTCTCGGAAGCGTTTCAGGTTGCGGCCTTCGTGGATCTTAGGGTTGGAGGTAGTGGGTGTCATGCGGAAAGCGATTGTTTTGAAAAGGCAATTTATATAAATCCGGCGGTAAGTTTTCGGGTAATTTACACACATTTCGGCGTAATGTACCAGTGGGATGTGTTGGGTACCATTTGCGGGAATCGGTGCTTTGCTGCAAAACAAAAAAGGAAGTCTTAATGCAAGGTTTTCATCAACACTTTTGAAATCGACAAATCATGAACACGAAAACACACATTCACGAATCCGCGGATTCGACATTACTGGCGTATGGTAAAGAAGTGCGCGAGCTGCTGAGCAACATCCCCGCCGAAAGCTGGTCCGCCGAAATATGGACAATGTTTGGCGGCTACATCATCGCCCTCAAAGACCTCGGCCACGCACCCAACCTGAGTAACACGTATTTTTCGTTTAAGGAGCTGTTGGAATTTTTTGAGAAGGTGGAAAGGATCAGGAGAGGGGATAGCCCGCGACCCTAGCCCATGACATTAGCCCATGACTTCAGTCGTGGGTGCATAGGAGAAAGAGGAAAAACATCCCGCTTTAGCCAAAGACCTTGCAGGTTCGTGGCTAAAGCCGGGATGTTGGCTTTTGGGGTTGATCCACAGGCTGAAGCCTACGGTTGGTGTCTTCTGTCTGATCCGTAGGCTGAAGCCTACGGTTAGTGCTACTTCTTATCCTTCGCCTGCTTCAACGCCGTCGTCGTCAAATAGTACTTCGCGATCATATTCGGTACTTCCCACTCCGGCAGCTTGCCTGCTTTCAGATACTCCATATACTTGTTCGCAACCTGCGCGAAGTGCGATTCGTGGCCGGTATCGTATTTAACTGGAATGGTGATTTCCCAACCCGCAGCGATCTTTTTCAGCTCCACGCCCGGGTATTTGTCCTGTACCGCTTTGAATGCTGCTGCCACGCCGTCTTCGTAGGCTTTGCTTTTGTCGGTCGTTTCAATGTACAGTACTGGCTTGTATTTCTGGTCTTTTCCCTGGCGTACGATCAGGTTAGCTTTGGAGCCTTTCATGATCGAATAATGGGTGTCGCCGGTTCCTTCCGGTGCCTGGAAATTCCAGAGAACGGAAACTTTTGCATGCACACCTTTTAGCTTATAGCTCAATTCGCCATTGGAATACACATTCAAAACCGTGTCTTTAATATCCTTTTTTAGGAAGTCGGGGAAGGTTTCACTTTTGGTGACCAGCTTGAACTGCGATGGCGTTAGTTGTGTTGCTGTGCGTTTGGCACCTAGCAGCTCAATATCTTTTCCATAATCCAATGTCACATCCGGAAACGCGCTCCATTGTACCAGATCGACCAAATGCGTCGTCACATCCACCATTCCTTCGCCTTGCTGATTTACATCAAAAAACCAGGTAGGACGTACCAGCGGCTCGCCGGAAATGTATTTGAAATAATGGTGAACACTTTCCTTCACTACCGCAGGATTTTCGGGAGTACCTTTTTGCAGTTCGCCAAAAATAGCAGGCAATGAAGCTAATTCACGCTGCAATGCATTGGTGATCTCGTAGCGCTCCGTCATGATGTCGTACAAAAGCACCTTATTTTTTTCAGCACTTGTAAATGCTTCTTTCAACTTGTCGAAACCGGCAGCATCGATCGCCATAGGCTTGTCGGCCAGCACATTCAGGCCAGCGTCTACCGATTTTTTAATGTAATCTGTCTTTTTCTGATTGTTGCCAGCCAGTACCACTACATTGCCTTTCTTTTCAGCAAGCATTTTGTCCAGGAAATCCGCGCCGGTGTATACTTCTTCTTTCCAATGCGTCGGGTCTTCTGGGCGGCTGTTATACTTCTCTACTTTGTCCAGATAAGCCTTCACATCCGGGCCTTCGGAAGCGTAAACATGCACCACGGAATCCACATCCGCATACATTGATTTCTGAACCAATGCCGCGTGAAAGTGGCCGGGTTCCACAACAATCAGGCTCAAAAGTTTCTTCGCCTCATCCTTAGCCTCCTCTTTTTTCGTACTACATCCCTGATTTAATGCCATTGCGCTCAATAAAGCGATCGTCAAGAGTTCTTTTCTCATTTGAATGGGTTGAGGTAATATTTGCAAGATAATCCCAAAACGGAACTATGCCTGACTGTAAGACGAAATTTCTTTCAGCCTCCCTGAACTGGCTTTATCGATAAATAAAATGGCATGAGGATGCGTGCGGAGAATCGTAGAAGGGAATTCTTCCTTGATATCTTCGGCTACGGTATGGTAAATCGCATCAGCTTTTTTCTCTCCCGGGACAATGCAAAATGCATATTTGGCTTTCAGCAATGTCGGAATGGTGAGTGTTAATGCGGTTTCAGGTACTTCATCAAAAGTATCGAAACAGGCATCATTCACCTGTTGCTGACGACACGCATCGTCGAGTTCTACTTTTTTTACGATCAATGGATCATCGAAAAAAGCAACATGAGGATCATTAAATGCCAGGTGACCATTTTCTCCGATTCCCAGACAAACAATGTCGATAGGGTTTTCAAGCAGCAGATTTGCGTAATGTTCACATTCTTTTTCAATGTCGGTAGCGTTACCGTCGAGATAAGAAACAGAATGCACCGGCACATGATCGAACAGACGTACTTTTAAGAAATACCCGAAATTCTGCGGCGCATCCGCCGGAACGCCCACGTACTCGTCCATATGAAATGCATTGATTTTCTCCCAGGCAATTCCCTGCTCAGTTTTCAATGCTTCCAAAAATTCATTCTGTGACGGGGCGGATGCGAAAATGATATTGACAAAATCCTTCGTATCCTGAATTTCCCGGATCTTGTCAGCCACCATCTTGGCTGCGTTTTCGCCCATTTCCTGTCGGGTTTCAAAAATCCTAATTTCGAGCTGATCGACCTTCATTATTGTGGTAGTTAGATTTTTTGATATTGCTTTTCGTAGATAATTCTTCCTTGTACAATGGTGGTTTGGACTCTGATGTCCTCACCAAAAATGACAATGTCAGCATCTTTCCCAGCCACTAATGTTCCTTTTTTATTGTCAACACCCATAATCCGGGCCGGTGTAGCAGTCATCATCCGTACCGAATCAAGCAGCGAAACATCCGCCATTCGAACCATATTTCTAACCAGCCGGTCAGCCGTAGAAACGCTTCCTGCGAATGATGTACGATCAGGCAACTTGGCTACTCCATCTTCAACAATCACTTTCAAACCGTTTTTGAGCGAACCCAATGTACTCTCGCCCTCCGGCATTCCGGCAGCACGCATAGCGTCGGTGATCAATGCAATGCGGTCGGGGCCTTTTATTTTATAAATCAATTTCAAAAGCGGCGCAGGCAAATGCACACCGTCGGCGATAATCTCCACATCCATATCCAGCAAAAAAGCACTTTCAATGGTGCCTGCATGACGAAATGCATTCTTACGCGTCACGCCCGACATCGCAGAATAAAGGTGTGTCGCCAGTGTGTAACCATTTTCATAGGCTTCCAACACTTCCTCATAAATCGCATCCGTATGTGCTACTGCCGCCAAAATGCCTTTCTGACGCAGTCTTTTACCAAATTCAATGGCGCCGGGAAGTTCCGGTGCAGCACTCCATCGGGTAATGGATGAGGAGTAGGCCAACACTTCTTCATACTCTTTCGGATCAGGATTTCGGATGTAGCGTGGGTCCTGCGCACCTCTTTGGCTTAAAGCAAAATAGGGCCCTTCCAAGTGCATTCCCAGAAACTGCGCACCAAAGAGGTTATTCGCATTGGCTTTTTCATAATTATCCAATGTGATCAGCAAATCCTCTTTTTCGCTGGTCAATGTGGTAGGTACTAGTGCAGTAGTGCCATATTGGGCGTGTGTTTCAGCGATTTTGAGGAAAGCCTCAACAGTTCCGTCCATGAAGTCGTGGCCGCCCCCGCCGTGGATATGGAGATCGATAAAGCCGGGGGACACATATTTACCGCCGGCATCAATTACTTCTGCGTCCGGAAAATCAATATCCCCTTCTTTTATTTCTAGTATTACCCCATCCTCCGCGACTAACGTGCCATTACGAATGTAGCGGTAGGGGGTGATGATCGTGCCGTTTATGATTTTTAGTCTCATTCTTGCTCTTTTAATTTGACATTAAATAGCTTTCTCTCCTTTTGTCTGCCTGAACGAGCCTGGCCGCCGCGCGGTCGAAGGGGCGCTACTTACAAGCTGTCACTCCCTTAGACCGGCCAGAGGCCTGCGAATAGGGGTTCGAAGTTGGAACTTCGAACTAGCTACCACTTCCTCAACTTATGTCCCTTCGCCGCATAGAAAACCAGATACAGGTAACACGGCAGCAATACCCAGTACGCCTGCCTTACATCCAGTTTATCAGCAAAATATCCGTAAAAAAGCGGCATGATCGCGTTTCCGCAGAGCCCCATGATCATGATGGATGCGCCTAGCTTTGTAAATCTTCCCAAGTCGTCAAGTGCGAGCGGCCAGATACCTGCCCAAACCAGCGAATTTGCCAGGCCAAGCAATACCACAAACCAGATTGAGAGGTCAGCCTGATGACCCAGGAAATTAACCTGGCCATGCGCAAAAATGATCAGTAATGTAAATATAGTCCCGAGGATCGTGCAGATTCTCAACGCATTAACCTGACTGATGAACTTAGGAATCACCGTAATACCAATCAGATAACCGCAGATTGTGCAAAATAATGTATAGGACGGAAATACCTTCGCTTCCAGCAAATCAATGCCCATTGAATTGGCATACCCTATAATGGTATCGATCGCGATCACCTGCGTACCCACGTGTAGGAAGATCGCCAGCGCACCGAGTATCAAATGCGGGAATTGAAAAATACTATTCTTGCCAGCATTGGCCGTAGCGAGATCCTGACTTTCATGCTCGGTATCAATTTCCGGAAGCGGTGATTTGAAAACCAGAAACCCTAAAACAAACAAAAATGTACCGAGACCAATATAAGGAACGATCACCCTTTGGATGAGCTCATCCAATGCTGCGCTTCTCTGAACATCTGTCATCGAGCTCAGTTGCTTGAATAAATCGGTATCAGTAGGTTTAAGGATCACCGCCGCGAATACGATTGGAGATAAAATTCCCGCGGCTTTATTGCAGATCCCCATCATACTGATCCGTTGCGCCGCCCGCTCCTTCGCTCCCAAAATCGTAATGTACGGATTGGCCGCAGTTTGCAGAATCGCCAGCCCTATACCAATCGTAAACAAGCCCAGCAGGAAGATCTCGTAAGTCCGCGACATAGCAGCCGGCACAAATATGAATGCCCCCAAAGCCATCGCCCAGAAGCCAAACATCATTCCTTTTTTAAACCCTACCGCTTTCAAGAGATAAGATGAAGGCACCGACATCACGAAATAGGCAATGTAAAACGCAAACGCCACCAGATAAGCCTGAAAGCTGGTCAGTTCGCAGGCAATTTTGAAATAAGGGATCAAAATGGAATTGACCCAGGACACAAAGCCAAAAATGAAAAACATCAAACCGATCAGAAAAATCGATATGGTAGTCTCCCGCTTCGTCAGGTTTTCGACTTTGATTGTTATGGCTTCGCTTTTCATTGTTGTTGGGTTTGGTTGGGGCCTTACTAGCCCAGGACTTAAGTCCTGGGCTATGGGTTACGGGATCCTGGGTCACGGGTCACGTGTGCGCATCTGCCTGTCACGCAGTTGGTTCCCAGCCTTTTTGGTATTCGCGTTTCCAGAGTTTTTCGGCCTCTTTGTTGCCTTTTATGTGACCATTGGTTGGGTCAATGTTCAATGTTCCGCCGGATCTGATCGCAATGTTGCCAAGCTGTGCCAGCAAGGTGCTTTGGTGACCGCCAACGATCTCTGAAGCCAACGGAGTACCTTTTTTGATGGCGTCAAAGAAATTTTGAATGTGCAATGCGTCCAGGCCTTGCGACGGGTTCATTTTATTTCTTGGGTCAATCACAAAGTCATTTTTTACTTCTTTAATTACTTTATTGTCAAGACCATAAATGGTGTAAGCATTACCTTCCCAGATTTGCAGCGAGCCTTTTTCCCCATAAAAAACCACACCCACGCTGGCACCTTCAATGGTGCGTCCGTTACAGCTCCTACCTTCCCACGACATGGCGGTATTATTGGCAAATTCAAGGTTAATGACCTGAGTATCGGGTGTTTCCCAGTCATCTTTGTAACGGAAACGCCCACCTGAGGAGGTAACGCGGGTAGGATAGTCCACCTGCAATCCCCAGCGCATGAGGTCGAGCATGTGCGTACCATTGTTCAGCGCTTCGCCGGTTCCCCAGTTCCAGAGCCAGTGCCAGTTGTAATGTATCAGGTTGTCTTTATAGGTACGTCTTGGAGCAGGACCTTGCCACAATTCATAGTCCAGCCAGGACGGTACCGCCGTTTCTTTTCCAATTCCAATAGATGCCCGGTTATTGGTATACCAGCCTTTTACGAAATACGGACGACCGATCGCACCACTATGAACTTCTTTGATGGCAGCAGCAACATTCGGCCACGAACGGCGCTGGTTGCCCATCTGGAGCACATTTTTATACTTTTTAGCGACCGAAACCAATATCTCTCCTTCATTAGGATTGTGGCTGCAAGGTTTTTCAAGATACACATGTTTGCCAGCTTTGGAGGCAAGGATCGCAGCTGGTGCGTGCCAGTGATCCGGCGCGGCGATTACCAATGCATCCATATCCTTATTTTCCAACGCTTTGCGAAAATCAGGCACATTGGCAGGCTTGGATTTTGTAATGTCATTTACTGTTGCAATTGCTTTTTCGGCTGCCCGCGTATCCACATCAGATATGGAAACAACCTCGCAATTGGGCTGCAATGCATAATTGGAAGACAGCGCAAGACCGCGACTATTCACACCCATCATACCCACGCGTACTTTTTCATTGGCTCCCAAAATCCGGGCATAACTTTTCGGGCTGAAACCCGGCAACACACCTCCGATAGTAAGTAACGCGCTGCCTGCAATGGATTTTTTGATAAAATCCCTTCTGTTATCTCCTTGTTCTGTATTGTTGGAAGACATGTCGGTTTGGGTTGAGTTGTTAATGCTTTTCATAAATAAGAGTTTAAGATCATCAGGTTTAAAAAGGCCTGAAAAGGGATTCATACTGGTCGTCAGCCTTCGTGGATTTGTGGTGCCCAATAAGTGCAATAGGCAGTCGTGAACACAGGTCCTTTGAACAGCTGGCAGTTGCCACAGGTTTTACCATCTTTGGGCGGTAGCCACAGCTGGCAATTACCACATTTGGAATCGGGAATGGGAGATTCTTTAACGTATCCGAGCTTTTTGCGCGCATTCAGATCATTTTCCGTCACATTCGAAAAATCGCTGCACGGATCTTTGGGAGGAGCCACGTCTTGTTTTTTCTCCTCCGTTTTAGCGCTGCATGCCAACAGCCACAGGGCGGAGCCTGCCAATGTTGAGGTCATGCAAACGGATTTTGCAATAAATTCTTTCCGGGTAATTGTGTTATTCGCCATTCTTATTTTCCAATTGCTTGCTGGCTGGCAAGGGTACCATTTTTACTAGTTTCTATTATTTGGTCAAAGTCTTTCTTAAACTCCGTTTTCTCCTCATCCATGGTTTTGAAAAAGCCATACTGATCCGTCAATAACTTTAAAAACGCTGGCGAAGAACCTGGTACCGAGCTCAAAACGGCCATTCTAAACCATTGATCTTTATAATGCTTCTGTAAAACCTCCGCTAACGGTGCGGCTGATTTTGAAGCGGGAAATTGCCCCAAACTCAATGTCGCCTGAAATGCTACCCGCGCCGAAGTGTCAGCCGTAGCTTTGATAAGTTCAGGTAGTAGCTGCGGGTATTTTTCCGAAAGCATCACACCATATTCCCTTACGCCGGGATGTGCGTCAGCCATTGCTTTTTTGACTATCTCAGCATTGAGCGAACGCTGTCCTTCCAATACAAAAAATGCGCGAAGCCTTGCCCTGGGGTCAGTATTAGTTTCAAACAATGTCTTGACCGCAGGAACAATAGTGATGTCCTGACGTTCCAGAAGTAGTTTTTGCGCCTGCCCGCTCCACCATTGATTGGCATGAGCAAGTAGCTTGACCAACTCTGCGGAAGTCATTTTGCCCGGGTACTGAGCAATGGTTTTGCGACCTGCCGCATTTTTGGGAGTGATCTTGTAAATCCTTCCTTTATCCATTCCCGCATTAAAATCCATATCCGTTTTCAGTTCCTCGGGTATAGAAACCGGCGTTTCAATGTGCTGACGGTACATATCGATTACGTATAATGCGCCATCCGGGCCGACGGTAAAGCTAGCTGGGCGAAACCACGGGTCGGTAGAGGCGAGAAATTCTTTGTCTTTTTGAAGAACGCTATCTCGCGCCGCCATGTAGGTCGGGCTGTTTTTCAATGGCGTGAGTACATCGCGGTGAATCAGGTTACCCGCTACTTCCCCGGTAAATACATTGCCATAATATTGCTTAGGAAAAAGGTCACCATTGTAAACAGTCCCGCCCGATGCACCGGTAAAATGATCGTCGGCATATTCCTGCCTGTCCAGATTTTGCTCTGCGTATTGTTTCTGACGCTGTCGGGTGCGTTCTGCGCGCCAGTAGGGTGCCGGAGTGACCTGGTACATGATCATTTCTTTGTTCGAAACATCAAATACTCCTTTTGCGGAAGGCATATTGGGATGGCGGTGCGTATAGCGCCAGGGAATCACGGCATGCTGAATGTGCAAAGTGTTTTGAGTTACAAAACGGTGTCCCCAGTCGTTAAATGTGTGTCCAAATTGCCCCGGACCGGTCTCCTGTTCAAATTCATCATTGTCAAGACGGAAACGAAAGTCTGCACTGCGCATTTCGAGAGGCTCGCTACCCGTTTTTTTGGTGGAAGTAACCGTTCCATTTTGTCCATTATTGGAAGCATATATCCAGTTATCTATGCCAAAACGGAGATTGGTAATCTGTGCCTCTGAGTTATTTTCGAAAAAACCTGTGAACAATACTTCCTTAATATCCGCCTTGAAATCACCGGTAGTGTCTTTCATAAAAAGAATATTAGGCGCCGCTGTCACCAGCATACCACCTTTCCACGGCAGAACACTGGTGGCCTCGGAAATACTGTCTGCAAAAATCACCGATTTGTCAATTTTTCCATCACCGTCTGAATCAGTCAGCATCCGAATGCTGCCTTTGCCTTTTCCAGGTTCGGGTTTGTAAGGATAGTCAGGCATTTCAACAACGAAAGCACGTCCTTCTTCATCAAAAACCATTTCTACCGGATCCAATACGAAAGGCTCTGCGGCGAAAACTTCAATTTTGAAATTATCGTCGAGCTGAAAACTTTCTAATGCTTCCTCCGGGGTAAGCGCATCGGCATAGCGTTTTTGCGAACAGGAAGTGACGATCAGCGCAAGAATGGTCAGTGCAGAAATGGTCAGATGCTTCATAACCAGTTGTTATTTAAATGGGTTGGTGATTTTAACCAGGTCCAGAATGGTTTTTCCATGATGTTCAAAACGCGCCAGCGTGTACACATTTCCGTCGCTACCGATGGCAATGGAATTCACATAAGTAGGCCTCTCTCCGTCTTCATAAAAGATAGGGCCGTGGTCAATGTAAGTCTGGCCGGGAATGTGGAATGTGATCAAATGTAGGTTTTCAAGTCCTTTCGCCGCACCTTTTGCAATCTGATCTTCTCCTTTTAATCGTTTACCGTCAATGTAAATCGGGCCGCCCGTGAGGTAGTAAATGGTTTCCATGTCCGGGCCGAGCTGAAACCCGAGGTAGCCGTAGCTAAACTGGTCAAACATCCCGCTTTTTTTGGAAGGACTGGAAGTAATGCGTTCAACGATTTCAATGGTCTCAGCTTTTGGATCAAACCGAAAAAGATATCCTGAATTGCCGTGAACACCATAAGCGACATTTTCAGTAGGATGCCAGAAGATTTTGCGCCAGTTGTAAGACATACTTCCCGGACGGGTAGGGTCATATTTTCCAAAATAGTCCAGCCGCAGATCTACATTTTCCAGCTTGCGAACCACATTGTTTTCAGGGCTGTATGTAAAAATATCACCCTCAGCTATCGAAAAATAGACCGCCCCGTTTCTGGCATCCACAAAAAGCGAGCGGCACAATGACCGGAAATCTTCACCGGGTGTTCCGGCTTCTCCTCCCGCCGAAACCGGGCCGAGGTTTCTCAAAATATCATTGTCAACATCGTAATGGATGAAATTGCCTCTCGGCCAGGTCAGCCCATACATATGCCCGCGATCTTTGTCCATCGTCATCGAAACCATTCCTTCACCATCCGGTACCAATGCCAGATCGTCAAATTCGCCTGTTTTCAGGTCATAGGACAAGAAATGACCGCCAGGGTAGAGCTGATAACCTTCGGGGGCAGTCTCAGGAAGCCGGTCCATACCATCGATCAGCTGGTAAAAACCTACATGCGTTGAGAAATAAAGCTTACCGTTCCGCTCATAAAAACGAACGTGACTTTTGCCTTGCGGAATGGCTTTTAAATCCTGCTCGCCACAAATGGTCGTCAGATCACCAATAAACCGGGTACTATCCGTTTGGGGATCAAAGACATACATTTGTCCACCGATTTCATGATTGTCGGACGACAGTACGTAGTATATTTTCCCGTCACTAGCCGCAGAAATGGCATTGTAAGTGTCATGCGCTCTTTCGAAACCGGAATAGTAATGTTTTGCAGTCAAGGAATTGTTATCAGTTAAAGCTTCAAAAGCAAAGAAATAATCGGTACTGGTCACTTTATATAAGATCGTTGCGTAACTAATTCTTGATAACCCTCGACTCGGGCTTCGTCACGCCTGCCTGCTTCGCCAGCTGCACTATTCCATTCAAAATTTCAATTTCGACGTCCGAAGCCCAGGTAGCAGGCAGGCCATAGACAATAGCGGCCACTTCACCTTCATACCCGCCTTCGCGCAGGATAGTGGTGCTGGGAATGTAGGTCATCACATCATTGGAATAGCCCATGACAAACGTTTCCTGGCCGAATATTTTTTTAATGTTAATCGCATAATCCACCACCAGCTCGCCTCCGAGCGTCATAATGGGCTGGTCGCCGAGCTTCCATACCTGCAATGGAAAAGGGTAGGAGGTGGCAAACTTTTCACCTTTGTTGATGAGGTCAATCATCCGTGTCGCCCACCGCTGCTGGTAGCCGGTGGTTTTTTCGGCCATCGCAGCTAGCTGGACTTTGGTTGGAGCGGTGGTCAGAGAAAGGTTTATCTCGGTATAAGCAGTATTGAGTTTGGCTTCCAATGGTTTCATTTCTTCGCTCAAAACCCGCTCTACGGCCGCCGCGAGCGTTTTTCCGTATTGAATAGCCAATGGTACGGTGTGTCGCGGCAATGGATTCTGATCTGCTCCCGCGCCTTGGAAGAACAATGCAACAGCACCTGGGTAAAGCTTTTCGAGTTCAATCTGAGCAAATCCGGGGTAGTCGCCCGACCATTTGTAAATGTCCAAAACCGTGGGGTGGCACGCATAGCCAAATGCAATCGCCAATAATTTTCCTTTCTGGTCAGCTACTTTCAAAACCGGTACTGCGGCATCGCCGGGGCCTGTAATTTCAGTCAGTCTTTCCAAAGTAGCCGCATCATTATTCCGCCGGTTTACCTGAAAACGGGCGACGCCATTTTGAGAATGCAAAGTAGCAGGCTGCAATGCTTTCAATGCATCGCCGGTCACCGCAACGATCTGCTCTGCGAGTTTCGTTGTGTAAGTGTCTATCTTCTTTTGCTCGTCGGCATTTAATGGATAAATGTCCGAAAGCGCGGTCCCAAGTACAGGCCCGGAATGTGTATGCGAACTGTTGAGGATGATCTGGGCCTTGGAAAGCTTGTATTTTGTGAAAATCTGCGCGCGAATATCATCGGATAATTTTTTAGGAAATCCCAGCAGATCGGTCGTGATCATCACCGCCTGCTTACCATCCGCATCTTCCAACGCCAGTGCTTTGGCCCAGAGATCGTGCAACTTGCCGTCGGCAGCGTGCGTACGTGACGCAAATCCAGCCATCCACATGGGATCCTGCGGGGTAATAGCCACTTTGGCAACGCCCGCCTTCCATCCTTTGGTTTGTGCGGAAGCCGGCAGGAAATGCAGCAAAGCCAGTAATATCAGTACGAATACCCTCATTTTTTGCTGAGCGTTTTGATTTGGTCCACGTTATTGTGAATTTTTTCAATGGCGGAGGCAATGTCTTTCATATCCGCCTTGCTGCCTAGCAGCATATTTTGAGTGAACCACACGGCTTCCTCGTTGCACATTTTATCGTTCTGCGGACATTTATTCTGCTCGTTGTATTTATTAATATCCAACATTTCCTTCGGATACATTTTCCGGTAGTTTTTGGATTCAAATGTATCTTTCAGGTAAGGCTGTGTGTTCAATGTCGCATAGCCGCTCGAACATGGCACGCCCTCGGCCTTCATCGCTTTCAGGAAATCTTCTCTGGACAGGTCTTTGAAGCCTTCTTTTTTGTAGCGGAAAGGGAATAGGTGAAATGCTCCTCTGGTAACGTTGTCATAAAGTTTGTAGGGAACAATGCCCGGGATGTCCTTAATGAGGGATTTCAAGTAAGCAGCATTCTCATTTCTTACGGTAGTCTGGCTGTCCAACCGTTTCATTTGAGCAAGACCGATTGCCGCCTGATATTCTGTAAAACGCAATTTGGTACCCTGAATAAGGCATCCGGTACTCACCGAGCCAACAGTAGTTCCATAAGCGTAGCCGAAGTTATGATAAGAAAAGCAACGGTCCATAAATGCGTCATTGTTGCTCACAATGGCACCTCCTTCACCGATCGGCAGGTTTTTGGAATTCTGAAAACTGAAACAGCCTGCGTCTCCGATCGTCCCCACTTTTTGCTTGTTATACTCAGCCAAATGCGCCTGACAAGCATCCTCGATCACCAGAAGTTTATGTTTCTCTGCAATCGTCATAATCCTGTCCATATCCACAGGCAGCCCAAGAATGTGAACGGCCATAATGGCTTTGGTACGCGGCGTGATCTTAGCTTCTATTTTGGCAGGGTCAATCTGAAATGTTTCCGGATCAATGTCCACGAAAACAGGCATAGCGCCATTGGACAAAATCGAGGAAACGGAGGCAATAAACGTATAAGGCGGCACCAGTACTTCGTCGCCGGCCTGGATACCCAATTGATTGATGGCGATCACCAAAGCATTGGTGCCATTCACTGTGGAAAGGCAGCGTTTTGCGCCGAGTGCCGCCGCCCATTCTTTTTCAAACTGTGTTACCACATGCGCACGCGACCAAATACCGCTGCGGAGCACTTCCAATACCTGTTTTTCGTCCGTTTCGGGATTCCACATCGGCCATACCGGCCATTTGTCAGCGGCCCACGCAGACGGACCACCCAATATTGCAGGCTTCTGTGCTGATTTGATATGAACTGCAAGTGGGCTGGCTATACTGGTGGAAGCGAGCGCGACACCCAGTCCGGCCATTGAATTTTGCCTGATAAACGCCCTGCGCGACACCTTTTCTTGGAACGGTTTCATTGGATTACAGATTCAGGATGACAGAATGGTTGGTTATTTTTTCGCCTTGTTCAATACACTTTCCAGTGTAACGCTTTTCCCGCCTTGCCGTTTGCTTTCGTCCGCCGCTTCCATGAAGGCAAAAATTTCAATGGTTTCTTCCGGTGTCACAGGCGTTTCCCCGGTTTTGAAATACTTAATAATATCCACCAAAAGAGGCTCGTATCCACCGTAGGGGCCCAAAACTTTGTTTCCGTCCTCGGTAAATACAGTTCCGCCGTAATCATGTTTCCCCGTACGCGTACCACGGAATGTGCCCGTGCGACCGTCCGCCCATATACCTACGACAATGTCCGTATTGGGTGTGCTGACGCGGGTTACGCTTTTACAGCCCGTCCCCATCACGGTGTACAGCGTTTCCACGCCGTGAATGCCATACCAGAAAAAGTCCGGGTGTGTTTTTTCAAGAACAGCGGGGCTATATGTGTCGGCGCCCAGTACTTTCTTTTTATCAATGCTTTCGATCCCTTTGATATAGCGCAAAGAGGAAGCCGAAAAGATGGGTATTTTATATTTTTTGGAAGCCTCATAAATCGCCAGCGTATCCGATAAAGAAGCGGCTACCGGCTTATCGATAAACATCCTTTTTCCAGCTTTGAAAACTTCCAGGGCTTGTTCAAGGTGCAGTCTTCCATCGTTGGTTTCAAGCATTACGAAATCAACTTTTCCAAGCAGTTCTTTAATTGAGCCCGTGATTTCGACACCCAGCTTTTTGACCTCCTCAATGTAGCCTGGAATACGTTTGGTACTCGATTCGATGTCTTTGCTGCCGTAAGGGTAGGCGGCAACAACCCGAAAGCCATCATAGATTGGGTCAGGCTGCTCGGCATTGAGGCCTTTGGCGAAGGCAATGCTATGTGAAGTGTCAAGCCCGATAATACCCACTCTTTTTCCCTCCGCAGAACTCGCTTTCAGGCTTGTGTAATCTAATAAACCAAGTCCGATACCGGTCGCCACCGACTTCAAAATAAACTTTCTTCGATTCAGGGAATGCATATAATTTAGGAAAAGGTGTTTAGGAATAATCTCTTTGAACAATCATTTCGGGTACGTACCCGTAAATATACTAACATATTTTTATTTACAAGTTATTGCTTTAATTGTTTACAAAAAATTTTGTGAAATATTTTTTTGGTGCTAGTATCTATTGCGTAAAGACGAGATCGCGGTATTTGCCGGATGTGGGATTGTTACATGCCTGACGGCATTTGAAAATTGAAATTCCTAGTGACGTGTTACCAATATTTCGTGCCTGACGGCACTTGGCGTTTTGGAATTTTGGCAGCGCTTTGCTTTGTTTCGCTACCCAATGTGTAGCGTCGAATTGTAGCAACTGCGAATCGCGTAGCGATAATATTGGTAGAATTATTCACCACACCTCATGTCCAAAATCGCGTAGCGATGTAACATTGGCAGAATGCTGACACCCCGAATCAATTCTGATAAAACGCCTGATTTTCCTTTGTGATAATGTCAATGGGCATGAAATGCACCTTGTCAACCGGTGCGCCTAATACCAATGTTTGATACAACGCCATCAATCCACGATAGCCTTGTTCTTCCGGTTTGTGACAGATCAGAAAATCGATCAGGCCTTTTTTGAGAAACTCGATATTTTCCTTCAAGAAATCGTAGCCAATCAGCGATATGTCAGTCCTGTTACTCTTTTCCAGAAAAGAGGCGACCGAAAAAACGCGTGAATTGGTCACAAAAATGGCTTCGATATCATTGTGCTTATGTAAAACTTGCGTCAGGTCGCGGGTTACCGACAGACTATCCGTATCCTTAATGTCAATGCGGATGATTTCGCCGGGCAGGTTATGATCCTTAAAGTATGCGCGGAAACCTTCTTCGATCTGCGGGTAATTGTAGTTATCAATCTCTTTTGAGATGTTGACTACCAGTACTTTATGGTTTTCTTTCAGCCTGTACGTGAGCAATCTGGCACCGACGTAGCCGCTTTGGAATAAATGCGGACCAATGTAGCACAGCTTGTCCTGGCCAGGAATGTCGGAATCGATGAATGTAAAAGGGATTTTGTGCTTGTGGCAGGCCTGTACAAATTGCCGTGACTCCTCGATGAAGGAAGGAGAGAGCAGGACTCCCTGAAAGTGTCCATCGAGGATCAGCGCGGCCTGTTCATTAAAAGACTTTTCACTATTCAGGTCGAAAAAGAATGTTTTTACCAATACGCCATACTTCCTGATCTCGGCTTCGGCTCGGACAACACCTTTCAGCGGCGCTTCCCAGAAATCAGTCTCTTCCGAAACACGAGGAATTAGTACCGCCAATGATATGATTTTTTTAGAAGCCAGCCGGCTCGCCAGAATATTGGGCTGGTAGTCAAGCTCCTTGATGATTTCAATGATCTTTTTCTTGGTTTTTTCTGAAACACCGGTCCGGTTGTGGATCACCCTGTCTACTGTTGCGATGGAAACATTGGCCCTTCGCGCTATTTCTTTTACCCCAAAATAGGTGTTGTCTTTCTCCATTCGGAAAGCTAAAATTTGAATGTCAAAATTTGTAAGTACTGCAAATGACTGTAATTCATTGGCGGTGCCCCTAATAAAGCGGTTTTACAATTCATTTTACGGTTTCCTTTCTGATTTTTGGTTTTTTAATTTCTCAAAATGCATTGTAAACTACGGCCCATTCCGCAAAAGGAAAGGGATCTTAATTCTAATTTTAAACAAAACCCGAACTGGTAGTCTCGGGATTGAAATATTTGATAAATTTCCCGGATTGTCCGAACCGGATCTTTTATTCTAAACCAAAACCTTCATATGTTCCGATTACTTTCTGTGCTTTTTGTTTCGCTGTGCTTATGTGTTCTGATGAGTTTTCAATCTCAGAAGCCAGCTGCAAAAACGCCTAATATTGTTCTTTTCTTTATCGATGACCTCGGTTATGGCGACTTGTCGGTCAATGGTGCATTGGGATACAAAACACCGAACCTCGATAAAATGGCTGCGGAAGGAACGCGGTTTACCAATTTTATGGCGGCGCAGGCCGTGTGCAGCGCATCCCGTGCCGCATTATTGACGGGTTGTTATCCGAACCGCGTGGGGATTTCAGGTGCATTGGGGCCTCAGTCAGCGGTTGGTCTTAGCCAAAAAGAAGAAACCATTGCCGAGCTGGTAAAAGCGCAGGGTTATGCGACTGGTATTTTTGGTAAATGGCATTTGGGAAGCGATGAGGAGTTTTTGCCGCTGCAACAAGGTTTCGACGAATACTATGGTGTGCCTTACTCACATGATATGTGGCCGTTGCATCCATGGCAGGAACGCGCAAAGTATCCACCGCTACATTGGATTGATGGTAACAAGCCAGGCAAAGAGATCAAAAACCTGGAAGACGCCAGTGAACTGACACCAACCATCACCGAGCATGCGGTTGCATTTATCAAGAAAAACAAGAACAAGCCATTCTTTATGTACGTGCCGCATCCGTTGCCGCACGTTCCTTTGGCAGCTTCGGCTAAGTTTAAAGGTAAAAGCGAGCGCGGGATCTTCGGAGATGTGCTGATGGAACTCGACTGGTCGGTAGGGGAGATTATGAAAGAGCTGAAAGCCCAAGGCCTTGACCAGAATACATTGGTGATTTTTACGAGTGACAATGGCCCGTGGCTGAACTATGGTGACCATGCAGGCTCATCGGGCGGTTTCCGTGAAGGAAAAGGAACGTCATTTGAAGGCGGGCAGCGTGAGCCTTGTATTATGCGCTGGCCAGGCGTTGTACCCGCCGGCAGGGTTTCCAATAAGCTTTTGTCTACCATTGATATCCTTCCAACCATTGCCAAACTTACAGGAGCAAAGTTGCCGAAAGAGAAAATAGACGGTATCGAGTTCACCGACTTGCTGAAAGGCGACGATACGAAGACCCCACGTGAAAATTTCCTTTACTACTACCGGAAAAATAGCCTCGAAGCTGTCAGAAAGCACGACTGGAAACTGGTATTCGCACATCCCGGCCGTACTTATGAAGGATCGCTGCCAGGCAAGAATGGGCAGCCGGGCCCAAGTCCCGAGGATCATGATTTCCCAAAAGCATTGTATAACCTCGCACGTGACCCAGGCGAGCGGTATAATGTATTAGAACAAAATCCTGAGATCGTGGCGGAGCTGGAAAAAATAGCGGATGCGGCAAGGGAGGATCTGGGTGACGATTTGCAGAAGCGCGAGGGGAAAAATAATCGCCCCGCCGGACAAGCCTCGAGGAAGTAACGAGTGGTAATTCGCTGATCCTTAATTCCCGATCATGAGAAATTGGAATTATTTTCAATTTGTCACGATCGGGACCTTGCTTGTTTGATTTTATTCTCCTTATTTTGTCTATCAACTTAGTAGACTATAAGATTGCTTTTAATCTCAAAGAATAAGTAGTGTCTGCTTCTGATACCCTAATGAACAGCCCGGTCCGACTTGCGGGAATTTTCGGTGGTTGTCAATTCAGGCGGTCGTCTGGGCTGTCGTAGGGTATCAGAAGCAAAGATACCCGTCAAATCTGCTTTTTCTCCTCTGCCGGTCAACAGAATGTGTGTTAACCGCGTCTCCAAAACAAAAAATATGCTTTTAAAGCTCGGAACTTAGCTTTTTACAAGTAATCTTGCGGTTTCAATGCCTTTTGGAACTGTATCAACTGAGTAAGTACAAATGAAGATATATATTTCATTGCTAGTCTGCCTTTTACCTTTTGTTGGTGGAAATGTCGTGATGGCGCAGGCTCCCAAGGCGGCACGCCCGAATATCATTTTTATTCTTGCAGATGATCTCGGATATGGTGATGTAGGTTTTAATGGACAGAAGCTGGTAAAAACACCTAATATTGACAAGCTGGCGAGAGAAGGGATGATTTTTAGCCAGTTTTACGCCGGTACTTCTGTTTGTGCTCCTTCGCGGTCGTCTTTGCTGAGTGGCCAGCATACGGGACATACTTACATCAGAGGAAATAAGAGCGTGGAGCCCGAGGGGCAGCAGCCTATCGCGGATTCTGTGGTAACCGTAGCCGAAGTTTTAAAAAAAGCGGGTTATGCCACTGCTGCTTTTGGTAAATGGGGCCTGGGGCCGGTAGGTTCGGAAGGCGAGCCGGGCAAGCAGGGTTTCGATCGGTTTTACGGATACAATTGCCAGAGCCTTGCGCACCGCTACTACCCGAACCACCTTTGGGATAACCAGACAAAAATAGTTCTTGAGGCCAATAAAAACCTCATGTATAGCAAAGAGTATGCACCCGATCTGATCCAGAAACAAGCGTTGAGCTTTGTAAACAGCCAGGACGGAAAGCAGCCGTTTTTCCTCTTTTTGCCTTACATTCTCCCGCATGCCGAGCTGCTTGTTCCCGATGACAGCCTTTTTCAATACTATAAAGGAAAATTTGAAGAAAGGCCCTACCGAGGGGCTGACTACGGTCCCAAAGCCACGGATGGCGGATACACTTCACAGGAGTTTCCCCGCGCGACATTCGCAGCCATGGTTGCCCGTCTGGACCTGTATGTAGGCCAGGTAATGGAAAAATTGAAAGAAAAAGGCCTGGATAAGAACACATTGGTGATCTTTACCAGCGACAATGGTCCTCACATTGAAGGAGGCGCGGATCCTAAATTTTTTAATAGCAGCGGTGGGCTGAGAGGCGTAAAGCGCGACTTGTACGAAGGAGGGATAAGGGAACCTTTTGCAGCACGCTGGCCAGGGGTGATCAAGCCGGGGAGCAAGAATGATTTCATCGGGGCGTTCTGGGACATATTGCCCACGTTTGCCGAGCTGGCTAATATAGCAGCACCCCGCAATATTGACGGCATCCCTTTCACAGATGCGCTGAAAGGCAAAGTAACTCAGAAAAAGCATGATTATTTGTATTGGGAGTTCCACGAGCAGGGCGGCAGGCAGGCTGTACGTCAGGGAAACTGGAAGGCTGTACGGCTTAAAGCTGCCGGTAATCCTGATGGTCTCGTTGAATTATACGACCTCTCCAAGGACCCGCGCGAAACGACCAATGTAACCCCGCAATTTCCTGAAAAAGCGAAAGAATTGGGGCAAATTATGAATAAAGCCCATATATCCTCTTCAATTTTTCCCTTCGGAAGCCTGGCTACGAATTAGACGAAACGAAACGAAACTTGCCAAGTCTCCCAGACTTGGTAAGTTTTTTTATATCAAACCCAATCCAGCAGCCAGCTTAATCAATGAAGCTGTATTCGATACTTCAAACTTCATTAACAGGTTCTGTCGGTGACTATTGACTGTGGTGACGCTTATAAAAAGCTGATCGGCGATCTGTGGATTAGTGAGGCCTTCGGCAATTAATAGCAACACTTCTTTCTCTCTGCGGGTCAGAAAGGGAACGGTTTTCGGGGTAGGAGAGGATGCACTCTGGTCAAAATTCACGTTCATGAAATATCCACCGGCCTGGACCTGCTGAATGGCTTCCAGGATTTCCTCCTTACTCGAACTTTTGATCAGATAACCCGAAGCACCATTCTGGATCATGCGCGACACATAAGCGCGCTCACTGAATGTGCTTAATGCCAGTGTTTTAACATCTGGAAACTGCTCTTTTACTTTTTTGCAAAGCTCAATTCCGCTGATATCGGGCAGGTTAATGTCCAGGAAAGCAATGTCGACTTCGTTGCTCTTCAAAAATGCAATCGCATCGATCGCATTGGAAGCTGTGCCGGCCATAGTTATGCCCTCGCTGTCGGACAGTAGTGATTTTAATCCTTCCAAAACCAATGGATGATCATCTACGATCAGGATTCTTACGCTCATACGAAGTTTTTTAAGGGTATGTCATTTATATTTTCAGACCAAACGCAGGATTGTTAAACCACAATCTCTACCAAAACAGAAGTTCCTTCGTCTGGTTTGGATTGAATGTCCAGCTTGCCGTTCAGGTAATCCACACGTGCCTGCACATTTCGCATTCCCGCGCCTTTGTTCTGATCGAGTATGCTTACGTCGAAACCTTTTCCATTGTCTTCCACGGTAAGGCTGACATTGTTTTCAACCCAGGTTAGCTGCACGTGAGCTTCGGTTGCTTCTGCATATTTCAGCACATTATTGAGCAATTCCTGCACAACACGGTAAAGTACGACCTCCACAGATGAGTCGAGACGTTTGTCGAAACCGAAATCCTGCATAATTACTTTTAACTGACCCGAAGCGCTGATGCCTTCGCAAAAGTCATTGAGAGCGTCTATCAGTCCAAAGCGTACCAGTGTTTCCGGCATCATGCTATGTGCCACCCGGCGCATCTCGCTGATCGCGCCGTCCAATTGTGTGAGAGCCCTGGTAAAGGTCATAGCGCTTTCCTCGGGCAGAATTACATTTCCTTTCACGGAATTTAAAGTTAATTTAATACCTGATAATAGTCCTCCCAGCCCGTCGTGCAAATCACGCGCCACGCGGGTACGTTCTTCTTCCTGGCCTTTCAAAATGGAGTTGGTGGCGACCAATTGTTTTTCCTGCTGCAGCTGCTGAACCTCCTTGTCAGCGATACGTTTCCGGATGATAATGTTTCTGTAAGCCAGCACCGATATGAGCGCCAAAGCAATAAGGCCCGCTATTAATCCATAAATGAGTGTGTTTCGTGTTTGTTTTTCCTTTTCAAGCGTTACGATCTGCTTTTCCTTTTGTGCGGTAAGGTATTTGGCGTCAAGCTCTTGCAGCTGTTTTTGTATGTCTATGCCCTGAATGGAGTCGTTCATGATGGTATATTTCATGAGGTAATCGTAGGCGGCCTTATAGTTGTTTTTTCGGGCAAGGTCAGTCGCGTAGTCTTCATAAAGCTCTACCAAATGATCGGTCATTTCATTGGCCTCGGCAATTTTAAGGGCTTCTTCCGTGTATTTGGCGGAAAGTTCCGGCTGGTTAGTATCTTCGGCCAAATACATCAGCGTTTTCAGGCATTCCATTTCCAGGAAAACATTCCCTGTTTTTCTCGCCAGTTCCAGCCCTTTTTCCCCAAACTCTTTTGCTTTGTCAAGATTTTTAAGTTTCCGATTCGTACGTGAGAGTCCCGCATAGCCCTGTATCACGAAAACATCAGACTTAATTTTTTGCGCAATGGCAAGGCCTTCACTGAAATGCGCCAGCCCTTTCGGATAATCTTTGAGATTGAAATAGGACCCGCCAATGTTGGTAAGAATATCGGCCAATTGCAGGCTGTCCTTCACGGGCCTAGCCAGTGCCAATGCTTTTTCTTTATATACCAATGCCTTATTAAACAAATTGGCATGCTCAAAAGCGGTTCCTATGCTGATATAAAGCCGTGGGAGGAATTCTTTCATTCCCAGTTTTTCAAACTGGTCCACAGAAAGTTGATAGTGTTTGATCGCTTCGAGGAAATTACCCAAATACACATAACTGGTTGCAATGTTGGCCTGGCTCTTGCCGATATTGACAGCGTGGTTCATTTCCCGCGCAATGACCAGGCTTTCTTTGTTCAATTTTAGACCCTGATCAAACTTACCCTGTAAATTGAGGATATAGGTGTAATTGGAACGGAACTTAAATTTTCCGGTAAGGTAATTCAGTTTATCGCTCAACGCACCGGCCTTGAGATAATATTTGGCAGCACTATCCAGATTCTGGTTTTCGTGGTACTGGCCATATTCAATGTAGGCGAGTACGCGGTTGGTATCTTCCTTGCTGGCCTGTATACGTTTCAGAATTGCATTCACGTCTACGCTCTGAGCAGAAGCACTGGCATATAACAATACAAGCAATGATATTCTTAAAAAAAAATTCATGGTATCCGTGAGAGGAGTATGGGCTGGAAAATTACGGGTGTAAAATTCTGAAATAAAACCTTTTAATAATATCCTCTAAAAGCATGATTTTTCAAAAATCCTACTTTTGGAGGATTGATTGCCGCTTGCGGATGAGGCTACCTTTGTCGGGTCAAAATGACAAAATCATCTCATCTATTTATTTTCAAATCAGCCATGAAAAAAGTTCTTTTATTCTTATTTGTTACGACATTATTCTTCTCCTGCAAAGATGACAAGGACAAAGATCCTGCACCGGAGCTAAGCGCACAGGTAACCGGAAATTACAAAGTGACCAAACTAACGGTAAATGGTAAAGAGCAGCCGTTGGAACTGGCAAAAGCAGTTATCACAATACAACTGGAAAAATTTTCAGCAGAAGTAGTAACCGGGATAATGAAAGCGAAGATCGACGGTGTTTCCGAGCCGGATGAAGACCTGGGCACATTGAACCTGAAAAATGCAGGAAGTACCGGAATTGACATCTACGAAGGCACCCAGAAAGTGGGAAATCTCAAATCAGGTAAACTGACCGTGTTCATCGTACTTGACGGAGATGAAATCGAAATGATTGCCGACAAACAATAGTACCTCTTTTATCAAATTATCGCCATGAAAAATTTAATAAGTCCCCTATTTCTTTACGGTCTCTGCCTTTGCTTCCTGAACTTCACATTTTCAGATGATTACTCCGAATTCGGTATTACCGAAAAAAATGTGCAAGAAAGGTTGTGGAGCTCTTTACAAAATACAACTGTAAGCTCTCCTTATTTTAGTAGTTCTGTCAAAACAGCATGCCGCGCAATTGCGCCGGAAAATCAGGCAACGGCGGTCAAAAAAGCGGGCAGTTTGGTCAAGCTATATTTTGGTTCAGAAGACTTTCAAAAACGTTATAGCGACTGGCTTGCCAAAAACTACCAGCAAACTGATACGAAGCTAAGTGAAAAAAGGCAAGCTGAGATCAGGGCTTACCGGATCAAAGACGCACAAGGGCTGACAGTTCAGAACATTGAACCGATGGTCGACATTCAGATCCAGTCGGGTGAAACTTATGCCGGAATGGAAAGTATGCTGTCGAGCCTGCCAGCGGATCAGCGCGCTGAGTTTAAAAAGACCATTGAAGACGGAAAGCGTAATGCAGCTTTCTTTAAAAAAGTTAAGCCACTATTGAAGTCAGATTTCGAAGCGTTCAAAAAGCAGTATGCCGAGCATCTTGCCCAGGAAGAAATAGCTCAGAAAGAACGTGAACTTGCTAAGAACAACAAAAACAATGCGGCGGAATACGAGAAGTGGAAAGATCCGAAAAAAGTACTTTCAGCACGCCTGAGCGAGTTTTTGGAGAAAAGTAAAGGCGTAGACTTTGCCGCTCAGACCAAAGTGGTGGCCGATCGCAAGAAGTTTGTGAATGCCGCTTACGAAGGCAAAAACGATGTGTGGAAACTGTGTTACCGGATGGGAGCAGCGCCTACCCATGCAGCCCGCGCTTTCGCACAGCAATGGCTGACTGAATTGAAATAAATAGGTTTATATACTTTTGACAGACGGGGGCTGCTGGCCCTCGTCTGTTTTCATGTCCGGCGGGAGATTTTCTTTGTCGGATTTTTTTATAACAAAATTTCAAAAACTGTTGCATTTTAAAAATCATTAAACTTACTTTGTCTATCAAATAAGTATACTAATAACAAAGCTTCTGAACCGCCCTAAGCTGAGTATTAATCCAAGCATTCAATATGAAAGCGGTTAATTTACTTTATGCAAACCTGTCGACACGGCAGGCACAGGTGGTAACTTCCTCCTTGCTTTGTGCAGATCCCCTACTTTCGTTGCAGTACTGTTGTTGTTAGCCCTGCGATACTAATCCAAGATCTTACTTCGGAAATATCCCATCAGGCAGTTTTGACTGATCATCTGAAATTTTCGGTGGTTGGCGATTTCAGTTGCCAGTCATGCTGTCCCGGGATATTTCTGAATGTTATATAGTTCGTTTATGGACCACCGGGCCACCGTATCAATCTAATTTACTATCAACATGACAATCTCAGACGTCATATTACTCGCTAAGAAGATCGCAGTGGGCATTTTTCTAACAGCTGCACCATTCGCATTGATTGCCGGAGGTATCTGGCTTGCGGTGAAATTTCTCCATTAATCTGTCCTGTTCACCTTAAAATATTTCCTGTTTATGAAAGTGGAAAGTGCCATAGCCCAAAGAATATCACGGGACGCTCTGATCAGCATTTTGCTGTATGTTGCGCCCATTGCCCTGATGTTCACAACTTTTTACCTGACTGGCTACAAACCCTGGCAGGGTAGCAACGAGCTGCCATTTAAAGCGCCCGGTTTCCTGGAAGATGTATTCAGAAACCTCAGCAGCTGGGGACTTGCGGCGATCGTCCTGGGCGTTGGCGTGATCGAATTCGCGGTCGGTCTTTATGAAAACAAATGGACCAAGAATGAGCGCACGCTGGACATTGTCTGCTTTGTGGTACCCAAATTAGTAGTTAAGCCGTTTGTAGCATACTTTGGATTGCAACTGATGCCATACCTTTTGCCAGCTGCCAAGAATATCTTCGAATGGGTTCCATTCTGGTGGGCATTTTTGATCATTGCAGTTGCCGACGATCTGACGCAGTACTGGTATCACCGCATTCATCATCAGCTACCATGGCTCTGGCGTTTTCACCGCACGCACCATTCAGCGCCTTATATGGGTATGGCAATGGCCGGTCGGCAGAACATTATCTATACCATTTTCTTCTCACAAACTTACCTGACGGTGGCTCTCACTTATCTTGGGTTGGGTTATGCAGCATTGTTTGTCAAAGTGGTCAAGTCACTCATCACTACCGGCGCACATTCGAGTATTCCCTGGGACAAGCCGTTTTACGAAATCAAATGGCTTAATCCGATCGGCTGGGTATTGGAACGACTGATTTCCACTCCTGCCACGCATTATGCACACCATGCTGATACGGCAGACGACGGCATCGGCAATTACAAAGGCAATTTCGGGAACATGTTTTTCGTCTGGGACCTGATTTTCGGGACAGGCATCATTACCCGGAAATATCCAACTTCATTTGGTATCAAACATTACCAGGAAGAGGAATGGTATGCCCAGTTCCTATGGCCTGTTTTCAAATCAAAAAAGGAAGGCAGCGAACTGGCAGCCAACGGCCCAATGGTCGGAGATGCCGTACCAGAGACAGAAACCGTTACATTGAAACAGGAAACGGCGAATGTGGCAGTTGCCTAAAAAGCGATTACTGTATTAATCCCTGACAATTCCTGAAACCTGTTTAAGGTACGGATTCGAGCGGTACTGTGGGTATATAGCCTGCGGTACCGTTTTTTGTTTAATGCTGTGGAAATCCTTCACCACGCTCACCCTACCCGTGCGTAAACCGTCTCCGTAGCCTTATCTTCCTGCCCATCAGGGGAGATGTTGTAGGCTGTAATGGTGATGTGATCGTTGTCGATGAGCTCGACGGTGGTGCGCCAGCCCCAGGGCTCGGGCATATCGGGGCCGCCGTAACTTCCCAGAACTGAAAACCCTTTTTCGATCAATGAACCGCCGGAAAGCATGATGCCGGTCCCCATGTGAAAATTATCGATCCAGGCTGCCTGGAAAGTGTTGCTGGCAATGTCAAAACCATAAATGGACATTCCTTCAAAAGCATCCCCGCTCAACCTGCCGCTGTATTCGTGCAGCAGGAACCGCCCGCCGAGTATCGGCCTGATCGTTCCCGACATGGGCGACTCGTCGGCGATCACGCCCGGTTCAAACCAGGTGGTCGTGTTTCCTTCCCAACTTCCCGTAAAGGATTGAAGTTTCTGATGAACGCCTGATTCCAGTGATATATCGAATTTAGTTTTGCCCATGATTCAGTTTTTTTGCCAGTAATGGTAGTAAATCCTTTTTGTCTATGACAAAAATAGGAATAAAGGTTCAGCTTAATAATGGTTTAAAAAGCCATAAACAGGGGTATTTGAGACAAAAAAATATTAACTTGGCAAAAAATATGGTACATAAGAGGAGTTAAATGACTGAATTAAACTTGTATTAAGGATGGTAAATCTAGGTCTTTTGATAACACACAAGCACCGTTTGCTAAGTGTTGCTGCTTTGTTAGATGTTTTTGAATCCGTCAATGGATTTTATGAAAGGGCAAACGAGCCGACGTTCTTTAATATCAATTTACTTTCTCCTGAAATGCAGCCGGGCCAATTCTATGGCTCGTATCCGATGCAGTCTATCCACTCTGCTGAGCAGCAGGATTTAATATTAATACCTGCCTTCGGGGCCGGTGATCTTAAAATTTCGATAGCCAAAAACCAGATGCTTATTCCCTGGCTTTGGGACCAATATAAAAAAGGGGCTGAGCTGGCCAGTTTTTGTACCGGCGCATTTTTGCTGGCGGCTGCGGGACTACTCAATGGTAAAGAGGCAACTACTCACATCGATTCGGCCCAGGCCCTGGCCTCTAATTTTCCCGAAATAATCATGAAAAGTGATGCGGTAGTAACCGAGGACAAAGGGATCTACACCAGTGGCGGTGCTACCAGCAGCTTTCATTTAATGCTTTACCTGATCCAGCGGCATTGTGGCAAGGAACAGACTTTACGTACCGCCAAGATGTTTGCCATCGATATGGACCGCGAGCAACAAACCTATTTCGGGACCTTCATGCCTTCACAGAACCATGGTGATGGGCTGGTCAATATGGCGCAGCAGAAAATTGAAAAGGAGTACCAGGAAGGCAGTACCATCGAAATGCTGATCCAGGATATTCCTGCCAGCAGGCGTAATGTGGTACGTCGGTTCAAGCAGGCGATAGGCGTTACGCCCATTGAATATTTACAACGCACGCGCATTGAAGCGGCTAAAAAATTGCTAGCGCAGACAGATCAGAGCGTTCTGGAAGTAATGCTGAACTCGGGGTATAACGATCTCAAATCTTTCAGACAGCTGTTCAAAAAAAGTACCGGCGTCACCCCTAAGGAATACCGGTACAAGTTCAATATCGCCAAACTGGACAGCAGGGTTAGTTAATTTACCTTAGCCACTTTTCTGAATGCGCGGTCATTACCTTGTTTGATCTCAATGATATAGATGCTGGCGGGGAAATTGACCATGTTCAGTTTGTGTGAAAATTTATTGTCCGATTTTTGGATGCGGGTATCTTTATACAACCGTCCCGATTTAGCGTCAAACACTCTGATCTCCACCTCAGCGGTAAGCTCGTTGGCCAGGTCAATGCTGATGAAGTCCGCTACCGGGTTAGGATAAACATTTACCGCCACATGCAAAGGTTCCTCGGGCGCTGCCGGTTGTGTTGCACCGGTCCTTGCGTTAGAATCGTTGGACGCGATCACGAAAATGGGGGTTTCCGTAGCTGTAACGGTCACTTTGCCGTCTACGATCGGTAATTCCGCCATATCCATGTTGTCGCTTCCTGCTTTCGGGGTGTAAATTTTAGCAATGCCCGTCGCATTGAGATTGAGCGTATATGGAGCTGTTCTGCCAATTTCATCGGGTACAGTAAGGATAAACACCGACTTCCCGTTGAGTTCGTAGCGGTCTACGATAGGATCGGAATGGATTGTTTCCTTGTAAACATATTCGCCAAAGAGCTTGTTGGTCTGGACGAAGAAATCCGCTGCCGGCCTGCGGGTCTGGTTGTCGTTCAGTAATCCCGAAGAGCCAAACATCCCTCCCGCAGGATTGTCATCATACATTTGGTAAAAGAATAACTTTTCAATGCCGTGACGCGCCGAAAACAACGAAGTGCGAAGTATCCAGTCAGCCTGGGTCTGCATCGGGGATTTGTCACCGATTGCAATGGCCTTCAACGGGCTGTTTTCACTCAAATCGTAGCCAGTTTCTGTGATCCAGATGGGTAGATCATTTGATACTTCACGAGCTACTTTTACAAAATTGTCGAAGATCAGGTTTGCATTGGTTTTTTCAGGAGCTGCGCCACGTGTCGAAGTTCCGCTCTGGCTGGAAGATGCATTGTCGGTATATATGTGAAAATTAACGACATCCCAGCACAGATTGACAGTTCCATCCGGGTTGTAGCCGCGGAACTCCCTGCACCAGTCAACCATTCCTTTTACGTAATCCGGGCCGGTTACAAGTCCTGCTATAACCACTTTCATATTTGGATCTGCGTTTTTTACACCTACTGCAGCTCCCATTGTATTTTTGTGACCATCGTAAAATGCTGAAAGGTTTGCTGCATATTCACGTGCGGTTTGATAACCTTTGCGGCCTTTCCACCATTTGTCTCTTTCGTTGTCACATTCAATGTATTTGATCAGGTTCAGGCCGATTTTTACTGTATTAGGATAGTCGCCGTACCATCTTGGTGTAGTTGAAACGCTAAGCAATGAAGGATTTACATTTGGGTTGCTGCCATAGCGAGCTGCATATTGGAATGCCACTTTGGCCTGCTCAATGTAAGAAATTGGCTGTGTAAAGTCTTTCCCGTAGCGTACCGGCACATTTTCTGAATCTCTTTGGTCCGTGGGGTAAGTATTCAGCATCCAGTTCGGCAGTGTTTTAAGACAGGCCAGTACTTCTATATTTTCCTGCTTGCACCTTTCGTAAATGAGGTCATAATTCCAGCTTCCGCTCAATGTAGGGTTGTACGAAAATACGCCTTCGGTCGATTCCAGTTTTTCCCAGTCCATATAATGACGCAGGCCGGTAAAACTCTTGGCAGCTGTCACTTTGCTTTCTACCAATGACCCGGTATGCGCGCCGTCCTGGAAATTCCATTCATAACCATTCACGCCCAGCATATCTTTTATTTTGATACTTTTTGCACGGGCTGCCTGTCCCGAGGGGCTTGGTGGTGTGTAAGTTCCATAAAATTCAATCTCCGTAGGAAGTATGTTGGGGATCGTCAATACAAGATAACGGATATTTGAAACGGCCGCATCCAGGTTAAACTGCGCGTTTCTATTGGGATAGGGTCCCACCCAGCCATTGTAAATTTCGCCGGTAAACGTAGCGACGGGAATACGTTGCCACTGGTCGGTAATTACGGACAATACCATCGGCTGGTCAATTGCGGAGCCAGTGTAGTCGAAAAATTTGACACCTTGCAAGGTGATTTGTTCACCATCCTGCAGGGGATAGTACGCTTCGTAATTATTGATGATTTTTCCCCAGCCTGTAAACACATTTTCTTGTGTCTTACCGTCAAAAAAGCCGTCCAGTCCATTCGAAGCATTAGTCAGCTGGTACCAGCGTTTTGGGTCAATGGGGATTTTTGTCCCGATATTAGCGTTTTCAGTGCTTCCGGTTACCGTAACGTTCCTTAATACGCTAGCTGCCGCTAGGTAGTTGTTGTTCCCTGGCTGTGTAGCGGTAATCGCTGCTTGCCCGGCCGCATTGAGTGTAGCTTTCCATACACCGGTCGCGTTTGACACTGATACAATCGATGGATTGGACGAGGTAAAAGAAATCGGCGTTTCAGGATTGGTACTGCTTGCAATCAGGTTAAACGATCCCTCAGAAAGGTTTTTGGGTGTTATTTCATTAAATGTGATCACTGATTGACTCTGTACCGATCCCGGTGTCACCTCGAACCAGTTGAAGTTAAATGCGCCGCGATTGGCGAAAATCCGGATGATTTGCCTACCGGCCGGCAGCACAGCAGTAGTGCGAATGGTGGTGTACGTTTGCCACCCTCCGGTACGCGGTACATCTACCGAGCCCAGGACAGTACCTGCGCTATTTCTAATCTGGATATTACCATTCCCGTAGCTGTTGGAAACTCTGAAATTGAATGTATAAGTACCGGCAGTTGCGATGCTTACATTGTAGTCGAGCCAGTCGCTGTCGTCAATGTAAGTCACTGTTGAGCCACCGTCCGTATCGGTAACTGCTTCAATCCTTACGTCTTTCGCGACGTCAAAGGTTTCCGCTTCCATTTTTCCTGTCAATGGGCGGGATGCTTTCGCTTCAAACCAGTTGAAATTCCAGCCACCTTTTTCAGCGAAGATTCTCAACGTTTGATTTCCTGCAGGAAGCGATGCGATGAGGTTGATCGTTTTCCAGCCTTGCATTCCGCCGGTTTGCGGAACCGTAAGACGACCCAGTTCCGATCCGTTGCTGGCTTTCATAACTAGTGTCGCTGCGGGGCTGTTACCATTCGCAACTCTATAACTGAATGTATAAAAACCGCTTTCAGGAACGTGAACTTTGTAGTCCATCCAGCTATTGTCCTGTATCCATCCCACATTTCGGCCGCCGTCAGTATCCGTGGTGTTTTCGGTGGCAACGTTGTTCATGGCATCAAAAGCCTCTGCCTCTATTTTGGCGGGAATTACTTTCCCTATCACCGTTACCGGCTCTGCAGCAGTTGTAAATTCAAACCAGTTGAGACTGAAGGCACCCTTTTTCGCAAAAATCCTTACTACCTGACTTCCGGCAGGAAGGTCCAACTCGGTACTAATCGTCTTCCAGCTCTGCCAGCCGCCTGTTTGAGGTACATTAACCTGCCCCAGCACAGTGCCAGTCGCATTTTTTACTTCAATAACGCCGCTGCCATAGCTATTGGCTACTCTGAAATTGACTGTATATCTTCCTGATGCTGTGGTCTTTAAATTATAATCCATCCAGTCGCCATCGTCAATGTAGTTAACATCGAGTCCACCGTCTGTATCAGCTGTCGTTTCGGTCCGTACGTCGCGCATGGCGTCAAAATTTTCGGCTTCGATCCTTCCCGCAATAGCTTTGGAAGCCGATGCTTCGAACCAGTTGAAATTCCAGTTGCCTTTGTCAGCGTAAATCCGCAAAGTTTGTTTTCCCTGGGGAAGCAATGCGATGAAACTCACCGTTTTCCAGCCCTGCATTCCGCCTGTTTGAGGCAAAATGATTTGACCGAGAACGGTACCATTCGAAGATTTGAGGGATAAAGATGCATCAGGCGTGTAGCCATTTGCAATGCGAAACCTGAAAGTGTAGTAGCCCTGTGTAGCAACTTCTGCGTTGTAGTCCATCCAGCTACCGTCGCGAATCCAGCCTACATTCTGGCCGGCACCCACATCAGTAGTAGGCTCAGTGCCTACTGCGTTCATTGCTGAGAAGTCTTCTGCCTCGATCTTTCCTGGAAGTGGTTTATACGACTGGGCAAGCGTGGTGAGGGTACAAAAAATTAAGGAGATAAGTAAAAATCTTTTCATTCAAATCAGCATTAAATTTTTTGAGGGGATACAAGGTTTTTTATAGAAACCCTATTTCAAATGTAGAAACTTTTCTAGTTCCCCTCAAATTTAATTTTTACCTACTACGAAATAAATTTCCCCGAAAGTCGTTCGACTTAATTTTCCAGTAAAATATGTTTTAAAGATAGTGCAAAGAATGTTTACTCAGTGACTTCCAGCAGGTAAAATGCATAAGGTCCGAGAATTAAGTAGTCCGCATCGGTGCCGACCTGGAAGTATTCCTGACGCCAGTGGTCGTATAGTTTTTCGGGCGAGAAACCATTATACCGGAATGTGTGCCATGTCAGATACGCGCTTTCGTGGCTATAATTAAAAATACAATACAAAGCTTTTTCCTTCCCGTTTCGTACAAATCCTGCGACATGAATATTGTGCCGGGGAATCCATCGAATATTTTTAAGATCAGCGACTACCGGTAATTTTTTTCGGATCTCAAGCAATCTTTTTGTTGCCGCAAAAACCCTGTTTTCAATGGTGCCTGTTTTGCTGGTCAGTTCATTTTTTTGCCAGTCAATGATGGGCCGGTGCATCCAGCGGTTGTCGTAGTTTCTGTCGGGCGAATCGATGAAAGAATAGTCATTAAGATAGGCCGCTTCATCGCCGTAAAACAGCATGGGAACACCACCGAGGAAAAAACTATTGGCCTGCATGAGAATGATTTTCTGGATCGCGAGCTCTATCTGATTTTCGCTTTTTTCAATAATCGCTTTTTCGAGCCCGCAAAGGGAAGCTAGTGTTCCGCTGATCCGAGCATCCTGGGTTTTTGGATTTACGGAAAACAAGGCCCCGCTGGAAACCGAACCCGGGAATTGTCCTGAGAAATATTCCTTCAGATACCTACGGTGCTCAAACGGATCATAACCAGCTTCGCGGATCATGTAGTCGTCGTAGCCTAGGCCAATGTCGTCGTGGCAGCGCGTGTAAGTGATCCAGGAAGTACCGAAGGGTTTTTTGGCCAGTATGGGTTGGGCGGCCATCATAATGGAAACTTGCCCGGTGGCAAGCGCGTCCCATTGCAGCGCCATTTGGGTCGCATTGTAAGCAAAATCACATTCCTTAGCGAGGTAGCGGCCTTCTCCGAAGTACTCCATAATAGCTCCGGGCGACACAATCGCTTCGCCGAGTAGGGCCATGCCCGGTGCCGTAACCTGAACACATTGTTTCAATAATTGTAAAATGGTATGGGCCTGAGGCAGATTTTGCGAAGTGGTACCGATCTGTTTCCACAAAAAGGCCGGGGCATCAATGCGAAGAACGTCTACACCCAGATTGGCATAAAACAGAACATTGTCGAGCATTTCTACAAAGACCCGCGGGTTGCTGTAATTAAGGTCCCACTGGTATCGATGAAAAACGGTCATGACCCATTTCTGGCATTCTTCCACCCATGTGAAATTCCCGGGCGCACTTTCAGGGAAAATCTCAGGCATGGTTTGCTCGTACTGATCCGGGAGCGAACGGTCATCAAAGCAGTAATAATAGTCCAGATACTTCGGATCACCTTTTTTTGCCTTTTCTACCCATTCATGCTTATCGGAAGTATGGTTCAAAACAATGTCGAGCATAAGGTACATTCCTTTGTCGTGCATTGTTTTTCTTACTTTTTTCAAATCATTCAACGACCCGAACCGTTTGTCGACCTTCTGGAAATCGGACACGGCATAACCACCGTCGCTTTCTTTTTCGGGACTTTGGAAAATAGGCATGAGATGCAGCAGATTAACCCCAAGGTCGAGCAGGTAATCCAGCCTAGCAGGAAGCCCTGACAGATTTCCGCTGAATCTGTCCACATATAGGCTCATACCCGCGATCTCGTTGCTGAGAAACCAGTTTTCATTTTTCTTGTAGTCCCGGTCTTTCAGCTCAGCAGTCCTGTTTTGATGCGAGGATATCAGCACCTCGATCAATCTGGTGAAATTGGTGCTGAACTCGGGGTGATTGGCGTAAAGCTGGGTGTAGAGATCCCGTATCTCGGCTGCATGGAGCACCAGCTTGGTATAGAACTTTTTATCGGCACCTGCTATGTCCAGATTATTATTTTGCACAGCATCAAAAAGTGCGTTAACGATCTGATTGTTGTTCATAATTCAAATGTTTACTAATTCGAATACATGCAATGTGCAAAAGCCAAAGTTCATATTGACGATCTGGCCGAACGCTAACCGAGGTTTGACAATTTCATATTACAAGTGATTTAACTCAAATGTAATATTGTTTTATAAAGAAAAAAGAAAAATATTCTACGAAAATAGGGCGCTGAATTTGATCCGATATGTAACCCGATTTCCGGCGGGACAATCATTTGAATGCCGGAATATCAGGCTCTCCTCCGGGCTCCGGCAATGGGTCCACCTCGGGGACAACCGGTTCTGTGGACGGTAGCTCGGGCGAGGGTTCAACGGGTGGAGTTTCCGGTTCCTTTTCATAGGGGGGCGTCTCTTCCGGGACGTCGGGCACCGGCACTTCGGGTCGCGGGTCAAAAGGTGGCGTTTCCTTTGGATCTGAGGGATCTCCGCCATCTCTGGTGTCGTCCCAATATGTGGTTGCTAATTGATAAATGTCCATGGTTTTTAGTTGCCGTACGGCATAAAAGTTTCAGTTGCTTTTATAAAATAATTATGCCGGAAGAACACATTGGCTTTGTAGTTAGCAAGCGTACCGTTCCAGTTTCTTTCCGGTTTTGTTTTAGCAATTTGCCGAAAGTGAAACTGCCGTCATATACCGTGCTGTTGGCGTTTGTTTTAGTCGTAGGAGTGAAAGTGATTTTTCATTTTATGAAATATTTTTCAAAATATGAAAAATTTGTACTTTTGGTCAATGGTTATCATTACTAAAAACACACTATCTGAATTGGCCAGATTGCATCCAAATGCTGCAGAGCCTTTGAATCATTGGTACAGTATAACCCACAAATGTCATTGGGGATCTTTTGCTGATATACGTTATGATAGATAAGATAAGAAATGACATACAGTACCAGCAGGTCATGAAATTGATAGAAAACTACATTCAGCAAGCTACTGATGGAGGTGGGTTTCACTCGTTGGGAGAGAAGGAAACTGATGAGCTGGAAAAGTTGTCCTTGCTGGCGGAGTACTACGAAGACAATGTGCTGAATATTATGCCTTTGACCGTGACGATCAACGCGGTGGTACAGCAGAAAATCAGCGAAATGAATATTACCCAGGGAAAACTGGCGGAAATGTTTGGGATGGGTGCGGCCAAGGTATCGCAGATCTTAAATGGAAAACGCGAACCTGATGTACATTTCCTGAAAGCCATTCATCAGAAATTGGGTATTGACGGAAACTTTATCCTTGACCGTGTGTAGCCCTGTTTTTGGACAAAATTGAGATTGCCCTAAAAATATTTTCAACTTCCTGGAATTATTTTAATTTTGATTATGTAATGTACGCACTGTACAGTTTATTAATATATTCAAATCTATCAATATATAGTGAGACATGGAGGTTCGAAAAGTGGAGAGGATATCGAAGGCGTTGAGCGATCCCAGTCGTATTCTCATTTTGCAACAATTGCGTGAAAAAGAGGACTGTTTATATTGTCATGAAATATCCGATTTTATCGACCTGACCCAACCGTCCATTTCACACCACGTTAAACAGCTGGCAGACGCCGATCTGATCCTGACGGAAAAAGAAGGAAGAAACGTAAAATACAAGCTTAACAAATTGGTACTGAATGAATACGTTCAGTTTCTGAACACATTACAGGTTTAACAAGACCTGGTAAGTTTTGCAAACTTGCCAAGTCTCTCGCTCAAATAAATCGATACATTTAAATACTTAAATTAATTAATCAATCCATGGAAAAGACAATCCACTCTGCAAAAATCATATCAGGCCTCATTATTACGGGTGTGATATTATTGTCGGTGTATTTGAAAGGATATACCTCAGAAAAAGAAAAACCAACCACAAAAGCCCCGGCTGCTCAGCAACCTACAGGTGTGCCCGTTGACGGCCAGGTACTTCGCTCGGAATCGTTAAATGAAGAAATGGTCGTTTCGGGAACGCTGATGGCGAATCAGGAAGTAAGTATCAGCAGCGAGCTGAATAGGAAAGTAGTTGCGGTTTACGCGAAAGAAGGAAAGTTCGTCAATGCAGGAGCGATACTTTTCAAGCTCGACGACGCGGACCTGATCGCGGAACTGGAGCAATTGAAACAACAGGAAAAACTGGTATTGTTGAACGAAAGGAGACTTAAAGAATTGATTGACAACGAGGCTGCCATTCAACAGGATTACGATCAGGCATTTACAAATCTGAAAGTGTTGCAAGCCAAAATCGAGCAGCTGAAAGTGACGCTCGCGAAGACCAGTATTCGTGCACCATTCAGTGGTAATCTTGGGATTGTCAATGTTCACACGGGTGCTTATGTTACTCCCGGCAGCCCGCTGGCTGTGCTTACGGATAACAGCCACCTCAAAATTGACTTCGCTATTCCCGAAAAACATGCTAATACGCTGAAAACCGGAGACGAAGTGCAATACAATGTCGAGTCCAACGACAAGATTTACAAAGCGAAGATCGTTGCGCACGACGCAGGTCTTGATCAGAAAACCAGGACGCTGTTAATGCGTGCCGTATCGAATAACAGCAGCAACGAACTGTTGCCGGGCCAAAGTGCCAGACTGACCTTACGTTTAAGCAATACCGGTAACGCTTTGATGGTCCCCAACCAGGCGCTAATCCCGTCGTCGCAAGGTTATAGTGTGTTTGTTGTCAATAATAATAAAGCAAGTTTCAAACCTATTGAAGTGGGCGAGCGTAATGCGTTTTCCGTGCATGTGACGAAGGGATTGGCTCCCGGCGACACGGTGATCACCAGCAATATGCTTCGTTTGGCCCCCGGTTCTGCCGTACAATTGGTCTCAATTCATTAAAAACATCTATTTGTCATGAGTGCGATTTCTCAAGTAAGTATTTCCCGGCCGGTTCTGGCCGGGGTAATGTCTGTACTGCTTATACTTTTCGGTATCGTTGGTTATACCTTTCTGGGAACGCGGGAATATCCCGTCACAGATTCCCCGATCGTGATGGTAACCACGGTATATCCGGGAGCGAGCGCGGACATCATTGCCTCCCAGGTGACCAAACCATTGGAGGAAGCTATTGCCGAAGCAAATGGAATACGTTCAGTATCATCCACTTCCCGTGAACAAGTGAGTATCATTACCGTTGAATTTGAACTGAATGCGGACCTGGAAGCAGCGGCTAATGATGTGCGTGACAAAGTTTCCAAATCACGCCAGCAATTGCCTGCGGACATTGAACCTACTGTTGTTGAAAAGGCCGGTACCAATGATATTCTGGTGTTTTTGACTGTTCAAAGTAAGACAAAGACGCTCGAAGACGTAACGGATTTTGTCAATATCAACATTAAGGAGCGTTTGCAATCGATCCCTGGCGTGAGGTTGGTGGAGTCGTATGCAGGTAGAAAACGGGCGATGCGACTCAGAATGGATCCGGTGAAACTCGCGGCTTACGGCCTGACACCATTGGACATTCAGACTGCCTTGCAACGTGAAAATGTGGATTTGCCAAGTGGCCGCATTGAAGGTGAAAATACGGAAGTGACGCTGCGGACGCAGGGACGACTGGTTACCGAGGAAGATTTCAACAACATGATCCTTCGTGAAAGCGGTGGCGCTATTGTCCGGTTCAAAGATGTAGGTCAGGCTATTATGTCGTCGCAAAATGAGCGTACTGCCATGATCATTTATAATGGTAAAACGGCTGAGTATGGCGTTGGGACTGGCGTTAGCCCGCAACGCGGAGCAAATTCCCTGGCTATCGTGGATGATTTTACCAAACGGTTTGAAGAGATCAAAAAGTCGGCCCCAAAAGAATATGAAATTGCATTGGGGAAAGATTTTACTATTCCTGTAAGAAACTCACTTTCAGAAGTTGAAGAAACATTGTTACTCGCTTTTGCGCTCGTTTCTCTGATCATTTTCGTGTTCCTGAGAGACTGGCGAAGCACGGTTATTCCTTTGCTGGCGATCCCGGTGTCTATTATTTCAGCATTCTTTATCATGTACGTAGCTGGGTTCTCGATCAATGTACTTACGCTATTGGGGCTGGTACTGGCAATCGGGCTTGTGGTGGATGATGCGATCATTGTTTTGGAAAATATATATAGTAAGGTAGAGCAGGGGATGTCGCCGGTACAGGCTGCGCGGCTGGGTTCCAATGAAATCTATTTTGCAGTAATTTCTACGACGATCACATTGGTAGCAGTGTTCCTGCCGATTTTGTTCCTGGGTGGCTTGACAGGCCGTTTGTTTAAAGAATTCGCGATCGTAGTAGCAGGTTCCGTGACCGTTTCAGCTTTTGTCGCCCTGACATTAACCCCCATGATGAGTGCCTATCTGCTCAAATCGGGCACTTCCCACAATTGGCTTTACAAAAAAACAGAGCCGTGGTTTATCGCCATGAACAATGTATATGCACGCTCGTTGAATGCTTTTATGAAAGTGCGCTGGGTAGGCATCGTGCTGCTGCTGGCATCATTCGGTGTTGCTTACTGGCTCGCTCCGAAGCTTCCTTCTGAGCTGGCACCATTGGAAGACCGGTCAATGATAGGTCTGGCAGTGATTGCTCCTGAGGGAACGTCGTTTGAAAGTATGGAGCAGAGTATGAAGCAAATCGGGACTTATATCAGCGACTCCATTCCTGACCTCAACGCGGAACGTACTTACACGGCTGTGGCAGCAGGATTGGGAACATTGGCACAGCCGGTCAACGGAGGTTTTCAATGGATATTCCTGAAAGAGCCTAAGGAACGTAAAAGTGGGCTTAGCCAGGCGCAGATTTTCCAGAAACTGGTAGTAGCCTCGCAGCAATTCAGAAATGTATTGATCATTCCGGTCCAAACGCCGACCATTGGTGGCTACGGAAATACCCAGCCTGTGCAATACGTAATCCAGGCACCTAGTTTGAATGGCCTGATTGGAGTAATGCCGAAATTAATGACTGCGGTCGGTAGCAATAAAAAACTCGTTTTTGCTGATGCGGATTTCAAGATTAACCGTCCCGAAATTAGCATTAACATTGACCGCCAGCGTGCTGCTCAGCTTGGGATTTCGACACAATCGATCGGGCAAACGCTGCAATTGGCGCTCAGTAGCAGACGTTACGGCTACTTCATTCATAATGATCGCCAGTACGAAGTAATCGGCCAGCTGGACCGTAAAGACCGCTCGGCACCTTTTGACCTCAAATCGTTATACCTGAAATCGGGAAGCGGCGAAATGGTTTCGCTGGACAACCTGACGAAGCAAAATGAAGGTATCAGTCCGCCCGCTATTTACCGATATAACCAGTCGTACAGTGCTACCATATCGGCCACACCGGCCGCAGGAACAAGTTTAGGAGAAGCCATTCAGGAGCTGGATAAGATCACCGCAAAAGAATTACCGAAAGGTTTCACTACCGCATTGGCTGGCCAAAGCCGCGACTATTCCGAAAGTAGTTCCAGTCTGATCTTCGCATTCGTATTTGCCATTGTGCTCATTTACCTGGTACTGGCGGCGCAATTTGAAAGTCTGGTGGATCCATTTATTATACTTTTAACCGTTCCAATGGCACTTACCGGTGCATTGCTCAGCTTATGGTTCACTGCTCAAACGGTTAATATTTTCAGCCAGATCGGTATCATCATGCTCATCGGGCTGATCACCAAAAATGGTATCCTGATCGTCGAATTTGCCAACCAGAGCAAGGAAGAGGGTAGTACTACATTTGAAGCTGCTAAAATTGCCGCTGTATCCCGTTTCCGTCCGATCCTGATGACCACATTGGCAATGATTTTCGGAACATTACCGATCGCACTTTCACTGGGAACTGCCTCAGGAAGCCGCCAGTCGCTAGGGATAGTCGTAGTAGGCGGGTTGATTTTCGCGGGGGTACTGACGCTTTATGTCATTCCTTCCATTTATTCATATTTATCAAGACCATTGCGGAAACGTGAGGAAGAGGGGAAGGCGCCTTTGGCAGAAGAGGCATTGTTACACACGCACTGATTCCCGCAAGGAAAATTAACAGCACATTTCAATCATGAAAAGCACAATTTTGAATAGACATTTCGGGATCACAAAGCTTTTGGCCGTGATCCTGGCAATCAGTCCCTTCCTGGCGTCGGGGCAGAAACAGACGTTATCATTAGAGCAGGCCATTGATCAGGCCAAAGTACGTAACCGTGAATTGCGCATTGATTCGCTGGGCATTCACAAATCGGCCCAGCAAACAGCGATCAGCCGCGGGCTGCTGATGCCAAATATTAGCCTCACAGGTCAGTTTCAGCATTATTTTCAAAGACCAGTATTTTTTGGCTTGAATGGAAATGCGAATTCAGAAAAAATCGACTATGCACGTATCGGTGGTGAAGATGTGGCTGGCGCGCAGGTCACATTGGTGCAGCCGATCTACAATTCGGGTAACAGATATGAAATTCAGCGAAGAAAACTGCTTGAAAAACAGAGCAAACTGATCTTTCAGGAAAAAGAAGTGGATGTAGTAGCAAGAGTAAAACAAAACTACGTGCAGCAACTCGTTTTGGCGGAACGGCTAAAACTTCAAACAGAAAGCATTGCGAGAAACGAAAAAGCATTGAAGGATTCGCGGTACCTGCTGGCACAGGGAAAAGCATTGCGCGTGGACACATTACGGGCCTATACTTCGGTCAAAAACCTTGAACCCGACGTCCTGAGACTGACTTATGCTTTACAAATCAGCCAGCAGCAGCTGAGGAACCTGCTCGGTGATGTTTCGGAAACCGAATATGTACTGTCTGATTCATTGGAACTGAATCCGTCGGACTCCATTCCCAGCGAAGCGGGTACTTACAGATTATCGGTTCATCAGCGCCCTGACTTACAAATACTCACCCTGAACAAAGAGATTAACGACAAGGAAATTGACCTTTACAAATCAGCGCGACGGCCGGTAGTAAATTTTGTAAGCCAGTATCAATTGCAAACGCAGACTAACCAGTTCAAATATGGCAATGCAGGTTATCCTCCCGTATTTTTTGCGGGGGTGCAATTTTCAATACCGATTTTTAGCGGGAATCAGCACGTCAATCGGATCGCTCTTGGAAAGATCGAAAGACAGCAGGCTGATGTCATTTATAACAATGCGCAGGAACAGCTGAAAACGGAGGTTAAGCAAGTTCTGGCGAGTCTGGTGGAATCAACGGAAAGGATCAAGACGCAGCAGAATGTTTCAAAAACAGCTGAATTGAGTTACTCTATTACCAAATACCGATATGAAAAGGGAGTAGCCTCCCGCCTTGAACTGGTGGATGCAGAATTTGCATTGACCACTGCGAAAGCGAATTATCTGGAAGCTGTTTTCGATTATCTATCGTCCAAAATCGAACTCGACAGGGTGACTGGCAATGTGAATGCATTGTAATACGGCCCATTGAAGAATATATAAGAGCATTGCGTCCACCCCGTTTGGTTGTGATTGAGGTTGTGGTGTCGGCTATACCGCAGGATAATTGTCTTGCGGTATTTTTGTTTTAGGATAATCGGATAATATCATTAGACAGAAAAAAATTATATTTGATTTTATCCTCTCATCCGATCAGATCAAAAAATGGAACAGAGTTACAACGAAAGACGTCAGGTTACCTTTCATGGAGAAGGGGCTAAGTTATTTGGGATTTACATTGTAAATATCCTTTTAACCTTTTTTACACTAGGACTTTACTATCCCTGGGCCAAAGCTGCGATGCTCAAATACCTTTATGAAGAAACGGAATTTGAACAAAGCCGTTTTACTTTTCATGGTACCGGCAGGGAGATGTTTGTTGGTTTTATCAAAGCCATTGGCATTATTCTGGCGATTTATTGTGTGCTTTTCCTGGCTATCCTGTCCAATAAACCAGCCGTCATCCTGATTGGCATGCTGATCTTTTATGGAGCATTGCTATTACTGATACCTGTTGCTATTCATGGCTCGTTGCGGTACAGAATGTCCCGTTCATCCTGGCGCGGCATTCATTTCGGTTACCGCGGGGATCTCAAAGAGTTTGTGAGAGTATTCGTAATTGGCAGTTTAATAACCATATTCACATTAGGGATTTATTCTTTCTGGCTCATTATTGAAATCCGGAAATATATTTTTAAACACCTGCGATTTGGCAACCTCACTTTTTCCTATGAAGGCGATGGAGGAACATTTTTCGTGCTGCATTTGAAAGGATACTTCCTGTTGGTGATCACGTTAGGGATTTATTCTTTCTGGTATGTCAGGGATCTGTTCAATTATTACATTGATAATATCCGCATGTATCAGGACGACAAAAAGCTTACATTTCGTTCCAATGCCACTGCAGGAGGTTATTTTAAACTGATTGTCGGAAATATTCTTATCATTTTGTTTACATTGGGATTAGGAACTCCCTGGGCGATAGTGCGGACCCTGAACTTTGTATTCTCCAACATTGTCATCGAAGGTGCGCTGGATGTCAATGCGATCAGACAAACGGAAGAAAGTTATAAAGATGCGACTGGCGAAGATCTGGCAGACATGATCGATATTGGCCTTGTTTAAATGACCATTTATAATTTATGCAGCATTTCAGTATCAGCTATTACGACGGCACGGTCTCACTTTCTAACGACGCAACCCTGACGTTAATGCCTGATCACTGGCTGATTCACTATGTTGACGAGTCGGGAGAATTGCAGGCAGTAAAATGGAAGCTGGAAAATATCACCACTGATCAGAATCTTACTACGCTGTTTATTTTTCGGTACGGTGATTTTCCGCAGCAGACGATTGAATGCAAGGAAGAAGCTTTGCCGCGTGCGTTAAAAGAAAAGTACCCGTCAAAAATCTTTTTTGAGAGGAAGCTTACTCACATTTTTAAGCAAAATAATACGATTCTGATCGGCCTGGTGCTTTTTCTGCTGGCATTACTTGGGGCGGCGTATTTGTATATACTGCCATTCGTTGCGGAAAAAATAGCATCTAATATTCCTGAAAGTGTGGAGAAAAGATTAGGAGATGCCATATACGACGGCATGATCGCCGGGTATACCGTGGATGATTCCCTAACCCGGAGCGTCAACGATTTTGCGAAATCCATTAACTTCAAAACGGCCTATCCGATTACTGTAACGGTGGTCAAGGAAAATGAAGTCAATGCGTTCGCGCTTCCCGGCGGGCACGTCGTGGTTTTTGACCAGATTCTTTTAAAGATGAAATCGAAGGAAGAGCTGGCGGCCCTGTTGGGACACGAAGTGGCCCACGTGCATTACCAGCATTCTTTAAAAAGTATGTTCAGGGGCCTGGCTGGCTACTTATTTGTTTCGCTTCTTTTGAATGATATCAATGGTATAGCGGCTGTCATGGCTGATAATTCCAATATGCTGGTCAATCTTACTTATTCTAGGGAGCTGGAAACAGAGGCTGATAGAAAAGCAATGAAGGTCATTCAGAGCAATGGTATCAGCCTGAAAGGTTTTGTGGATTTGTTCCAACTTTTGAAAAACAGCGCTGGCAACGCAGGGCAATATGAGATACTGAGCAGCCATCCGCTTACAGAAGAAAGGATCACTTATGCCAAAGCAATGTCGCGCGAGCAGACGGGTATCCGCGACCAGTCGCAATTGCAGCGCAAATGGATTGATATTGGAATAAATAGTGGAAAATGAAATGCTATGGCACCGTTTTTGTGACGTATAAGGAAAAAGAACTGATCAGAATATGAAAGCATTGACAAAAGAAGGGCAGCAAAATGTGAATGACATTGCTGCCAAATATAACCTCAAAACAGAATCGGTGGAGTCGTTATTAAAGGCCGTAATTAGCGGCAACGGTAATATGGCCCAATTTAATATTCCGGAACTTGGCGGTACCGGGCAATGGATGAAAGGCGGTATGACAATGGTTGGGGACATGTTCAATAACACATTGAAAAGTACTGTTGATAAGCTCTGTACCGAACTTTCAGAACTGGTCAAAACGAAAGTGCTATTTGAAGAATCATCCGATCCTTCGAATGGAAAGCATCCCGTGAATGGTGATTTCGTGGGTAATGTAAGCAGTTCGTGGCCATCCGTTTTTGGAAATCCCACATCCAGTGGCTCTCAGAATAACTTTCGTTACGCCTATTTTGCGCCGGTAAGAAGGCTAGTGATTGAGGAAAATGGTAAAACGACTATATACGATACCAAGCATCATCACATTACCGGAATATCGCAGCAGCAGGGGCCGGGTAGTTCCTACAAGTTCAGGAGCCAGGAAGGAAACGTCGATCTGAGTAGCTTGTCAGTGATTTCCGAGCCAACAGAACCTTCCCAACCCACGCCCGGAATTGCCTATGATATGACGTCTACGGCGGATTTGAGAAGCGAGCGCAGTAGTACGACTGACCGCAGCCCGGCTGACCGCAGTACGACTGACCGCAGCCCAGAAGATATAATAATTGCTACAATTGAAAAGGTTAATATGCTTTTTGAAAAAGGGCAGATTACTGAAGAAGAGTTTAAAGCTAAAAAGCAAGAGTTGCTGGCTAGGTTGTAACAAACTTACCCCGTCTAGGCGCCCCCGTCTGGGCGACCCCGTCTAGGCGACCCCGTCTAGGCGACCCCGTTTCCAAAACTTGGCAAGTTTAGGGTAATAAGCAGAGAGGCCTGGAATTTCCGGGCCTCTCTGCTTATTTTTGTTAAAAACATACAACATTTGCACGGTTAGCCAGTTTAATGTTGACCCGGCGACGTCCGGGAGGAGTTATATGACAACAATGATATTTGCACAGATTTCGAAGATAATTGATCCGATAGCAGTCAAACTGGATAGGTGGACGCTGGAAGGATACCGCTTGCTACCCAACCTGATCATGGCCGTGCTGATCATGGTTGTTTTCAGGGCCCTTGCCAGGTATGGGGGCAGGTTTATGGAGAGGATATTAGGTCACGCTTCGCAGAATATTGCATTAGTAAGTCTGATCTCCGCGATAACCCGCATCGCGATTTTTACTACCGGGCTGTTTTTTGCACTGGGGGTATTAGGTTTGGATAAAACCGTTACTTCACTGCTGGCAGGTGCTGGTGTACTGGCTTTGGCGCTGGGTTTTGCGTTCCAGGACCTCACGACCAACTTCATATCCGGTGCGTTCATTGCGATTCAACGCCCGATCAAGGTTGGGGACATTATTGAGACCAATGGATTTATAGGGAAGGTACTTTCGATAGGCTTACGTTCGGTTAAGCTGGACAATTTTGCGGGACAAATTGTAGAACTGCCAAGTAAGGACATTTTTCAAAAACCGATAGTAAACTTTACAAATTCAGGCGAGCGAAGAGTCCAGGTGGAATGCAGCATTGGTTATAAGGACGATCTGAGCATTGTCGAAAATCTGGCGCTTTCCGCCATGAAAGATCTCAATTTTTTGAACCCGCTGAAACCGATAGAGCTCAACTTTATGAAGTTCAGCGAAAAAAGCATCGATTTTGAAATCCTTTTTTGGATCAACCAAGACAAAATAGGCCCCGGCCCAGCAAAAAGCATTGTTATGAAGGCTGTGAAACGGGTTTTTGATGAGCATAATATTGCTTTTCCTACGCCTGTGCGGCCGGTGGAGCAAGTGCCGACTGGTCGGATAGAATAAAAAAATACAACACAACACAAAAAGACTTGCCAGGTTTCCAAAACCTGGCAAGTCTCGTTCATCATTACGGAATCTTCACTACCGAAAAATTATGGATATTTATATCGTCAGAGACAACAATCTGATAAACACCCGCAGGTAATTTCGCGAGATCCAACGACATTTTACCCTTACTAAATTTTATCCTTTCTTTAACCAACACACATTGTCCAGCTGAATTGAAAACCTTGACATTGCATTGCAGCATATTATGGTCTGGCAATTCAATGTTTAGCAAAGACTGGACAGGGTTAGGGAAATATTTCATTTCCTTCATTCCCGCGGACTCAATTGCAATCATCCGGCTGTAAGCAAACGAACCATCCGTATCCACCTGTTTCAATCGGTAGTAGTTCATCCCTTTGTCATAGCGGGAATCAGTAAAAGAATATGCATTGCGAACCGCGGAAGTTCCAAACCCGGCAACTCTGGCAATCTCATCAAACTTTCTGGCGTCACGCGACCGCTCGATGACAAAATAGTCGTTGTTGACTTCTGACGAGGTTTCCCAAATCAATTCGTTGCCTTCGGATGTATGCTTTCCCTCAAACCGGGTCAAAGTAACAGGAAGCGCACCACCTGTTGGAGCATTGGACAACGCAAAGCCGCTGAATCCAGCTCCAAAGGTGGATTTAAATTCGAAATCGGTATCGAACTGGGTCATCTGGACTGGCGCTGTAAAACTATTCGCAAGCGTTCCTCCCGCGATGGAGCCCTGACTTTTGACCATTGATTTGATGCTATTGCCATTGAAATTGGGGAGCTCGTTTTCTTTATAATAAAGCGATATCTCGTAACTGCCGTCTGGACTGTTGTTGGTGGGAGTTACTTTGAATGTCTTATTAGTGACCTTATAGTTGTCAAACCACGCCGTTTCATCAACACCGCTGCGATCAACCTGTACGGATGTGCAACCATAGTCATGTGAAGATAAATTCTTTATCTTGGCGATAAGGTTACGGGATTGTGGGTCGCGGAAATAAACTGTGGCATGAGGGCCTAAATATTGCTCGTCCGGTATTTGGGACAGGCTGTTCATGATCTGAGTATCATATGTGCCCGTTACTTTGACATTGTCTATTGCCCACCAATTGTTATCCCATTTAGCGATGTAGTGAAACCTGACTTTCATTGCGGCATTCGCGTATGCAACGGGAATCGATATGTTCCGAAGGGCCGGAGCTCCCCATATACCAGACGTGCCTGTATTCTCAGTTTGAGTAAGCAAATTATGCCAGGTGGTGCCGTCCCAAACATCTACTATTGCTTTTTCAGCGTGATAATTCCCGTAGTAGTCAACTCGAAAATATTCAGAGAAAGAGAAGTTGATTGATGTCATTCCAAGAGAGCTGAAAGGGGGGCTTTCAATGATATCATCCCAAGGTTCTGGATATTTTGCTGTCCCCGAAATATATAGAAGAGGTTTTCCATTGACATCCAGCCAGAGGGTATTGAATAGCTTGTCAACACCCCAGGCTTTTGGATATTTTTTGCCCCCTAGCACACTCCAACCTTCCGGCAGACCCGTATTGAAATCCGCATAAATAGCAGTATGAGATTTAACATCAGGCGAAAGGTCATCGTCCGCAATTGTGATAAAGTGAGTTTGATTGAATGTCTCTGGTGAGGCATTTCCCCCAGCCGGGTTGACCAATGTATAGCTCAAAGAAATGGTTTCATTCCCTTCGATGTAAGCATCATTGTAGATGCGGACGGTTAGATCCTGAGACAAAGCTCCGTTTTGCAACACGAAACTTTTTGGACTTATGCTGTAGTCTAATGTAACGCCCTGTGAGGCGGAACCTGTTGGAGTGTTTAAATTAACAGTAACCGGCTGGCTGGGTGCCGCATTAATCCCGACTTTTATGATTTTCTCGACATAAGGCAGGCATTCATTAGGTGTTGAACCAGTAACGAAAGCTTCACCCTCGAAAGTAAAAGAACTGTCAGAAGCAAATTGAACTGTCGGAAGTTCGCATGAGTAAACTCTTACATCATCGATGTACCAGCCATCCCAACCAATAGCCTGATCCGTTCCTAAATCCCAGCGAAACTGAATTTTATGTCCTGGAAGAAGCCCCAGCAAGCTCAAATCAATTTGACTCTGCCCCCAGTTCGATGTGAATGAACCATAATCAGAGCCGGTAAAAGTACCTTGATATTGTAAGGGATTAGTCTCACCTCCGCCGAAAAAATTATTGTACGGATTGGCGATGAAGACTGAATCGGGCACCCATAACCATTGTCCATTGTCTATTTTGAATTTTAGATTACCTCCATCTGCCCAATCCTGCAATGATATATAATGGTCAAACGCCATAAAAAGCTGTGTCGGCGATGTTGCTGGAATGTCAATTTCCGGGCTGAATAAGCTCATCAACCCATTCTGAAAATTCGATACATAATCTCCGCCTTCATAGTCATCGGCGAATGCAACGTTTCCTGCCCTACCAGCGGGTGGGCTATTGTCAATTACCCAATTGCGCGGTGCCCAGGTTGGTGCGCTTCCTACGTTGCTCACTGTCCATCCTCCCATTCCTGATTCAAAGTCTTCATAGAAAATGGCGTTGGCAGGCAATGCACCTTTGCATAGTGGTCCAACAGCTTCAAATAAGAACGGATATCCACAAACGTTTGGCAATCGCATTTCAACGGCAGCGATCACCTTTGTCAACTGATCCAGGTCCGCTTGGGTGATTACCGTATTGGACAAAACCTGCATGCCCGGTTCAGTTGACAATTTTGGCAAATTAATGCCCATCAACTCAATCAAAGAGGCCTCTAAAATATCGGCCTGTGCTGCAAAATCGGTCGTTGAAATCATATGGGCGGCCTGAGCCTGCCAAAAAATATGCGTAGCCTTTGTAAGTCCGATTCCAGTAATAACTTGCCCATTATAAGTTCCTCCATCGACTAGCAGGGCATACGCGTGATTTAGAACACCGGAATTGGTATGTACTCCACCACCGTCATCAAATAAGCTGTAAGTGCATGCGTACTGTGGATCAGAAACTTTTCCAGGCTGATTCTTACAAGTCGGGTCCCACATATCCCTGATCGCCCCACCAAACGCACTGGCTTGCTCTCCAACCAGCCATTTTGCAGAGCTGGCACAGCTATTTCGAACAGCGTTATTTTCTCCATTGTCAAGATACGCGTTCAATTGATCAACGGTTTCACCCCAAATGTCCGAATATGCCTCATTCAACGCCCCTGCCTGCCAGGCATAGATCAATCCGCTGGTGTATTCCGTATATGCGTGTCCCCATTCATGAGCGACCACATCATCCGACGCTACGCCGGTACAATAACTAGCCGAAATTCCGTTCCATGTTGCATTAGGACAGCCAACATTTGGATCATTATTAATCGTAACCATCGTCGCCCCGGCATTATCATACGAATTATACCCAAAAGCATTCTTCATCAAATTATACATATGACCAGCAGATTCAATCTCAGATTTTTGCCATTGATCCAGTGCAGTGAATTTTGCACCGGGTATACCGTCAGCCTCCTCCCATTTCAAATTGGGAGCAGAAACGGAGGTCTCATAAAGCTTCCGGTCGATGCCGTGCATTCCTGTGAACTGCTCTACCAATTCATTAGTATGCGCGTCGATGTACAGGAATTCTCTCACATCCGCATCATTTCGCACTTCTACTTCGTATACTAGATGCAAAGCGCCTTTGTAGCCTTGGGCAAGGCCTTTTTGAAAAACGAGCAATGTATTTTTGTTGATTTTCAGGGGAGCTGAAAACTTGCCCATTTTCTGTCCGGTAACCATTTTGACGGCTCTTTGCCCGGCTTCTTCGCTGGAAATAGAAGGTGTTGCGTTTAATTTCTCGGCGATGATGAAGTTTCCATTGAGAGAAGTCAGGCCTCCTTCTTTATTGAAATGAAATTTCAACACGCCGTCGAAAACCGGAACCCGGTCGTAGTATTGTTGCAATGTGACGTGATCCAGACCGTAATTATCTCTCTTGTTGTCTTTGGCCAGGTAGGAATCCTTGTCAGTCTTTTTTTCGAAAAGTGCTGGATACTTGGTAAGAAAATCCATTGCTTTTTGTTCTGGCGTGTTACCTTCCAGGTTTAATGCCTGGCCAATTGGAAACCGGAGAAAATTGAGGGAGTTGGTTGCCTTATCTGTTGTCGCGACTGCTCCTGTTTGCGCAATGAATACATCAATTTCGCGCTGGCGACTGTTTTGGGCAAATGCGACAAAACTGCAAAAAATAAAAGCTACTGAAAGAGGTAGATTGTATCTCATGGTCATTGTGATGAGGGTTCACAGATTTATTTACCAGAGAAAGATGCGGAATCTAAACGGCTTAATGCAAAGGGATTAGCAGGCGGCAGAGGGGGATTACCAGAAGGGGTTTTTCGTGTTTTGTATTTAATGTAACCCCAAAAAAAGACTTGCCAGGTTTTCAAAACCTGGCAAGTCTAGCATTTTTGAACCTTAACTTATATTAATATCTGTAAGTCTCAGCTTTGAATGGACCGGCTGTTGTTACGCCGATGTAGGCTGCTTGCTCTTCTGAAAGTGTTTCCAGTTTCGCGCCTACGTGTGAAAGGTGCAATGCTGCTACTTTTTCGTCTAACGCCTTTGGAAGTACGTATACTTTCTTTTCGTAAGCTGCTGTATTTGTCCAAAGTTCGATCTGAGCCAGAGTCTGGTTTGAGAACGAGCATGACATTACGAATGATGGGTGGCCCATTGCGCAGCCAAGGTTTACCAAACGGCCTTCCGCCAATATGATAATGTCTTTCCCTTCAACGTTATAAATATCAACCTGTGGTTTCACCTGCGATTTCGTATGTCCGTATGATTTATTCAACCAGGCCATGTCGATTTCGTTATCGAAGTGACCGATGTTACAAACCACGGCTTTGTCACGCATTTTAAGGAAGTGACGATCTGTGATGATTTTGTAGTTACCAGTTGCAGTAACGAAGATGTTTGCACGCTCAGCAGCGTCGTCCATTGTTACTACTTCAAAACCGTCCATTGCAGCTTGAAGCGCACAAATTGGGTCGATTTCAGTAACCAATACACGGCAGCCTGCACCACGAAGTGACTCTGCCGAACCTTTACCTACATCACCGTACCCTGCTACTACTGCTACTTTACCAGCTAGCATCAAATCCGTTGCACGACGGATAGAATCTACAAGAGACTCACGGCAACCGTATTTGTTGTCAAATTTAGATTTCGTAACTGAGTCGTTTACATTGATAGATGGCAAATGCAATGTGCCATTTTTGTAACGCTCGTACAAACGGTGAACGCCGGTCGTAGTTTCTTCTGAAAGTCCTTTGATACCGTCGATCAGCTCAGGATATTCGTCAAAAACCATGTTAGTAAGGTCACCACCGTCGTCAAGGATCATGTTCAAAGGCTTACGGTCTTCTCCAAAGAAAAGTGTTTGCTCAATACACCAGTTGAACTCCTCTTCATTCATTCCTTTCCAGGCATACACTGGGATACCTGCTGCTGCGATTGCTGCCGCTGCGTGATCCTGCGTCGAGAAAATGTTACAAGAAGACCAGGTAACTTCTGCACCCAAAGCTGTCAATGTTTCGATCAAAACGGCAGTCTGGATAGTCATGTGAAGGCAACCAGCCACACGTGCACCGGCAAGTGGTTGTGAAGGGCCGTACTCAGCACGGATCGCCATCAAACCAGGCATTTCAGCTTCTGCCAATGTAATTTCTTTGCGGCCCCATTCGGCCAGCGAGATGTCTTTTACCTTGTAAGGAATGTACGTTTCGGTTGACGTTGCCATTATTTTACAGTTTAGTTAATGTCTATATTCTTTTGCAAAACTAAGTAGAAAAACCACGGAGGGGAAGAATAATAGATACAAATTGTGATTTTGAAACAGAATTTAGATTTTTTATCTGTGATAGCTCTGTTTTAGACATTATCTGAGTGACAGGCTGGTTTATAATACTTTCTGGCAGATATTTTGTCTTGCCGCCAATATCAAACCCTTTCCGATGCAGTTTGTCGACGATTTCAGTGTATATGTCGACAGTACCTGAACGGTCATTTTTTCGGTCATGAATTAATTATATTTGCTTCATGCGCCCAAATACCCCGATTATCTTTAATCAGGACCCTAAACGAATCTTACTGCATGCATTGTTCTGGCTAGCCGTCCTTGTGATACTGACGGTTATTTACGGAGCGGGTATGCCTGACTACAGGCTTGCGATCGGTATTGTCGCGATGTTTTTGCCGATCCATATCTTTTACTTTTATTCCATTGCATATGTCCTGATTCCCAGGTTTTTCAATAGGAAAAAGTACGTCGAATCGCTCATTTTCCTGCTGCTGTGTGTGGTACTTTCAACGCTGGCCTTCCGGCTGCTTGAAATACTCGTTGCGGACCCGGTGATTTATAATTCTCTTAAAAAATCAGATCCTACATTCGTCTGGAGAAAGCTGCAGGGAAGTTTTCAGGAACAGCTCGCCAAACCGGTGTACCTGATCAGCGCATTTGAGCAGACCAACATTTTTGTATGGATCGCATTGTCGGTAAAATTCTTCAAAATGTGGTTTGAAAGAAGGCAAGCGGCCATTGAGGCTGAACTGAATTTTCTGAAAGGGCAGCTGCACCCGCATTTTCTTTTCAATACACTTAACAATTTATATGCGTTAACGTTGAATCAGTCGCCCCGGTCACCGTCTGTGGTCATGGGACTGGCAGAAATCCTCAGATACATGCTTTATGAGGCTAATACCGAGGTAGTGGATCTCGAAAAGGACATCAGGATCGTGGAGAGTTACATTGCCCTGGAAAAGATCCGGTACGAGGAGCGGTTGGACATTAATTTTAGTATCAACGGTTTATTGCCTGAATATAAAATTGCTCCACTGCTCATTCTCCCATTGGTTGAAAATGCATTTAAACACGGCGCGAGTGAGCAGGTAGGGCAGGCATGGATCAACATTGACCTCCGCGTTAAGAACAATTTACTTAAATTTAAAATATCGAATAGCAAGCCGGAAACCGGATCTTCTGCTGATAATAAAAGACATCATGTAAGCATTGGGTTGACAAATGTCCATAAAAGGCTAGACATTCTGTACCCGTCCGCGCACCAATTGCGGATATTGGAAGAGGACGATATGTTTGCGGTGATCCTGGAAATTGAACTGGATAAAAGGGTTGAAATTTAGCAGATTATGAAATTAAGGGCAATTTTGGTCGATGATGAACCGCACGCAATTGAAGTACTGGACAACTATCTCGGTAATTTCAGCGAGGTCGAAATCGTGGCCCGTTGCCAGGATGCGATCCAGGCGTTTCAGATACTGCAGCATGAAAAGATCGACGTGATGTTTCTGGATGTGAAAATGCCCGGACTGAAAGGTACCGATCTGCTCAGAAGTCTCAAAAATCCTCCGAAAGTTATTTTCACTACCGCCTACCAGGATTATGCAGTGGAAGGTTTTGACCTCAATGCAGTTGATTATCTCCTGAAACCGATCCCTTTCGAGCGCTTTTTACGGGCAATGGACAAGGTCTTCACCGGGCTCAACATCAGTAATCCGCCAGTATCGGTCACCCAGAAGAACACCGTCAGTAACAAGGATACCTTCCTCTATTTGAAAGTAGACCGGAAAATGGTGAAGGTCAATGTGGACGAAATCCTCTGGATTGAAAGCCTCAGGGACTACATTAAAGTGGTTTTGAAAGATAAATCATTAGTATCAAAGCAAAAGATCAGCCTGCTGGAAGAGCTGCTGCCGGAGGACGGATTCATCCGAGTGCACCGCTCATTTATTGTTTCTGTCGACAAGGTGGAAAGCTACCATTCACACAAAATCGAAATCGCCGGAAAGGAGCTTCCGATCGGCCGTAACTTCCGCAATGACTGCCAGCGGAGGTTTAAACTCACATTCTGACATCGCTACGGATGCCGTTTGTCGATAAAAAAAGTTGTTAATCGACACTTACCTCTCCGACTGTTTTATCATCATCATTTCGACTTAAAATTGCACCGCCATCAAAAAATGGCAGTGAATTATTATTTAAGTAAATGATCAATCAGCCATGTTAAAAAGTAAAAAAATCCTACTAACCGTACTGTCATGCGCGGTGTTCTTGGGAAGTTGTAAAGAAGATGAGGATGTAAAACCTACCAACACTCTCACGGCGCGAGCAGGCGCAGACCAGAATGTACATGCAGGCGACGTAGTGTCCCTGGACGGAAGCGCATCCACCGACAGCGAAAGTAAGCCGTTCGACTATCGCTGGGCATTTGCCAAGAAACCGGCAGGGAGTACCGCCGCATTGAACTCCACCACGGATACAAAGCCTAAGTTCACCGCAGATCTTCCGGGTGAATACGAGCTGGAACTCACTACCAGCAACGCGAATGGAGAGAGCAAGGATAAGGTACTGGTCACCGCGACAGTTATTGAGCCGATCGTCCTGGAAGCAAACATTAAAGCAAAAACTACCTTGGAAGACCGTATCGCCAATCCGGCCATACCCGACTACATTGTGAATGCCAATGTAACGGTGAATGCAGAACTGACGCTGAAACCAGGTGTTGTGATCGCATTTGCAAGGGACGCAAGGCTGGAAGTGAATGACAATGGTGGTATCCTGCTTGCAAAAGGCGATTCGCTTAATCCAATCCGTTTGATTGGTAAAGAAACGACCAAAGGTTTCTGGGCTGGTGTCGTGTTTAGGTCATCGAGCAGCGCGAACACGCTCGAATATGTGCAGGTACTACACGCAGGAAGCAAGGCGCTTTTCAGCGGAAGAAAAGCAGGTATGGCAATCGCAGGAGCATCGAAAGCGCAGATTACGATCAAGAATTGCCTCTTTGAGAAAAACGACGGATATGGTTTATGGATAGAGCAGGGTGTGATCCTGTCATTGTTCAAGTCCAATGTATTTAAAGACAATAGTGAAGCAGGTATTTTGCTGAATGCGGATCACGTGGCAAGTCTGGATATGAACTCGGTATTTACCAATGGAAATGGCAGGAATGTGGTGGAGATTATGGCCTCATACCTTTCCAAAAATGTGACCGCAGAAGTGGTATGGCAAGGTTTCAAAGACAAAACACCGTACCGAGTACTGGAAAGCCTGACTGTGGATGCTAACTGGAAAATTATGCCGGGTGTGGTCATCGAAATGACAGCAGACGCAAGAATGTCCATCGACGAGGGTTATATCAATGCAATTGGAACAGAGGCTTCCAAAATTGTGATTAGGGGTGTTGAGAACACACCCGCTTTCTGGCGCGGATTGATCTGCTACACGACAAGCCAGAAGAACATGTTTGAGCATGTTGACATATCAGGCGGTGGAAGCATCCCATTGGTTTCGGGCAAGAAAACCAACATAGCGGTGTACGGAAGCCAGGCCAGGTTGCAGATCAAAAACTCGAAAATATCTGGCAGCGGAGGTTACGGAATTTACGTAAACTACCAGGCAAGCGTCAATGAAGACATTGAAACAATAAACACATTTGCGGATAATGCTCAGGGTAAACTCCTGAAAGAGTAAGAGATACCCATTATTCGAATCGATTTAAAATTAGCCATGCAACATATAAAATATTTAACACTTGCAGCCATGCTTCTGGCTGCAAGCCTACAACATACTGCCCTGGGAAAGCACAAATCCATCCGGCAGCCATACCCTCAGGCGGGATTCTGGGTCACAGAAAATAAGCCTGGGGAGCAATCGACCACCGTCAGATATTATGCAAACAGTAACTACCTGGTTTCCGAAAGTGTGGAACCTTCGAGGCTGGATATTTCAAGGGTTTCGGTACGAAAATACCTGAACCGTAAGCTTAAAATGGAGCTGGACAAAGACACAACCCTGCAATCGGCACCGAAGCTTTATGAAATCAATTGATATTGTCCCGGTGATCAGTATCGTTGGTGTACTGCTCTATTTTGTGATCGCAGCACAGGGAGCCTTTTATCATTTCGGCTTTGGAAAGGCACTGTACAACATTCCGTCAGAAAATTTCATCGAGCTCCGTAAAGCCGTTGATCCGGTGGTGAGAGGTAAGTTCAAAGTGGTTTACCTCTCCGCATTGGCGGTCATGTTCATATGGTTTCTGCTCGTCGATAAGTCTGGCGGATTCTGGTCCTACGGGCCGGTACCCATCGCTTTTTTGCTGCTTGTGGTTGATTTGTTTCTGATTGTCAAGTTCAGTGAGCCGATTAATGAGCTTATTAACAGCAATTTATTGAATACAAACGCAAGCTTCGAAGAGGCAAGGACTGAATGGCTGAAATTCATTCTCATTCGGGGCTACCTTTCTATCTCGGGATTTGTCGTGCTGCTTCTGCATCTGGTGTTGAAGGTGCGATAATCAATTTAAAAACTAATCAAATCAAAAAGCCATGTTAAATAGAAATTCAATTTCTCCATTGCCGGTACGCCGGTTGAAATCAGTACTATTCTCCTGTGCGGTAGCCGTTATGGCACTGGCGTCTTGTAAGGACGATGACAACAAAGTAGTCCCGGATGAAGTTGTCAATGCCAAAAAAGCCATTATCCCGGAAAATGGGAAACAGTATACATACAAAATCGTTGATTCGGACGGTACCGTTGAAACATCAGTTACCCAGGTGAAAAGTGTAAAAGACTCGGCAGGAATGTCCGTTTCTAACATTCAAAACGTGGTGAAAGTAGCGGATGGCCAGTACGCTGTTGATTACAAGGCTTACAGTAAAAATGGGGCCACCACCTATGAATTGCAACTGCCGTCGGTATTTGCAGCATTGATTAAGGAACTGCGGCCGATCGCTTACATTGAGGATTTCGATCTGACAGGCTTTCCACAGTACCAGATTTTTGACAACAAAGGTACCGTCGATAGTCCTGTCACTTTCAAGGGCGATCCGATCAATATGAAGATCAAAATGCAGATTATCGTCGAAGAAGGCGACAATATAGATGCCGAGATCAGTTCTAAAATTACTTACAAATCTGGCAAGGTAGTGAAGGAGGAGGCAGTTACAACACCAGCCGGGACCTTCAATTGCAGCAAATGGCAGTACAGCTACGTGACCGTTACCAAATTCCAGGCAGCAGGCGTTCCGGCCGAAGAGTCAACGGAAACGATCAATGTTTCACTCTGGACAGCACCGGAAATAGGTATTGTAAAGTCCGTGGAAGAGTCGTCAGAAGGCGAAACATCAACTACCGAACTGCAAAAAATCCAGTAACCGATGAGACGCATTTCGATATTATTTCAATGGGCATGCATCCTGTTGGTTGCAGCTGCATGTACCGATACCGACGGACCGTCGCCTGATGAACCTGGTGCACAGGAAGGATACACGACGGGAAAAGTGACCAGTACAGACGGTACACCACTTTCTGGGGTCAAAGTAGTGGTCGACAATACGATGATCTACGCATCTTACTCCATCGGGAGTTCTGACGAAAAAGGTAACTACAAGATTCAGCTTCCGAAAGTCGGCACTTTCATGGCCTCCGCGTACATGCTACGACGCTATAATGGTAAGGAATATGAATTTGACTTGCATCCGGATGTGTATGAAGAGTTCAGCATTGATGGAGCGGTTCGAAATTTCCAATGGAAACTGACCGGAAAACGGCCAGTGGATGCACAAGGTTACTATGGGGTGACCATTGAGGTGAACAAAGCACTGATGAGCGCGATTTATGATTCTGAAAATATAGAATTCACATTGGTACCGGTAGGAAATCTGATCGACGGATCAAAAGGCAAAACACTCAAAATGAAGCACGGGAAGCCTTACACCGATGACTATGGCAAACTGGTGGACATTCCGCTGGGCAGATATAGGATGACGGCTTATTATAATGGCGACGCGGGGAAAATGCCCTTGAAGCTCAGAAAGCACTTTTCAGATGACGAATATGAAAGTGAGATAACCATCGATTTCGAGCCGGAAACGATGTGGGGCAACAACATCGCATTCATCAGCTACACCGAGTAAGGAGAAATTAGCGGCCTGGAAATAGCTGCAACGTCAAAACAAGCAACGAGAGGAGTGAGTTTTCTTGGCTAAAACCGAGAAGTAGGATGAGTAATGCAAACTTGGCAAGCCTTTAAGGCTTGCCAAGTTTTTTTAAACCAGAACAGTGAAGCTCTTGAAAATAGCGCCAACCCTAATCGCATCGAATATGCGCGCCGGGGTTCCGCCATGGTTCAGTACCGATTGCTCGTGAGATGTAACACACATCTCGCAGCCATTCAAAGCCGAAACTACCAGACTCAGGAGTTCAAAGAATTCTTTGCCTAGTACCGGGTTTACCATAATGCTCATTTTGATGCCGGCAGGAGCATTGTCATAAAACTCCTTGTGCATAAAGTGCCTGAAACGGTAGAACACATTGTTTGCATTCATCAATGAAACGCAGGCAGTTACTTCTGCAATTTCCTTGTCCTCAGCACCTTCCTGGATCACCAGTTCCTCGATCGCAGAGATAACAGCCGCATTCTTTTCGTTCACTGCCACAGCAAGCGCGATCAAAAGCGCCTCTTTGCGGTTCAATGTCTGAGATTTCAAAACGTTACCAATGTTGATTTTAAGGTCTTTCAGGTAACGATGATCAAGCGCAGCCAGTTTGTTGATCAGCACGCTTTCAAAATCAGCGGGCAGATTCACTTCTTTATACAGGGAATCCTTAGTGCTTCCCGTAGTTGCGAATGGATACATTTCTTTTATTTAAATGGTGTGGATTAAGCCAATGTAGCTTCCCCTTTTACCCAGTTGCAAGGGCAAAGTTCGTCAGTTTGCAATGCGTCCAAAACACGGATTACTTCATTCACGTTACGTCCTACTGAAAGGTCGTTTACGCTTACCCAACGAATAATTCCTTGTGGATCAACGATGTAAGTTACACGGTAAGCGATTTTTTCGTTGGCTTCCAGGATACCCAGTTCTTCTGCAAGAGATTTCGAGGTATCAGCAAGCATCGGGAAACGCAGGTCACGAAGATCGTCGTGGTTTTTGCGCCATGCAAGGTGAACAAATTCGCTGTCAGTAGAAGCACCGATCAGGATTGTGTCACGGTCTGCGAAGTCATCAACATGCTTTCCGAACTCAGCAATTTCGGTAGGACAAACGAATGTAAAATCCTTTGGCCACCAGAACATTACCATCCATTTCTCAGCATTTTTATGATCTTCTGAGGTAATATCGTAGAATTCGTTTCCTTTTTCAAGAGACACTACTGATGTTTTTTTGAATTCAGGGAAAGTCGATCCCACGGATAACAGTCTATTTGCCATGATTGTTTGTTGTTTGATAAATTGTATTTTTTGGTGTTACAAAACTACAAACGACACGAGCGTCAGGCAACCTCGCACCTGGTATTATGCGAGGAAAGACTTGTTTTAATCAAATTAATTTAGTTTTATTTATCGAAATTGAGATAGTATAGATTTTATCGATAATGATATAAATTTGAACAATATAATTATACTAATATTATCTGTCATTATCCGGCTCAACCCGGTATCATTCCCAGTACTGTTTCCAGTGCCATTCCCCGGGAGCCCTTGATGAGAATGTATGTATTTTCTTGCGGGTTGTCCATGACCCAGTTATGCAGCGAAAACTTGTCGGGAAAGTAGTAAGCCTTGGGGAGGGCAGGCAATGCGTGCTGCATCAGTTTGCCCGACAAAATCACAATGTCAAAGTTTTCCGCAGCGATCAGTTTGCCCAGCGCAAGGTGCTCTTCTTCGGCAGCGTCTCCCAGCTCGAACATATCGCCGAGGATCAGCATTTTTTTCGGAGCATCCAGTTTTGCAAAATTCGCCACCGCAGCTGCCATAGAAGATGGATTAGCATTGTAAGCATCCATAATCACCGTATTGCTTCCTTTTTTGACGATCTGCGAGCGGTTATTATCAGGCTGGTAAGTGCTTACAGCTTCGTTTGCGTCCTCATCGGCCACTTCAAAATGCTTTCCTACTGCCAGCGCAGCACAAATGTTATCAAAGTTATAGCTGCCCGGCAGGTGTGTGGAGACCTTTTTACCATGATTTTCAAAAATCACAAAAGGGCTTTCCTGCAACAAAATGGGGTTAACAGGACTGCTTTCGGAGCAATAAAAGACGATTTCACCGAATGCACGGCGCTTGCTTACCATTTCCATGATCGTATCGTGGGTCGTATTGGCGAAAACGGTCCCCTTCTTTTTGGAAAGAAAATCAAACAATTCTCCCTTTCCTTTTTTGATTCCTTCCACGCCGCCGAAACCTTCCAAATGTGCCTTGCCAATATTCGTGATCAGGCCGTGGGTGGGCTGAGCAATCGTGCTCAGCAGCGCGATTTCAGCCTGATGATTGGCACCCATTTCCACGACCACCATTTCATGTTTGGCCGGGTCAACGGACAGAATGGTCAGCGGTACTCCTATATGGTTATTGAGGTTTCCCTTCGTTGCGTAGGTGTTGTATTTCATCGATAACACTTTTGCTATCAGTTCTTTGGTTGTGGTCTTGCCATTAGAACCCGTTAATGCGATCACGGGAAAAGTGAATGTTTTGCGATGGTGCCGGGCCAGGTCCTGCAATGCTGCCAGTACATCTTCGACCAATAAAAAACGATCGCTGGCAACCACGGCCGGATCATCTACCACAGCATAGGCAGCGCCTTTCTGCAAAGCTTCTGCGGCATATTGGTTACCGTCGAACTTATCTCCTTTTAATGCGAAAAAAATACATCCTTCACTCACCTGGCGGGTGTCGGTGGATATTTTTGCACCTTTTTGGAATATGTTATAAAGTGTTTCGGTGGAAGTGTACATGGAATTATCGGGTCATTATAAAGTTATGAGCGCTTATTTCGTTACGTTTAAGAAGTGAAATAAGTCGGCCGTGAACCTGCAAAACTAATAGATTATTCCTCAACGATGCGTACGAAATATACCTCCTGTGTCTTCTTTATTTTTTACATACTAGCTCTTTCAAAGGCCTCGTCCCAGCAGGTTTGGTTCAAAACCGATACCGTTACCAGTGTTTCTTCCAAAGGCGTGAAGTTGAGTAACCCATGGGCAGGTGGGCTCAATGCATCCCAGTTTTTGAAAATGCATTTAAATAGTGATACCGACGAAGACCTGGTCGTGTACGACCGTACCAATAGTAAGGTCACCACATTCCTGGCCGGCACCGACCCATTGAATCCTGCCAAAAAAACCTACATCCACGCACCATACTACGAATCGCTTTTTCCGCAAACCGACAACTGGATGATCCTCGCCGATTATAATGGAGATGGTCAAAAAGATCTTTTCGCGAGTACTTCGCTGGGAATCAGTGTGTACCAGCAGGTGAAAGCAGGTGCTTCGTGGACATGGAAACTGATGGAAGATGTGATCTATACCAGAGGTTTTTCGGGGAATATCAATTTGCAGGTCTCGGGAACGGACATTCCCGGTATTACGGACATTGACGACGACGGCGATCTGGATTTGCTTTTGTTCGATTTTTCGGGGACTTATGTTGAGCTGCATCAAAACCTGAGCATGGAAAAATTCGGTGTTCCCGATAGTTTGGGCAATTCCAAAAATCCTGTTTTTATGCGGAATGGCGATTGCTGGGGCAATTTCCGTAAAGGCGATGGCGAGGATTTTGTTTTCGGTGTGGACTGTGGCGTCGTCGATAATTCGGGCGGGCGGATTCTGCATGCCGGTAACTCCATTATGCTACACGACCTCAACGGCGATGGCAAAAAAGACCTGCTGGTAGGGCACGTGAGCAATGAACACATTTCGTTTCTGACCAATTCGTCGGAGGGACTGATCGGAAATTACACGGCTTTTACCAACACATATCCCGCGGTTAATCCGGTTTTGCTGCACATTTTCCCGGCTGCATTTATGGAAGACGTGGATTTTGATGGTGTGAAAGATTTACTGATCGCACCCAGCGTACCTTCCAACGATCTCAATTTGACAGATTTCAAATCATCGGGCTGGTACTATCACAATGCAGGCACCAGCGACAAGCCGGATTTTAAACTGGTACAAAAAAACTTCCTGCAAGACCAGATGCTCGACGTCGGCGAAAACGCGTCACCTTCGTTTTTTGACATCGATGGTGATGGTGACCTGGACATGCTCATTGGTACTGGCGGAATGCCAGGCGCGACGGGATTCAAAGGCGGGTTCTGGCTTCTGAAAAATGAAGGCAGTGCAACTGAACCTGCATTCAAAGTGGAATCTGAAAACTACTTGGACATACCTTCTTCGCTGGCGTTATACAACCTTAAACCTCAATGGACGGATTTCAATGGTGACGGCGTGGCCGATCTTGGATTTGCAGCAACGTCAACTGCTACGCTTAAAATGGAGTACCGTTACATTCCTAACAAGGCTACTGGCAATGCCGCGGCACAGCTGAATTTGGGAGAAGCGGTAACCATTACTATGCCTGCCGAGTCTCAAACTGGCGATTCACCGTATTTTTATGATGCCGACAATGATGGAGACTTAGATTTAATAGTGGGAAAACAGCAGGGCAACATTTACTATTATACCAACACAGGTACCAATAAGCAGTATTCTTTCAAACTGGAAACAGACGCTTTTGCAGGTGTCGGGATCAATTTCGCAGGTCGCTCGCCACAACTGGCCGTCACGGATTTCGACCTCGACGGCAAGCCTGACCTCGCTACCGTTGACCACACAGGCAATGTCCGTATTTTTCACGGTGCTGACTGGGGCAAATGGACAGAAAGAGAAAGTGCATTGGTAGCGCTAAACGGAAAAGCCGGAGCGCCGGTTTACGGGAACTACCTCGCCCTGGCAGTGGGAGATTATGACGACGACAAAAAACCAGATCTTGCGATAGGTAGTAATGCGGGAGGTATCCGGCTGCTAACTAATGTGTTGCCAGTCACCATTACCGGTACTGAGCCTCCATTGGAACCGACGATCAAAGTTTATCCGAATCCTGCTGCTGACTATTTGAAAGTGTTGTCGTCAAAAAATGGAACGGTTGATATTTTGACAGTGAGCGGTAAAACGGTTTTGCGGAACCAGGCGATCAGGGCTAATACGGAGAAGCAAATTTCCACATTGAACTGGCCTGCTGGACTATATATTTTAGAATTGAAAGCAGGCGATGTGCGTGTTACGCGTAAGGTAGTTTTAGAACCGTAGACTTGGTAAGTCTCGAAGACTTGCCAAGTCTTGTAGAGTAGATACCATTGCCCCAACCCTTACATGATAAAATTCTGAATTCATGCAAGCTCTTCTTGGTGTAATCTTTCATTTTATTGGAGGTTTTGCCTCCGGTAGTTTTTACATTCCTTACAAGCAAGTCAAAGGCTGGGCCTGGGAATCGTACTGGATCGTGGGAGGCCTGTTTTCGTGGCTCATCGTTCCGCCGCTTGCGGCCTATCTGACCATCCCAGGTTTCACCGAAATTATCGCCCATACCGACGGCAGTATACTCGTTCTCACTTATGTTTTTGGCGTTTTGTGGGGAATAGGAGGTCTTACTTACGGTTTAGGAGTCAGGTACTTGGGTGTTGCGCTGGGTAGTTCCATTATTCTTGGCTTATGTTCTGTTTTTGGAGCATTGATTCCCTCCATTTATTATCAGTTTTCACCAAGGCCGGGAAAAGATACAATATCTGATCTGTTCACAAATAGCTGGGGACAATGGGTATTATTTGGGTTGCTGGTTTGTGTGATCGGCATCGTTATCTGTGGAAAAGCAGGGTCAATGAAAGATAGTGACCTGAAAAAAAGCGGCCTCGCAAAGGACGATAAAACCGAATTCAAGATAGGTCTTGGCCTAACCGTTTCCATCATTTCCGGGGTACTGAGCGCATGTTTTGCATTCGGGATCGATGCGGGCAAGATCATGGCAGAGGAGGCCAATGCAGTGTGGAAAGCCGTTAATCCTGATCAGGGTGAGTTTTTATTCCAAAACAATGTGACTTATGTCGTGATACTTTTGGGAGGGCTTACTACCAATTTTATCTGGTGTATGATGCTGAATGCACGCAACAAAACTTTCGGTAACTACACCGACTCTTCGACGCCGCTGCTTTCCAACTATATTTTTTCAGCACTTGCAGGTACGACCTGGTTCTTACAGTTCTTCTTTTACGGCATGGGAGAAAGCAAACTGGGCAACGGGCCGAGCTCGTGGATCCTGCACATGGCATTCATTATCCTCGTTGCCAATTCATGGGGATTGATCCTGAAAGAATGGAAAGGTGTTAGTAAAAAGACCATTACGACCATTCTGACTGGGATATTGGTGATTGTTTTGTCTGTGCTGATCGTGGGTTACGGTAACTATCTGAGAGAGTAAGCACTTTTGGTTTTATGAAAAAGCACCTTTCAATCCTGGTACTTTTTGCTGCTGTGACAGTAATTACTGCATGTCAGAAAAAGAATCAAAGCGAGCAAAATAGCGTGGAACAAAAATTAACCGAAGGCACATTTGGCTACGACCTGGCCTTTTTGAATCAATATAAAAAGACAATTGTCCTCCATTCGCCGGACAACAGCGGCGCTCAGGCGATACTCGTCGCCGACTATCAGGGTCGGGTTATGACCAGTACAGCTGATGGTGGGCAGGGAAATAGCTATGGCTGGATCAATTACGGTTTGATCAAAAGTGGCGAGCATCAGCCACATATGAATGCATTTGGCGGAGAAGAGCGTTTCTGGCTTTCCCCGGAAGGCGGTCAGTTTTCGATTTATTTCAAAAAAGGTAAATCCTTTGATTTTGAAAACTGGCAAACGCCTGCCATCATTGACACCGTGTCGTTTGCGGTTTCCGAATCAGATAGCAGCTCAGCTACTTTCGAGGCACGGGCCATGATCGAAAACCACTCAGGCAATACATTTGTCATTGAAATCAAACGCAAAATAACCATGCTCGACCAGCCGTCGATTCTCAGCGGGCTGGACATTGCTGCGTTAGGAAATTGCAAATCGGTGGCTTATGAATCCGTCAATGCAGTTAAAAACGTAGACGCAGAATGGAAGCCTGAGACCGGAATGCTGGGTATCTGGCTGCTTGGAATGTTCCGCCCAACCGAAAAGACAGTCATCATCGCACCGTTTTCAAAGAAATTATCAGACAAGCCATTGATTACCGACGACTACTTTGGCAAGATCCCGTCGGATAGGATCAAAGTCGCGGATTCGACGGTTTTTCTCAAAGCAGACGGCAAATTCAGAAGTAAGATCGGTATTGCGCCACGTTCTGCGCGCAATGTAGCGGGCAGCTACGATTCCGAAAAAGGCATTCTGACGATCATCCAGTATAGTCTTTTACCGGAAGAAAAATACTTGAAATCATCCTGGGAAATTCACAAAGATCCCTACAACGGGGACGCATTGAATGCATACAATGACGGAAAACTCGAAGACGGAACACAAATGGGACCATTCTATGAGCTGGAATCCAACTCCTCCACCCGCGCATTGAAAACGGGGGAATCGCTGGTGCATCGCCAGCGTACCTACCATTTTGAAGGAGACCCGGCCAGCCTTAATGACATTTCCCAAAAGGTACTGGGTGTAAATATTGAGCAAATCGGAGAGATATTTGAATAAAAGCATGATAGTGCAGGACAGTTGGAATAATGCTGTTACTCTGCATGCACTGCGAACACGAGAGATTTTGGGTCGAGCGTATATTGATTAGCGTTATGTTAGGGTCAATGAGAAAGTGCTTGAAAAATTGGTAAGCAGCAAAAAAAGGAAGCGGTTATAAGGAAAATGGCTACTATGCAGGCCAATGCTCAAAGTAAAAATCACAACATTACGAGTTTTATAAGAGTACCATTGCCTTCTCATCGCGTCAACATAAATTACATGAATTTCCCAATCAGAGTACTTTTTTCCTGGCTCCTCCTGTTTGCCTGCTTACGGACTACTGCAGCAACGCCTGTACACATCTGGGAAATGCAGGAGCTTACATTTACTGCCGTCAATACCTACAAAAATCCTTATACTGATGTAACTGTATGGATAGAGCTGACCGGTCCGGGATTTAAAAAACGTATCTACGGATTTTGGGATGGCGGCAATACGTTCCGTGTGAGGTTGGTGGCTACAACAGCGGGCGACTGGACCTGGAAAAGTGGGTCCACTCCGAATGATCCGGGACTTTCCGGCAAAACGAGTTCTTTTACGGCTGTTGAGTGGAGTCAGAAAGAAAAGTTGGACAACCCACTCAGGCGTGGATTCCTTCGGACTTCACCTAATAACCATGCTTTAAATTTCGCGGACGGCACACCATACCTGGCCATTGGTGATACCTGGTTTTCCATGGGAGCTAACCGGTTCAAATGGTATGACGATGAAGTGAAAAGGCCCATTGGCCCGAAGGCTGGATTTAAGGATTACGTACGCTATCGGAAAGCACAGGGTTACAACTGGGTAAGTATGATCGCTGCCTATCCGAATTGGAAGACCGATGACAGTTCTTACATTCTGGTAGTAGCCGATTCTGTGAAAACAACCTTACGTTCGGCTTGGGAAGAGTTTGGGACAAACAGTGCAAAGAATATGGACAATGAAGGAGGAAGACCTTTTTTGTTCCCCGGAAAAGTGCCGGGCTACGAAAATTATTTCCCTGATATGGAGCGGCTTAACCCGGAATATTTCAAATACATTGACCGGAAGGTCGCCTATCTTAATGCTAATGGCATCATTCCTTTTATGGAAGCTACCAGGCGGGATGCCAGCCTGCTCTGGTTTAAATACTATCGGTGGCCTGATTCGTATTCCCGTTTTTTGCAATACTTCTATTCTCGTTACCAGGCTTACAATACTGTGCTCAGCCCGGTGCACCTCGACATTATTGATAAAACGGTAAGCCCGGGAGATTTTGTTACTTCGATTAAAGATGTTGAAAAAAGGTTCGGGCCGCTGCCGTTTGAAAACCTGTTGTCCGCCAACGCCAATCCGTCCACGCTCGAAAACTGGGGCGAGGATTCCTGGGTGACATTGCACCAGACGGGCAATCAACGGGAACACAATAACTACTGGTACCTGACAGAGATATATAATCTTAAAAATCCAAAACCAGCGTTGAATGGCGAGCCTTATTACTCAGGTTATAAAGACAACAGGGGAAAGGACGGCGTGAACTACACCCGGGGTGCGGATGGCGGCACCGAGCATGACAATGAAATCGTGCGATCGGGAATTTACGGAAGCTTCCTCTCCGGCGGACTTGCCGGTCACGTTTATGGTGCCGAAGGTATATGGGGCGGCGATATAGAACCAGCCGCGCCGATCCATATGTGGGACGCTTTCAAATGGAGATCTGCGGCAGAGATGCAATACCTGAAAACTTTCGCTTTTTCTATCGGGCGCCGGTACCAGGAACTTGTACCATTGGCAGACCTGGTGTCACCCAATAAAACGCATGATATACTGAGTTATGAAGGCTGGGCTTATTGCGCCCGCACACCGGATAAGAATATCTTTATGGTGTATTTCGAGAAGGGTTGCCCGAAATCAGAGATCCGGGGCTGTAAGCTCAACAGTGTATACAGCGCTCAGTGGTTTAACCCACGCAATGGCAGCTGGATCAATGTGGGTGATGGCCAGTTGGTTTCCGGCAAGACCGGGATCATCAAACTTCCACCATTACCTTCTGAAACAGACTGGGGTTTGAAATTAATCTACAAAGGTGAGCGGGACATTCATATAGCATACCAGGAATACGGTTTTGTGCGCGATTCATTATCCACGAGAATATTCAGAAGGCTGCTAACCCTACCGGTTGCAGGTAGTATCTTGGCCTTAGTGATCGTTGCCTGGCTAATTAGACGCAGGAGAAACAGTAAAGCCGCTTGATAACCTAAGTCTCACAGTAAAAACATGTCATTCCGGGTTTTGTAAGCAATGCCATTTCGTTGAAAAATATTCCTAAACGCTTAAATAACAATACCTTTTCCGGATTTTATGATTACATCCAATGATTTAAAAAATGTTGGTGCAGCCGTTTTGATGACCTCATTATTGCTTTACGCACCAAGTTGTAGTACTCCTAAAAACAAGGCTGGTAAAAATGTCACGGTTGCGAAAACCGAAAGTAAGACTGCCGCCGATATTTACGCCGAACACATCAGGACTACCAACTACCGGACGCCGGAAGAGGAGCGGCAGGCATTTGTGCTTCCACCAGGATTTGAAATAACACTTTTTGCGTCAGAACCCGACATTACCAAGCCCATGAACATGGAGTTCGACGACCGGGGAAGGCTGTGGGTTACCCAGTCGTCGGAATATCCGATGGCGGCAGGAATGAGCGACGGAAAGGACCGGATCACGATCCTGGAAGATAAAAACGGCGACGGTAAGGCGGAAACATTCACACATTTCGACGATAACCTCAACATTCCGATCGGTATCATGCCGGTGTCGGACGGTGCCATAGCGTATAGCATTCCCAATTTATATTATTTCAAAGACACGGATAATGATGGCAAGGCGGACAGCAAAAAAGTGCTGCTAGGGGAGTTTGGCCACAAGGATACACACGGTATGGTCAATAACCTCATGCGTGGATATGATGGCTGGTTGCAGGTATGTCACGGGTTTTCAAATACCTCCCATGTGGCCGGATCAGACGGCGATACCATTAAAATGGCTTCCGGCAACACATTCAGGGTGAAGCTGGACGGCAGCCGGGTGGAGCAAACGACTTTCGGGCGTGTCAATCCGTTTGGATATGCCTACGATGAACGAGGCTACCTGTATTCTGTGGACTGCCATACCAAGCCCATTACGCAGCTGATCTTTGGAGGAGATTATCCGCATTTTGGTAAAAAAGCACCTGCCGGGCTCGGTTTCGCGCCTGAAATGATGACCTATGAACTGGGCTCCACTGCGCTCGCCGGACTTGTTTATTACACCGGTACCCATTTCCCCGAGCAGTACCGGAAAAGCTTTTTTACGGGAGATGTGGTTACCTGCCGCATTGACCGCAATACTGTTACTTACAAAGGCTCCACGCCCGTTACCAAAAAGGAAGAGCCTTTTATGATCAGTAAAGATCCCTGGTTTCGGCCGGTGGATGTGAAGGTAGGGCCGGATGGGGCATTGTACATCGCTGATTTTTACAACCGGATCATTGGTCACTATGAAGTAGCATTGAACCACCCCGGACGTGACCGGCTGAGCGGCAGGATCTGGAAAATCACGTACAAAGGTGACCAGGCATATCAGGATATGAAGGTGACCGATTGGTCGAAAGCGACATTGGATCAGCTGATCGGGGGATTGAAACATCCGCAGCTGAACACGAGATTGAAGGTAGCGGACAGGATCGTGGATACCTGGAAAGACAAGGCTGCTGAGCCTGTACGTGCTTCGCTGGGGGATAATGCGGACGCGAATGCATATGTGCACGCGCTGTGGGTTTTACAAAGGTTGCATGCATTGGATCAGTCCACGCTGAGCGAGGCGCTGAGTCATCAGGATCCTGTAATCCGTGTACATGCATTCAGGATACTTTTGGATGGAGAGAAGCTTGCGGACAGCCAGTATGAGGCGACTACGAAGGCATTAAATGACAAAGATCCGTTTGTTCAGCGCACGGCAGCGGAGATATTGGGCCGCTTTACGAAGGCGGAGAACCTTACGCTTTTGATGGATCTTTATAATAAAACAAATCCTGAGGACACGCATTTGAAGTATACTGCCATGCTCAGCGTGCGAAATACGATTCGTGACAAGAGCGTAATGTGGCGCATTCCGGCTATGAAATGGAACGATGATCAGGCGGCATTAATTACTCGTGCGATGCTTGACATACCGTCCGGTGCGGCGGCTTCATTTGTGCTGGATTACACATTGACGCACGATTTGCCTTCCAAAGATTTGGTTAAAAACCTGGAATACATTGGTCGGCAGGTGTCGCCTTACCAGTTGGAAAAAGCCATTGACCTGATCAATGACAAATTTGCCAGTGATCCTGAGACGCAACTTTCGCTGTACAAAACCATTCAGGCAGGGGTGAAGCAAAGCGGGACCGCGCCGGGCGGGAAACTGATTGCCTGGGGTTCCAGTTTGTCCGGCAGGTTTTTGGGAAATATCTCGGAAAATACAGATTTGTGGAAAAACAGGCCTCTGATGAAAAACAGCGAACCTATTAATCCATGGATGGTTTCCGAAAGTTTTCTGACGAATGTCATGCCCGCATTCAGGATTATTTTGAGCGAAAAAAATGGTTACGCACCGAAAGCAGTCTTGTATTCTGTACCATTCAAGTTACCGGCAACGCTCAAAATGAATGTTTTTGACAATGATATTCATAACACAGCTGCCAAAAAAGGCATTTCCAATAATGCGGTAAGGATCAGGCTGGCCAATGGTAAGCTGGCGGGTGAATATCGGCTTAATCAGATAGAAACGAGTCAGTTTAAGGACTTGATCAAGAATGCAACCTTCAATTTGAATGCTTTCGAAGGCCAAATGGGGTACATCGAAGTGGTGGATAGCTCCTACATCGGCTCAATTGGCATAGGCAAACTGGAACCTGCGGTGCTGGAAATACCAGCCAAAGCACCTTCCTTATTGACAGACCAGCGCGTGGCTGCTGCGGACATTGCGGGGGAGTATAAGATCAAATCACTGGAACCGGATTTGCAGCGACTGGTAAAAGCTGCCTGGATGGATTACCGGGTCAGAAGTGCTGCGGCGGGAGCATTGATGAACATAGATGCCAATGCTAATGCGCCGGTTTTGAGCGATGTATTCGACAATCCCGCCGAATTACCCGCATTGAGAGAAAAACTGGCGGGGTATCTGGGCCAGGCATCTTCACCTTCTATATATGAGTTACTAAAAAAGCAGCTGGCGGGCGGCGCGAGAAATTTGCAGGTAGCAATCGCGACAGTGCTAGCAAATACCTCGGAAGGGATCGGGTACCTGTTGAATGCATTTAAAAGCGAAGAAGCTAATGCAGACATTGCCAATGAAATTCCGGTGAAAGAGCGGTTTGCGATCAATGCAAATTCTGCGCAGCAAATAGAAATGGACAAATTTCTCAGCGCCGGAGCTGACGAGCGGGCTGAAAGACAGAAACTGATTGATACCAGGATCGCGACTTTCAAGCCGTCGGAGGGTGTTGCGGACGCAGGTAAGGCTATTTTCGTCCAAAATTGTAGCTCTTGTCATCAGATACAGGGCTCGGGAGGAATGATAGGTCCGCAGCTCGACGGTATCGGAAACTGGGGGCATAAGGCATTGACCCAAAAAATACTCGACCCCAACAGGAATATAACTGAGGCTTTCAGGACTTATAACATTATATTGAAAAATGACAAGACTATGACTGGCCTTTATCGAAGAACAGAGGGTGAGGCGATGGTTTTTGCAGACCTGACGGGGCAGGAGTTTTCAGTGGCTAAAAATGATATGAAAGAGTACCGGGCATCCAAATACACCTTGATGCCTGACCAGTTCAGGAGCATTATTCCGGAAAAGGACTTTTATGCCTTGCTGGATTATTTGTTGAGTGTTAGGTAGTTAATGAGTGAATGAGTCCGCCGTGGAACGGGAATGAGTGAATGAGTGAATGAGTGAATGTTAAAATCCTAAATCCATTATATCTGATGAAAAGTGTTTTGAGAAAAATGAATTGGCTGAGTATCGGGCTGATCGTGCTACTGACTATCCCAGCGGCGCAGGCGCAGACCAAAGCGAAAAAGGGGCATACCGTAGCATTCAAAAAGCAGGAGCTGACCAAAAAATTTATTGCCGAAGGAGCAGCGATGGGCGATGTCAATAAGGATGGCAAAAAGGATGTACTTTCGGGTGCATACTGGTTTGAAGCTCCGAGTTGGAAAGCGCATGAACTGGCCAAACCTGACTCATTTATCGTGAATGGAAGTTATAGTGACTCATTTCTGGATTTTGCTATGGACGTGGACCAGGATGGATGGATCGATTTGATCAGGATCGATTGGCCGGGAAAGGCGGCGGTTTGGCACCAAAATCCGAAGGGGAAACCTGGCTACTGGCCTACGCACGTGATCCACTCGTCAGTTGGAAATGAATCGCCGCAGCTGGTGGATATCGATGGTGACGGACGGCTGGATTTGCTTTGCAATGATCCTACCGCGAAAAAAGTGATTTGGCTGAAATGTCCTTCTAAAAAAGGCGATGGTACCTGGGAAAAGTATACCGTCAGCAATGATGAGAAAAACTCCACGCATATGTACACGCATGGCATCGGTTACGGGGACATTAATGGTGACGGGCGCAAGGATGTGGTGGTGAGAAGCGGCTGGTGGGAGGGACCGGAAGGCGGCCCGGCCAAGCAGGCGAAAGATGCAGACTGGAAGTTTCATCCCGCTGACCTGGGGCAGGATTGCTCGCAAATGTATGTAATGGACCTGAATGGCGACGGATTGAATGACGTGATCAGTGCTTCGGCGCACAATTATGGCATTTGGTGGCATGAGCAGGGTAAAGACGAGCAAGGCAATGCAATATGGAAACATCATGATATTGATAAATCGTTTTCCCAGACCCACGGTCTGGCGTTGAAGGACATTAATGGGGATGGAAACCTTGATTTGATAACCGGCAAACGTTATTTTGCCCATAATGGGAATGACCCGGGCGAATTTGAACCGGCAGTTGTGAACTGGTACGAATACAAACCAGGCAAGACGCCGACATGGATTAAGCACGAAATCGATAATGACTCGGGCGTGGGATTGCATGTGACGGTGGAGGATATTAATAATGACGGATTACTGGACATCGTTACCGGCAACAAAAAAGGTGTACGCATTTTTACCCAGCAAAAAGGGAAATAGTATATGAAATTCGGGATCAATACCTATCTGTTTTCCTCGCCGTTCACGAACGAGAGTGTCTCATGGTTTCCTCAATTCAAGGAATGGGGCTTCGATTTTGTGGAAATTGCAGTGGAAGATCCGGCCAATATTGATCCCGAATTCATCAGAAAAGCATTAGACGACAATGAACTGGAATGTCGCTCGGTATGCGCCGCAACCGGGCCTGGGCGCGACTTGCGCGGGAACCGGAAAGAGCAGATCACTTCTCTTGACTACATTCATGCATTGATAGACATTGCGCCGATACTTGGGAGCAGCCTGGTTGCCGGGCCTATTTATTCGGCAGTGGGGAGGGCTGGTCTGGTACCTGAGGATAAGAAGCAGGGACAATGGAACAACGTTGTTAAAAATCTCAAAATACTGACCAAATACGCTGAGGAACATCGCGTGAAGCTTGCTATCGAGCCGCTCAACCGTTACGAAACTGATTTTATCAACACATGCGATCAGGCCCTCCGCCTGATTCACGATGTCGGCAGCGACGCATTAATGGTGCATCTCGATTCTTTTCACATGAATCTCGAAGAAAAAGACCCCGCGCTGGCGATTCACAAAGCAGGTGATAAGCTGGCACTGCTACACGCTTCCGGCAGTGATCGTGGTACACCCGGCGGCGATCAGATCAACTGGGACAGGATCTTTGCCGCGCTGGACCACATTAATTACCAGGGAGATATCGTCATCGAATCGTTCACCCCCGATGTACTGATCATTGCCAAAGCAGCATCCATCTGGCGCCAAGTAGAACCTTCCCGCGAAGCAATAGCCGTCGACGGGCTGAAATTTCTGAGGTCGCTGGCTTTTTGAGTTTGGTTTTCGGTATTATTGTTAGAAAGGAACAATAATATATGATCAACACGCTAGAACAACTGGATTTAAACGGGGAATACACCTATGCCGATTATCTGAAATGGCATTTCGAAGAACGTTTGGAATTGATACGAGGATACATTTACAAAATGCCTCCCGCTCCTTCACGCCGACACCAGGCGATTATCTGGAATTTGACTGGGGTCATTGGTAACTATATTAAAGGGCAGAAATGCAGTGCTTATGCGGCACCTTTTGATGTAAGACTACCTACCCGGGACAAGAAAAGCAATCAGGAAATTACTACGGTTCTTCAACCGGATATTTGCGTGATCTGTGACCATTCAAAACTGGATGACCAGGGATGCCTGGGGGCACCTGATCTGGTTATTGAAGTGCTTTCTCCGGGGAATTCGAATAAGGAGATGAAGCAGAAGTTCGACGTTTACGAAGAAAGCGGCGTAAGAGAGTATTGGGTAGTGTATCCCGAATATGAACACGTGCATATCTTTATTCTTGATGAGTCCGGGAAATTCATCGGACAGCATCCGAAGATTAACGGAGAGATCTTGAAATCCGCAATCTTTCCGGAACTCGCGATAGACCTGACGGACATTTTTGCTGATAAGTAGTTAGTGTTTCCGGAAAGGTTTTTCCGTTAGTTCAACGCTTACCGCCATTTGGTAAAGCTTGAATGAATGCTATCTCAGCTATGTTTAAGTTTAGAAATTGTCAAAATTCAATCTAAACAAACAGCTGAAATGAAAAAGCTCATACTACTGATTACCGCACTAGTTTTTCATCACACGATTTTCGCACAAGGCGTTGGTATTAATACCACCTCACCCGACCCGAGTGCTGCACTGGATATTCAAAGTACCAATAAAGGAATCCTCATTCCCAAAGTGTCGCTGACTTCGCTTATCGACAAAACTACCATAACTGCCCCTGCAAACGGTTTGCTGGTTTACAATACAAATCCAAACCTGAAAAATGGCGTCGGTTTCTACTTTAACGCAAATACACCTGTTTCCCCTGATTGGCGGGCGGTTTCCGATTGGAAATTACCCTACTATGGCGCTGATTCAGAACCTGCCGCCGCTTTTCTGATTGAAAATTACCATGGCGGATCAAATTCCTCGGCGATCAAAGGTTACAGTGCAGGAAGCGGAACCGGCGTTCATGCCAGAAGTGACGCAGGAGTTGCTTTAAAGGCAGAAGGCGGTGTGAAGATATTCGGGAATGGACAGGCTCCGGGCGTTGGGAAGGTACTGACGAGTGATGCTCAGGGGAATGCGACTTGGGAAGGTGGAGTTGCATTTAGGGCTAGTGGTATGGCCGGC